>CAZYZA010000082.1:0-15902 GCA_964651415.1 uncultured Desulfovibrionaceae bacterium
AGATTGCTCGCTTGCTCACCCGGACTGCGGGGACGGTTTATTTGAATTTTTCGTGAGCAGCCTTGACGAAAGACATGTCGTTGATTTCGTCAAAGGGAATGTCGCGGTCAATGATCTTTTCCGCGAGGCTGAAGGAGACAATGGTGGCGTGTCCTTCCGGGGTTATGATGCCGTCGACGGACAGCGATGGCCGCAGATAGGCGATATTGTGGGCGGCCATGTTGCCGGCGGGGAACATCGGCAAGGCCTTTTCCGCCGCCGCCTCGTCACTGTTCTGGTTGAGCCAGATCATGGCCCGGACCACGGCATTGGCGAACTTCTGGATGGTTTCCGGATTCTCGCTGACGAATTTCTTGGTGCCGGTAACGATGGTCGATTCGTAGCGGGGCGTTCCGTATATTTCCATGTGTTGTGCTGGGTCGGAGACGTCAACAAGGATATTGGCGCCGATGGCGGCGATTTCTTTTTTGGCGGTGGAGCGGATATAGCAGGCGTCAATATGGCCTTTTTCCAGGGCGGCCAGAGATGCGCCGTAGTCCATCTGCGCCCAGTTGACGTCGGTGTCCTTCATGCCCGCTTTGGCCAGGATGGACAGGGCAAAGGAGTGGGGGGCCGAGCCGGGAGCTCCGGCAAAGATGGTTTTCCCCTTCAGCTGAGTGACTTCGGTGATTTCCGGAGATCCCACGAACATGTAGGGCTTGTTGGTCAGGGTGGACATGATGATGGTCGACTCCAGGCCCTTGGCCTGGGCGCGGAGCACCGGTTCGGTGCTGAGCATGGTGAGGTCGGCGCTGCCTGCATGCATGCCCTGAAAGGCCACCGGGCCATCCTTGGTGGTGACAAAGGTCACATTCAACCCTTCTTCTTTGTAAAAGCCGAGGGTTTCGGCAAGATAGGCCGGAAGCCAGAATTCACTGCGCAGTTCGGCGACGGTCAGCGGGATCGGCTTGTCCTGACCGCTTTCGGCGCTCAGGGCATTTTGCGTCAGCAAGAGCAGGGTCAGGCCGACAAGACCAAGCAAGCTCAGTGTCTTCTTCATTGTGCGTATCCTCCGGTTTGTTGTGTGGGTAAGGGTATCTTTCACCGGTAATCCGGTGCAGAAGTTACAGGGTGCCGCTGTAATCAAGGGGGGGCCGCCACTTCAGGAGCAGTTTTTCGATATGTTTCAGGATGAAGTTGAAGACGATGCCCACCACGAAGAGGATCAGGATGCAGGACATGACCCGGTCGACCTGAAAAAAGGACGTTGCGGAGGAAATGACCCAGCCCAGCCCGGCGCTGGCGCCCATGTATTCGCCGACGATGGCGCCGATCAGCGATGCCCCCAGGCCGCCGCGGACTCCTGCCAGAATCCAGGGTGCCGAAGACGGCAGGATAACCTTGAGGATGATCTGCAGTTGGGTCGCGCCCATCAGCCGGACCGAGGTGAGCAGGTGGCGATCAACGCTCTTGATACCGCCGTAGGTGCTGAAAAACACCAGGAAGAAGACCAGAAGACTGGCCATGATGACCTTTGATTCGATGCCAAGCCCGAACCACAGCACGAAAATCGGTGCCAGGGCGAGTTTCGGAATGCCGTACAAGGCGGTAATGAACGGCTCGAACACCTTGCCGAGAAATTCAAAGATCCCCAGCAGGAACGCGACTGCAATGCCGAAAAATGTTCCGAAAAGCAGGCCCCACAGCGCCTCGGTCAGGGTGACGCCGGTATGCTTGAGCAAACCGCCTTCGTGGTAAAACAGTGGAAGGTCGCGGAGAATCTGACTTGGCTGACTGCTGTAGAAGGGGTTGATGACCCCGCTTCGGGCCATCAGTTCCCACGCGGCCATGAACAGCAGAAAGAGAACCGTGCGGAGGACGATCTGCATGGCTGCGCCACGGGGATGCATGCCGAGGATGTTCATAGGTTTTCCCGGACCTGGACTTCGTCCTGCAAGTCGTTCCAGATTTGTTTGTGCAGATGAATGAACGCCGGGTCGAAGCGCAACTCGGCAGGAGTGCGCGGACGAGGGAGGGTGACGAGGTGTTCGGCCTTAACCCGAGCCGGCCGTCGGGTCAGAATCAGCACCCGGTCGGCAAGCATGATCGCCTCTGTCAGGTCGTGCGTGATGAAGATCACCGTGCGCCGGGTGGTCTGCCAGAGGTTCAGGATGTAGCTCTGCAGCATCTCGCGGGTGAAGATGTCGAGGGAGGCAAAGGGTTCATCCATAAAGATGATTTCCGGCTCCATGGCCAGAACCCTGATGATGTCGACGCGTTTGCGCATGCCGCCGGAAAGCTGGTAGGGGTAGACATTTTCGAAACCGGTCAGACCCGCCTGGTGGACGAGGTCCATGGCCTTGTCCCGTCGCTCCGCTTTTGGCACGCCTCGCAGTTCCATGCCCAGTTCGACATTGGCCAGGGTCGTGCGCCAGGGGAGAAGACTGTCCGACTGGGAGATATAGCCGATTCTCGGGGTAATGCCGGTCAACTGTTGCCCGTCGAGGAAGACCGATCCTGCTTGCGGACGCAGCAGGCCGGACATGATGTTGAGCAGGGTGCTCTTGCCGCAGCCGCTGGGGCCGACCACCGCCACGAATTCGAACGGGCGCACGCAAAAATTGATGTCGCCGATAACCGTGACCGAGCTGTCGCCGTCGCCCTGGAAGGAATGATGCAGGCCGGAGACCACGAATTTTTCGGGGTCGCAACTGCATGAGGCTACAGCGGAGGAATTGAAATGATTCATGGCCTTTGGCGGCGCTGTTCCGCCTTTTTTTTCTCAAGATCAGTGTAATAGGTGTAGCCGAAACGAAAATGCGGGTCGGGAAGGCCCTGGCTGAGGAGTTGTTCGCGGATCCGTTGCTTGGCCGGGTCCAGTTCGACGGCGTTGGCTGTGCGCAGAAGTCCGTCGACGGTCATCGGAAATTTGTCGAAAGGGATTCCGATGGCCAGTTCGTGCGACTTCCAGCGCGCCAGATGCCTGGTTCCGGAGCAGAGCATGGAAACGTTCATGCCTCCCGTTGCCAGGGGGTAGGCGGTGCATTCACTGCAAAGAGCCTGATTGCCGGCCATTTTAAACGTTGGCTGGGATCCGTGATGGTAGGAGTAGCCCTGAATCAGCCGCATGGCGTTTCGCGCATCGGTGACCAGGATGACCACGTCGGGATCTTTTTCTGCAAATTGACCAAGGGGCTGAACGAGGACTCCATGACAGGACCTGTCCCGCGCGGTCATGGTTTCCGCCACCTGCCTGCTGGTCGGCATGTCGTGGTAGAGACCGAAGCCGTGGTAATGACTTCCGCTGGTAAAGGCCTCGTCCGGGGGGATCATCCCAAGCGCCCGACTGCCGCCGTTGCATCCGGAAAATCCGGTCGCCACTTTGACACGCTTTCCGGCCATGGCCGCCTTGACCGCAACACAGTACGCGATTTTGGCCCGCACCGCCGGAGCCGGCGTCTGGTCAAATTCTTCACGGTCGGAGAGAAAGGCGATGCCGGCAATGCCCCGCTCAAGCGTCAACAGGGCCGAGGTGGTGGCGGCAAGTTGCCCACAGTACCGGCTCATGGCTGCAGCCTCGGGTTCGGGACGTGCCGCAAGGTTCGCCGTGTTTCACAAGGGTTCATTTTCATTGATGGATTCAAATAGTATGGCGATGTTGTTTTCGTCGAGCATCTGGGCCAATTCATCGACGAAAACCCCTTTTCCCGCCACTTCATGCGCGCTCTGGGGGTGTTGGTAATCGATCATGCCGCCGCAATAGCCCTCACAGCTGAAACGCACCCCACAGCTGGGACTGCCGTCAACGCCGACGACCGCCTCGATGCTGCAGCCGTTGCGGCGGTAGTCGAGTAACTGGTCGATGTACGGTTGAAGCAGGGCCCGGCAATGGCGGCGATAGAACGGCGTGTCGTACTGGTCTCTGGTCATGCCCCAGCGTTTCAGGCCGAGATAGGTGGTTTCCGGACAAGGCAGCTGAATGATACCGGCACCTGCTGACAGGTATTTGCCGACAACCGGCTCATGCGCTCCGCCGTAAAGGGCCAGACCGTTAATCTTGGCGTTGGAGTTGAGAAGACAGTGGCATAACAGTACGATTTTTTTGTTTCTTTTCAAACGAAAACTCCCGCGATGCGGTGTGCGATCCGTGGTGTCTTGGATTTTTGGGAGGTTAGCGTGCGCCAAAATCAGCTAGGATTCATAAATACAAGGTTGGCCGTATAGTCAAATACACAGAACCAATCATGGCAGGCATTAACGATTGATAAAGCCGATGCATGAGCGAGAGCGTTGAACATTGCTGAGCCGAGGAAGCGATGATTTTGGGGTTCTCGACGGCTGTGGATCTGCTCCGCTTCCGGTGTGTTCGCCGATCAGGCTGCATTTACAATGATCGCAGCGTGTCTGTCATTGATGGCATTGTGCTCTTTATGGGTGAAGTCCTTGACGAACATGTCGGGCTGAGTGCGAGCAATTCGTGTCTTTGTATTTCGCATACTGGATGTCCGTGCGCCCTGCGGTGGCTCATGATGTCGGTCGAGCGGCATGGCCGGTTTCATTGTCCGTGCTGAGGCACAAAAGAGCACAGGAGTTGGGCCAGGATCTGGATCAGGTCCTGGTCGCGGGAATTGTAGCGCAGTTCGCATTCCTTCAGATACAGGGCAAAATGAGACGCCGGCACGCCGCGCAGTAGGCGCAGCCGCTGCTTGGCGAAAATCCAGAACGGGGCGCTGTCCACAGGCAGGCGTTTGTCCTCATGGCGGATGTAGCGGGCCGGCCACAGCCCCGGCCCGCAGGACACCAGAGCCTGGTAGTGTTTGTAGGGGGCGGTGTAGACCACCTGGCCGATGCTGGCCGTTTTCAGGCAGAAGTTGAGCTTGAAGTGCAGGATATTCTCGGCGCTCAGTTCGGGCAGGAGGTCGCAGATGGCCACGCCGCCGACCTCGATCATGCCGAAGACCGGGGCGTCGACAATGTCCTGTATCGGTTTGGGATTGCCCGGTCCGGCCCAGACTCCGGCTTCGTAAAGCGGTTTGGCATCCAGGGCTTGAGCCAGGATGGCCCGGCGAACAGTATCCGCGGCCTTGAGCACGGTGGCGTAGGTCACGGACATTTCCGTGGCGACCGTGGCGGGAGGGATATCCAGGGCGAACAGCTTCAGAAACCATAGCCATTGCCTTGACGTGAAGGCGCAGCGGTTCAGAAAGCGGCGGCTGAAATCATGAAACGTGTACCCGCAGCGTCCGCAGCGTCGGCGGTTGTCGGCGAGGCGATATAATTTACGATTTTTACAGGCCGGACAAAACCGTTGGTGGTTTTTCCAGCATAATTCCAGGAAAAACCGACGGGCTGATTTTTCACAGGAAGTCAAAGTATTCAAGTGCAGTATGTCGATTTTCGTCATGACCATCCGTGCCAGATCGTAGGGGTGTTCGGGCCGTTGCAGGCTGGTGAGAGAATTTCTGGCACAAAGCATGATGTCAAACAAGGCATAAGTATCAGCCCTTGGCGCGGACCAGACTCGAATTTCTTGCTTACCTGTGTTGTGTCGTAATTTTAGAGGGTTGTCTTGTTTTGATGCGGGTTCAAACTGTTGATTAGCTTCAGAGACGGGTGTTGAGGGTCAGGTGGAACGTGTTATGTTTCGCGTTATTCCACCCTGAAATCTTCTGCTCTGGAGCCCACATGAACATGCCCGAAGGTTCTTCCGCCCTGTGTTATGCCAGCCCTGTCATCGGACCATACACCGTGGACGAATTCATTGATGCCGCAGCCAGATTTCACGGCTACGCGGCTCCGGGTCTGATTCTTGGCGGGTTCATGGTCCATGAGGCCAGGCAGCACATTCCCGAAGGCGTGCTGTTCGACGCCATTTCCGAAACCGCCTGGTGTCTGCCCGATGCCGTGCAGATGCTGACCCCCTGCACCGTGGGCAACGGCTGGCTGCGCATTTTCAATCTGGGCTTGTACGCCGTGTCCCTGTTCAACAAGCATACGGGCCAGGGCGTGCGGGTGGCCGTGGAAACGGCCAGATTGACCCCCTATCCGACCATCCGGGAATGGCTCTTCAAGGAAAAACCGAAGCGCGAACAGGACAGCGACCGCCTGCGTGAGGAAATCCGGGCCGCCGGTTCAACCATCTGCTCCGTAACGGAAATCACTTTGCGGTCGGAGTACATGGGCGGCCGGGGCAAAGGTGGCATCGCCGCCTGTCCGTCCTGCGATCAGGCCTACCCGGTCCGGGATGGCCGGGTCTGTCGATCGTGTCGGGGGGAATCGCCCTACGCGGGGTGGATCGGCGGACACGACCGCAGGGAACTGGGTTTTTCCGGACCCAAGCTGCGGGTGGTGACGACGGAAGAAGCCGTGGGCAGGACGGCCCTGCACGACATGACCTGCATCGAACCGGGACAGAGCAAGGACGCGGCCTTTGCCCGGGGGCAGGTGCTTGATGTCGGCGATGTCTGCCGGCTGCAGCGCATGGGGCGTTTTGAGGTCTATGTGCAGGAGGAGAGTTCCGACGAGACCTGGGTGCACGAGGACGATGCGGCCCGCGTCATGGCCAGGGCCTTGGCCGGCGACGGTGTCGACGCTTCCGGCCGACCGCGTGAGGGCAAGATCGTCATGACCGCCGAGCGCGACGGGCTGCTCTGCGTGCGGGAAGACGCGCTGGAGGAGTTCAACTCCATCCCCGGGGTTATGTGCGCCACCCGTCACGCCTGCAGCGTGGTCGAAAAGGGGCAGCAGATCGCGGCCACGCGGGCCATTCCCCTCTATCTTGAACGGAGCGTGCTGGCTCATGTCCTGGACGTGCTGAACGCCGGGCCGTTGCTGGAAATCCGCCCCTTGCGTCGGCTGAAGGTCGGCATCCTGGTCACGGGCACCGAGGTTTTCCAGGGGCTGATCGAAGACCGCTTTGTGCCCATCATCACGGCCAAGGTGGAGGCCTACGGCTGTCCTGTAGTTGCGGCGGAAATCGTCCCCGACGACCGGGACCGGATCTGCTCCGCTGTCCGGGACATGGTCGGCCGGGGCGTTGAACTCCTCGTCACCACGGCCGGGCTGTCCGTGGACCCCGGCGATGTGACCCGTCTGGGCCTGGCCGACGCCGGCGTGGAGAGCATGCGCTACGGCACGCCCATTTTGCCCGGAGCCATGACGCTGTTGGCCCGGATCGGCGCAGTGGAGGTCATCGGCGTTCCGGCCTGCGCCCTGTACTTCAAAACCACGGGGCTGGACATCCTGCTGCCCAGGGTCCTGGCCGGGATGTCGCCGTCGCGTCGGGAGCTGGCCCGTCTGGGTCACGGCGGCATGTGCATGCAGTGCAAACGCTGCACCTATCCCAAATGCTCTTTCGGCAAGTGAGGCCCATCATGAAAACTCCCACCGTTCGCATGCATTTGTGGCTGGAGTCCGGGGAAAGCGTGTATTTCGGCATGGGCCGGGTCATGCTGCTGGACAGGATCGAGGAATATGGCTCGTTGCGCAAGGCGGCCGAGTCCTTGGGCATGTCCTACCGGGCGGCCTGGGGTAAGCTCCGGGCCACAGAGGAAGTGTTGGGTCAGGTGCTGGTGGAAACGGCCGGCGCCAAGCGCGGGGGGTACCGGCTGACCCCGGCCGGCCGCAGATTTCGGGACCAGTTCAACGCCTGGTTCACAGCCGTGGAAAAAACGGCCGTGGCCCAGGCCAAGGCAATATTCGAAGGCAATATTCAGAGCTTTGGCGAAAAGAGGTCCAGATCCTCGGTGACGGCTGCGGTCAGACCCCAGGAGCAGCGCCGGGCGGTCTGACCGTTTTCGGGCCGTGTCCTTTTAATGGGTGTGCTCACTGCAGACCCGCAAGTCTTCCAATCCGTGATGGTTGCTCTCGCAACTGTCCGTACCTTCCGCGTTGCGGATAAAGTTTAATTCCCTTTGTTCCATGGCCGTCAGGGCTTCCCTCGCCGTCAGTCCGTGTCCCTTGTAGCGGGTCACGCCGTCATCGGCCAGCAGCCTGAACGCGTTATCGCTCAGTTTTCCCGTGATCAGGGCCTCGCAGCGATGTTCAAGAACGATGCGGGCCAAATCGTGATCGGTCATGTCGCCGGTGCCGGTGTCCAGGCTCCGGCAGGTCATGTCCTCCATGTTGACGATGAGCAGAAAGGGTGTGGACCGAAATTCCGCGTGAACCGGGCTGTCCAGATCCGGACCGGCCGCGCTGATGGCGATATTCATGAGTTCCTCGGATGGTTACAGGGTGGAATGCTGCTGCGCATAGCATGGATTATGCCTTTTTGGGCGTAATTGATGTCTCGTCGCAGTTCCGGCCGGCCTTCGGCAGAAAGAGCGGGCCGCGTTTGAGCCATGTCGCGCCCGGAAAAATCATAATGTTTCTTTTTGACGCGCTTTTGAATGGGAGGCTGTGTCCATTTGTCACGTATGGGGCGGGCTGTTCTGGATTTGCTTAGCAGCTGCGCGGCAACGATGAAAATATAATTCAACAAAACAAGTGTGTTGAAAAACATTTTGTCTCAAAACTTCATCCCGAGAGACGTTGGCTCTCTTTTTGCCTTAGTCGACTGGTATGTCAATCCGGGCATAGTTTGTTCCGAGGTCATGTGGTCGGCTGCCTGCAAATCCCGGCTAAAGAAATCCAGGGGAGATTTGCGCTTTTAAATATGCCACAATTGGCATAAGAAAAAAATCACAATATCGAATTTGGCATAGAAAAGGGGACTATGAAAGCCATTCCAGTTGAAGAAGCCATCGGCACGGTTTTGTGTCACGACATCACCCGCATCGTGCCGGGGCAGTGCAAGGGACCGGTTTTTCGGCGTGGTCACATTGTCGGGCCGGACGACATCCAGACCCTGCTCAATATCGGCAAGGCCAATTTGTACGTTTTTGATCCCAAGGACGGATATGTGCACGAGGACGAATGCGCCATCCGTCTGGCCAGGGCCGCCGCGGGTCAGGGCGTTTCCTTTGGTGCGCCGTGCGAGGGGAAGTCGGCCCTTGTCGCCGCTCATGACGGCGTGCTCCATATCGACGTCGAGGGCTTGTTCCGGCTGAACAGCATCACCGACGTGACCTTCGGCACCATCCACACCGGGCAGTTCGTCAAGAAAGGCCGGGTGATCGGCGGCACACGGGTCATTCCTCTGGCCGTGCCCGAAGCGCTGCTGAACGAGGCCGAACAGGTCTGCCGCGATCATGCCCCCCTGGTGGAGGTCCGTCCCCTGAAGGCGGCCACGGTCGGCGTGGTGACCACGGGCAGCGAAGTCTACACCGGGCGGATCAAGGACGGGTTCGGTCCGGTTCTGACGGCAAAGTTTGAAGGATTGGGGTCGCGCGTCCTGGATCAGATCTTTGTCTCCGACCAGGTCGCCATGACTGTCGACGCCATTCAGACCCTGGTTCGGCGGGGGGCGGATTTCATCGCCGTGACCGGCGGCATGAGCGTTGACCCCGACGACCAGACTCCGGCCGCCATCCGGGCCACGGGCGCGCAGGTCGTGTCCTACGGCGCGCCGACCTATCCCGGAGCCATGTTCATGCTCGCCTACCTGGATGATGTGCCCATAGTCGGGCTGCCGGGCTGCGTCATGTACTACAAGGCCAGCATTTTCGATCTGGTCGTCCCCCGCTTGCTGACCGGGGAGCGGTTGGAACGCAAGGATATTGTCGCGTTCGGTCATGGAGGATTGTGCGAAAGCTGCCCCAGTTGCCATTACCCGGCCTGCGGCTTCGGCAAACTCTAGGATCGTCGCTCAACCTGTTTGAAATAACTTGGTATTTGGAGGAACGGGAATGATTAAAAAGCAGATTGTGGTCAATGGGATCGCCAGGAACCTGGTGGTGGACGCCGAGGAAACCCTGGCCAACGTCATCCGGCAGAGCCTTGGGCTGACCGGCACCAAGGTCGGTTGCGGCGAAGGTCAGTGCGGCGCCTGCTCCGTCATCATTGACGGCAAGGTGGTTCGGGCCTGCGCCATGAAGATGAAGCGTGTCGAGGACGGCGCGAACATCACGACCATCGAAGGCATCGGCACACCGGCCAACCCTCATCCCCTGCAGCTGGCCTGGATGCTCCACGGCGGCGCGCAGTGCGGCTTCTGCTCGCCGGGCTTCATCGTTTCGGCCAAGGGCCTGCTCGACAGCAATCCCAAGCCGAGCCGCGACGATGTGCGCGATTGGTTTCAGAAGCATCGCAATGCCTGCCGCTGCACCGGGTACAAGCCTCTGGTCGACGCGGTCATGGACGCGGCCAAGGTGCTGCGCGGCGAAAAGAGCGCGGCTGACCTGGAGTTCAAGCTGCCCAAAGACGGTTCCGTGTGGGGCACCCGCTATCCACGTCCTACGGCGCTGGGCAAGGTTACCGGCACCCTGGACTACGGCGCGGATCTGGCCCTGAAGATGCCGGCCGGAACCCTGCGCTGCGCCCTGGTGCAGGCCGAGGTTTCCCACGCCAAGATTCTGTCCATCGACACGGCTGAAGCCGAGAAGATGCCCGGCGTGGTCAAGGTCGTGACCCACAAGGACGTCAAAGGCAAAAACCGCATCACCGGTCTGATCACCTTCCCGACCAACAAGGGTGACGGCTGGGATCGCCCCATTCTCTGCGACGAGAAGATCTTCCAGTACGGCGACGCCATTGCCATTGTCTGCGCCGACACCGAAGAGCAGGCCAAGGCCGCGGCCAAGAAGGTCAAAGTCCAGATCGAGCAGCTGCCCGAATACATGAGCGCTCCGGCGGCCATGGCCGAGGACGCCATTGAGATCCATCCCGGCACGCCCAATGTTTATTACATCCAGAAGATCGCCAAGGGCGGCGAAACCAAGCCCATTTTCGACAAGGCCGATGTGGTGGCCGAGGGAAGCTACTACACCCAGCGTCAGCCCCATCTGCCTATCGAACCCGATTGCGGCTTTGCCTACATTGATGACGACGGCAAGCTGATCATCCATTCCAAGTCCATCGGCCTGCACCTGCACCTGTACATGATCGCCCCCGGCCTGGGTCTGGAGCCCGATCAGCTGGCCCTGGTCCAGAATCCCACCGGCGGCACGTTCGGCTACAAGTTCAGCCCGACCATGGAAGCCCTGATCGGCGCGGCCGCTCTGGCCACCGGTCGTCCGGTCAGCCTGATTTACGATTATCGCCAGCAGCAGGCCTACACCGGCAAGCGTTCGCCCTTCTGGACCACCGTGCGTCTGGCCGCGTCCAAGGACGGCAAGCTGCTCGGCATGGAAACGGACTGGTCCGTTGACCACGGTCCGTATTCGGAATTCGGCGATCTGCTGACCCTGCGCGGCGCTCAGTACATCGGCGCGGGTTACGACATCGCCAACATTCGCGGTGAAGGCCGCACCGTTTGCACTAACCACGCCTGGGGCGCGGCTTTCCGCGGTTACGGCGGACCGGAAGCCGAATTCGGCTCCGAAAGTCTGATGGACGAGCTGGCGGAAAAGCTGGGCATCGATCCCTTTGAACTGCGTTACAAGAACGTCTATCGTCCCGGTGCGACCACGCCCACGGGCCAGGAGCCTGATTCCTGGACCCTGCCCGAGATGTTCGACATCATGCGGCCCAAGTACGAAGCCGCCAAAAAGCGGGCCGCAGAAACCTCCACCGCTGACATCAAGCGCGGCGTGGGCGTTGCCCTGGGCGTCTACGGCGCCGGCCTGGACGGCCCGGACTCGGCTGAAGCCGATGCCGAACTCAATGCCGACGGCACCGTGACCATCTTCGACTGCTGGCATGACCACGGTCAGGGCGCTGATATCGGCACCCTGGGCACGGCGCACGAAGCCCTGAAACCCCTGGGCATCACTCCCGACAAGATCCGTCTGGTCATGAACGACACCCGTGTCGCTCCCAACACCGGTCCTGCCGGCGGCAGCCGCTCCCAGGTTGTCGGTGGACAGGCCATCATCAATGCCTGCCAGCAGCTGATCAAGGCCATGACCAAAGCCGACGGTAGCTTCCGCACCCATGCCGAGATGGTCGCCGAAAAGATCGAGACCAAGTACCGCGGCAAGTGGACCGCTCCGGCCAAGGATTGCGACGCCAACGGTCAGGGCAGCCCCTTTGCCTGCTACATGTACGGCCTGTTCCTGTCCGAGGTCGCGGTGGAAACGGCCACGGGCAAGACCCAGGTCGAGAAGATGACCATTGTCGGCGACATCGGCAAGGTCAACAACTACTCGGCTGTTGACGGCCAGATCTACGGCGGCCTGGCCCAGGGCATCGGCCTGGCTCTGACCGAGGACTATGAGGATCTGAAGGCCCACGCCAGCATGCGCGGCGCCGGTATCCCCTACATCAAGGACATTCCGGACGACATGGAGATCATCTACGTTGAATCCCCGCGTACGGCCGGTCCCTTCGGCGCTTCGGGTGTGGGTGAAATGCCCCTGACCGCACCGCACTGCTCAGTGGTCAACGCCATCTACAATGCCTGCGGCGCCCGCGTGCGCGAATTGCCCGCACGGCCGGAGAAAGTTCTGGCCGCAATGAAGAAGTAAGCATCCGTTCAACCTCCCACCGGGCTTTTGCGCCCGGTGGGATTTTTTATTTTTCGAGGGAGACGCATGGATCAGCAGGAATTGCGGCAATGGGAAGCCAGATGCATCCAGGAGGAACCGCCGGCATGCCGGGCCGGGTGCCCATTGAATATTGACGCCCGGACCTTTGTCCTGGCCATGGCCAAAGGCGACCTCGACGCGGGCCGGGCCGTGCTGGAAAAAACCATGCCCCTGGCGGCAGTGACGGCTAGGCTGTGCGAGGCCCCGTGCGAGAGTTTCTGTATCCGGGAAAACCTGGGCGGAGCCATCGCCATCGGCGCGCTGGAAAACGTCTGCATTCGCGAGACCAGACCCAAAGGACGTCTGCTGCGCCTGCCTGCCCGGCCCAAAAAGGTGGCCGTGTTCGGCTCCGGCCCGAGCAGTTTGGCTGTGGCCTTTGATCTGGCCAAAAAGGGCTATCCCATCATCGTTTATCATCTGGGCGAGAAGCCGGGTGGCTGGCTGCTTGATCTGCCGGAGGACAAATTGCCGCCGGCCGTGCTGCAGGAAGAGCTGGACCGGCTGGGCAGTCTGCATGTGACTTTTTCTCCGGTTTCGTCCCTGAACGCGGACCTGGTTGCAAACAGTCCGGCCGACGCGGTCTATGTGGGTCAGGATGACGCACTCAGCTCTGACCTGTTGGCGCTCCTTGATTCTCCGGACAGTGAAACCATGGCTCTGAGCCGGCCGGGGTGGTTTACCGGCGGTCTGCCTGACCGGGCGCATCGTTTTATCAGCGCTCTGTCCCAGGGTCGGGAAGCGGCCGTGTCCATGGACCGCTATCTGCAAAACGCCTCCCTGACCGCCAGTCGGGTGCCGCTGCGCCACGGCCAGACCAATCTGTATACCCGGACTGACGATTTTGTCGCCGCGCCACGCGTGGCACCAGCCGATCCTGCCGGATTAACGCCTGACGAGGCCCGGCAGGAAGCCGGCCGCTGTCTGGACTGCCAGTGCCTGGAGTGCGTGCGCCACTGTGTCTATCTGGCGGAGCATGACGGCTATCCCAAAACCTACGCCCGCCGGGTTTTCAATAATTCGGCCATTGTGCAGGGCATGCGTCAGGCCAACCGGTTCATCAATTCCTGCTCCCTGTGCGGCCAGTGCGAGACCTTGTGCCCCAATGATTTTTCCATGGCCGGTCTGTGCCTGGACGCGCGGCGGCAGATGGTCCGCGAGAATCGCATGCCGCCATCGGCCCACTGGTTCGCCCTGGAGGAAATGCGGGCCGCCGGTGGGGAACAGGCCGCCCTGATCCGTCACGCGCCGGGTCTGGAAAACAGCCGGGCCATCTTTTTTCCCGGCTGCCAGCTTGCGGGCATCCGCCCTGAACAGACCCTGGCCCTGTACGACCGGCTGTGCCAGTCTGAGCCCGCCACCGGCATCTGGCTGGACTGCTGCGGGGCCCCGGCCCATTGGTCCGGCCGCGTCGAAGAATTCTCGGCCTGGGCGGCCCGACTGGAACAGCAGTGGATCGACCTGGGTCGGCCCCTGGTCGTCACCGCCTGTTCGACCTGTCTGGCCATGTTCCGGGAGCATCTGCCGCAGCTGCAGGCTGTCTCGGTCTGGACGCGGCTGAAGAACGTCACGGGCCGGGCCGCGGCCGGAGCCCTGGCCCTGTCCGACCCGTGCACCTCCCGCCACGACGCGGAAACCAGACAGGCCGTGCGCCTCCTGCTGGCCGATCTTGGCCAGCCTCTGGCCGAATTGCTCATGTCCGGCGAACTGACCGAGTGCTGCGGGTTCGGCGGGTTGATGGACAACGCCAATCCTGGTCTGGCCCGTAAGGTCGCTGAAAACCGAGTCAGGCAGTCAGAGGCGGATTTTCTGACCTACTGCGCCATGTGCCGCGACCAGTTGGCCAAGACGGGCAAGCCTGTACTGCACGTTGCGGACCTTCTTTTTCCGGATCTGGCTCATGACGCGACTGAAGCACCGGTCGGCATTTCGGTCCGGCGTTTTAACCGGCGAAGGCTGAAAAACGAGGTGCTGGCCCGCTATGGGCAAGAGGGCATGGCCGACCTGCCGTGGACCGGGCTGAAGCTGACCATTGCGGAGCAGGTTGCGCGGCAGTTGGAAGAACGGCGCATTCTGGAAGACGACCTGCGTCAGGTGCTCTATCTGTCCAGGCAAAAACAACAGGGATTCCGTCACCCCGATGGCCGCGCCATGGCTTCGGCCAGGATCGGCGAGGTCACGTTCTGGGTCGAGTACCGGGAGGCTGACGGCGTGGCGGATGTGTTGTGCGCCTGGAGTCATCGCATGCAGATCATCGGAGGTCAGTCATGAACTTGTCCTTTTTGCCGGAAGACATGGAGTGGATCTGCGAGCCCTGCGACGAAAAACTGGTGCCCGGCAAGGCGGAACTGAATTATCTGGGCAATGCTTTTCACGTTGAACTGCCGATCTGCCCCCGGTGCGGCGCGGTCTTTATTTTCGAGTCATTGGCGCGTGGTCGCATCCTTGAGGTGGAGCAGTTGCTTGAAGACAAGTGAGCTTTACGCCTCGCATCCGGTCCGGGCCGCCCTGGGCGAAACCCTGCGGCCGGGCGGCGCGGACCTGACCCGGCGGCTGATCAGTCTGGCTGATCCCCGTCCGGGCAGTCTTGCCCTGGATGCCGGGTGCGGGTGCGGGGTGACGCTTGGCATGCTCGGCCGGCGAGGGGTGCGGGCCTTGGGGCTGGATCTGAATATGGGTTTTCTGCGTCAGGCCAGGGAGGCGGGTCAAGCTGTGGCCGGCGCTGATCTGGCCGGTCTGCCGCTATCTGACGGTTGTCTGGACCTGATTGTCGCCGAGTGCGCCTGGAACCTGACGGACAAGGAAGAGACCCTGCGGGAGTTTTACCGGGTGCTGCGGCCCGGAGGCATTCTGGCTCTGGCCGATATCTATGCCCGTGGCGTTCGGACCGGAACATGGCCCGTGCGCTGCTGCTTTGCTCAGGCCACGGACTTGCCGACCGTGCTGGAGCAGGTCGGCGCGGCCGGTTTTGACCTTGATGTGGTCGAGGATCACACGAATCTGCTGAAGAAAACAGCTGCCGATTTTGTCTTCCGCCACGGTTCCCTGCACGGGTTCTGGCAGGCCGTGGCCGGTGATGCACGCCTGGCGGACATGGCCTGTGCGGCCTCAAAGGCGTCGAAGCCGGGGTTGTTTCTGCTCCTGGCGCGGCGGGGACCCATGTCCTGATAACTGTACATGCATACCCGTCAACCGTGATGCCGGGACAGGGCGACGCCTGGACAAGAGGCAGGGCCAATCTCACTGCGAGGACACCATGAACGAATACGATCTCGACATATTGCGCCTGCACACGCAGGGTTTTTGTTGCGCCCAGATCATTGTCCAGATGGCGCTTGAAATGCAGGGCGTGGAAAATCC
>CAZYZA010000083.1:0-15512 GCA_964651415.1 uncultured Desulfovibrionaceae bacterium
ATCAGGATTGTGACGACAACGCCTAAGATAATGAGCACGATGGCCATTTCGATCAGGGTGAATCCATGAGACGTGCGCATGAGTTTACTTCAGAAAATAAAAGGACGCATTGGTCAGGGTCACGTTTTGGGTTAGTGTGCCGGTGCCCTGGGTCCAGCCGAACATGACGCGGTCCATCTGATTGTGCCATGTAGCGGGGAGGGTGATGGTGTCCTCCAAAAAAGCGTCGGCCGTGATGGTGTCCGGTGCAGCCTTGACCACATCGTCGCAGTTTTGACAATTGAACCAGAACCGGGTGGTGTAATTGCCGGAGTTACCTCCGAGATCCTGACGCGAAATTTCAAAACGCACGGGATAGACGACGGTTCCGGTTTCATCGAACCAACGACTGTTTGTGCCAAAGCTTCGGTACGGTGGTGTTGGCGGATTGTCGGAACCTCCTACATTTGGACTGTGGTGATTGTCATCGCCGCCCCAATATCTGTCGTTGTTTGCCATGGGCGTGTTCGGATCATGGTTGCCCCAATAGAGAAGACTGACATGATCGCGATCTGGATCCGGGTCGGCGAAAGCTGATGATCGATAGAAGTCGAATTCAGCGCCAATCTTGGGTGGATTGACAAAGGGTGCGACGCCTTGGTCTGAATTTGTGAAACCGGTTGTCGAGGAGTAGCCCAAAGTCGAACCGAGCCCTCCGCATGAATTCTTGGAGTTGGTAAGCGCGCTGATCACTGCGAAGGTAAAACCATCCGCCAACTGACCTGCGCCGGCTACAGACTTGGTGGTGAACGTGAAATAGGCGCGAAAACCTTTGCCCAAGGTGCAATTGCCCTGCTGGCAGCCTCCCTTGTCGCCTTGGTACCAGACACAGCCATAGGAAAATTCGGATGTTGTCGGTTTTCTTGGAAAACCCAAGGATATGGTGTTGTCTTGTTGGTTCACGGCAATGCTCGGGAGAATGTTCGGTCTGGTGACCATGGAATATGAATCGAGAAAATCCTCCATGGATATCGGCTGTCCGGCGTTCGCCTGCCCGGGGGTTGGGTCGCATACGAGTGTCTTCAAATGCGGAAGCGTGACGTACAGGAGCAGGTCGTCTCCGGGTTGGGATGCGTCAGTACTATTGTTCAATGCGACGTTTGGCACGCCATCCGGCCCGTGGCTGCGTACGATGAAGGCAATATTTCTAACATGGTCGCCTTGGGCGGTGATCAATGTGTTGGTGGTGTTGCTTTCGAGGCAAATGTCCGTGCCTAGGTTGGTTGCGTTGAAGTAGTCAATTGGCCTTCTCCAAGGATCTCTGGGGTTGCCGATTTTGGTCAGAGAATCCGGGAGGTATGGCTTTCCGCCCATTTCTTTTTGGTGGAGTGCGTAGCCGATGATTCCATCCCGCACGGCGAACATGGTGCTTCTGGCCTCGGTCATTTTGCCGCGTTTGACCGCTTCGATCAAGGTCGGCACGAGCATGGACGCGATGATCCCGAGGATTACCAAAATGATGGCCAGCTCGACCATGGTGAAGCCGTTACGTCTGGTCATGGACCCACCACGTTTTTGATGGTCGCGGCCAGTTCATAGCCGGTGACGACGAGGACGATGTCAGTGGAAGCGGCAGAAAAATCCGGACTCATGGCGTTGAGGATAGATGAATTGGCGTTGTTGAGTGTCGCATACGTCGGGTTGTCCGCCGCGCCATCCTCGCCCAGACTGACCAGGGCAAAGGCCACGTTTGCGAAATTACCGTTTGCGGTGAAGATGTTGTAACCGGCCAGGGCGGTGGCGGTTTGGTTTCTGGGCGTATCCGTGACCACGGCGTGTTGTTCGTTCAAGGCACCGGTGCTGGTCGCGCCGACGATCCAGCGCAATCGGCCGCCCCAGGCGTCCTTGCCCGTCAATTCCGAGCACTGCTCAAAATCAGCTTGGCGCGGGTAGTGCTCGGTGAAAACAATGCAACGGACCAGGCAGTCCTTCATCTGCATGAGTTGGGAATTGGTTTTGCTGTAGCGACGGGAGTCGACAAAGGAACTCCAGGACAACAGGCCGATCCCAAGCAAGATTCCTACGACGATCAGCACAATGGCGATTTCCAGCAGGGAAAATCCTCTGGAAGAAGCGAAGGATGCTTGCGCAGTCCGTGACATGGGGTGGTCCTGGGGTGAAGGAAAAGAAGAAATCCAAGGACCTTTCTATACGGGCTTGATGATCCGTGCAATCATAAGTGACCCTATGGGCCTGGCGTCCCCGTGCGCGATGACGTCCTCGCACGGGGTCAGTCCAGGCTTTGGGGCAACCCGGCGACAAAATCCCGAATCTCGTCCCGCACCCGTCGGTATACCGCGAGAATATCTTCTTCATTGCTCAGACCGGCGGTCAGGCTGGGCGGATCGTCAAAACCCTTGTGCACCCGACGCACCGGTCCGGGAAAGAACGGACAGGTTTCATGGGCGTGGCCGCACAGTGTGACGATCACGTCGAATTCCAGATTCGGCAGGTCGTCCAGGGTTTTGGACTTCTGATCGGTCATGTCGACGCCTCTCTCCTCCATGACCTTGACGGCGTAGGGGTTCATGCCGTGCCGCTCGATACCGGCCGAGGCTACGGTTATTTCTCCGCCCTTCAGTTGTCGCGTCCAGGCTTCAGCCATCTGGCTGCGGCAGGAGTTGCCGGTGCACAGAAAAAGGATTTTCATGGTTTGCTTCCCGTGTTTTTCCGGGACCACCGGCTGCCAAGCGATGCGTGGCCCTTGGTCCAGGCAATGAATTCCAGGATCGCGTTTTTGACGCTGTCGCGGATCTGGCGGGCCTGCTCCACCTGCTCCTCACGGCTGCCTTGGAGCTGGGCCGGGTCCGGAAAGGGCAGGTGCAGGCGGTGGGTCATGCCCGGGTAGAGGGGGCATTTGCTTTCCTGGGAATCGTCGCAGACCGTGATGACGTGGGTGAAGACGCGTCCGGTCTTGAACAACTCGAACACCGACTGCGTGCCCTTGCCCGACAGATCAAGGCCCTCTTCCTGCATAACCTCCACCACCAGCGGGTTGATGGTGGTCGGCTCAAAGCCGGCGCTTTCGACTTCGAATTCCGACCCGCCGAATTTTTTCAGGTAGGCCTCGGCCATCTGGCTGCGGGCGCTGTTGTGAATGCAGACGAAGAGAACTTTGTACAACGGTTTTCTCGGGTGTTGAGGTTACTTGGACTGCCCCTCCGGGGGGGCGGGAAAATGACAGGCCGTGCGGTTGGCGTATTTGACCAGGGCCAGCATGATCGGCACTTCGACCAGCACGCCGACAATGGTCGCCAGGACCACCGGCGAAGATGCGCCGAACAGGGTAATGGCCACGGCCACGGCCAGTTCGAAGAAATTGGACGCGCCGATCATGCCTGCCGGTGCGGCGATGTTGTGGCAGAGTTTTAATTTCTGACTTGCCCGGTAGGAAACGAAGAAAATGAAAACAGTCTGGATGATCAGCGGTACGGCGATGAGCACAATGTGCAGGGGATTGGCCAGGATGACCTCCCCCTGAAAAGAGAAGATGAGCACCAGGGTCAACAGCAGGCCGATGATGGTCGCGTTGTTGAATTTGGGGATGAAGGTGTTGTTGAAGTAGTCCGCGCCTTTGTTTTTGATCACGTAGTTGCGGGTCCAGGCGCCGCCGGCCAGGGGGATGACCACAAAGAGGACGACGGAAAGAAACAAGGTGCTCCACGGAATGGTGATGCCGCTGATGCCGAGCAAAAAGGCGACAATGGGTGTGAAGGCGACCAGAATGATCAGGTCGTTGGTGGCGACCTGGACAACGGTGTAGGCCGGATTGCCCCTGGTCAGGTGGCTCCAGACAAAAACCATGGCCGTGCACGGCGCGGCCCCGAGCAGAATGGCCCCGGCCAGATAATCCTTGGCCAGTTCATGCGGAATGAACGGTTTGAAAAGAACAAAAAAGAACAGGGCGGCAATGGCGTACATGGTGAAAGGCTTGATCAGCCAATTCACGACCCAGGTCAGGTAGAGGCCGGTCGGATTCTTGCCGACGTTTTTGACGCTGGCGAAATCCACCTTCATCATCATGGGATAGATCATGAACCAGATCAGGACCGCGATGGGAATGGAAACCTGGGCGTATTCAAATTTGCTGAGAAAAGCGGGAATGGCCGGCATGAATTTGCCGATGAGCACCCCGCCGACCATGCACAGGGCAACCCAGAGGGTGAGGTTCTTTTCAAAAAAACTGATTCCGGGCTTGGTGTCATTGGACATGGTGCGGTCTCCTTTCTCGGAATCATGGCTGCGGCAGGGCCTGGGCGGCGATCTTCGCGACTGAGATTCCTACTCGAAAATGTGATGGATTCAGTCACAGAGATGTGACGGTTTGATGGCCAGATAGGCCGCATAGCGGCGATCATCTTCCCGGCAGGTGTCCAGCAGGGGCAGTTCCTGGGTCAGAACCGCGACTATCCGGGTCTGGAGAGGCGGCATTGACTCAAGCAGGCGGTAATGCATCCATTTTCCGCTGCGCTGTCCCGAGACCCAGCCGGCGTTTTTGAGGACGGCCAGATGGCGGGAAATGGTTGATTGGGGGATCTGCATGGATTCCATCAGGTCGCAGACGCAGAGCTCGCCGTGGCGCAGCAGGGACATGATCCGCAGGCGGGTCGGATCGGACAGGGCTTTGAGTATTTCGGCAGTACGTTCCATGGGGCTTAACATATCCGGATAGGCGAATGTGTCAAGTTTGAAAATGCTTGAAAGAAGCCTTTGTCTCGGCGTAGGCAGAATTCCAGAATCCACGTAGGTTGGCTTGCAGAGATGAGTAGCCCAGCAGCCAGGCTCGGGCAAAGGAGATGAAAGCTGTGCGAATTGTGCTGGTTGCTGTGCTGGCGATGACAATTGATGCGGGGTGGTCGTTTGCGGCTGGGTCCGAGGCAGTTCTGGGTCCTTCGACTTCGGACCTGTTGACCCTGGGGCTGATCGTGTTTCTGGCCCTGGGGCTGTCCTTTATGTGCTCCGTGGCCGAGGCCGTGCTGCTCAGCATCACGCCTGCATACATCGAAAGCCAGCGGGAGAATAATCCCCTCCGGGCCGACCTGCTCAAAACTCTGCGCCAGGACAGGATCGATCAATCCCTGGCCGCCATCCTGACCTTGAATACCATCGCCCACACGGTCGGGGCCATTGTCTCGGGAGCCAAGGCTGCCGAGGTTTTCGGCAGTGCCTGGATCGGACTTTTTTCGGCCGTGATGACGGCCCTGATCCTTTTTTTGTCGGAAATCGTGCCCAAGACCATCGGTGCCGTGTACTGGCAGACCTTTGCCGGGGCCACGGCCTGGTTTGTCAGCCTCCTGATCCGGCTTCTCTATCCGCTGGTCTGGACTTCGGAACTCTTGACCCGTCTCATCGCCAAGGGGAGACCGGCCCATGTCTTCAGCCGGGAGGAGTTCATGGCCATGGCCGATATCGGCGAGAAGTCCGGTCATCTGGAAGAGCAGGAGTCGCGCATCATCCGCAATCTGTTTCGCTTCGGGTCCATGACCATTGCCGCGGTGATGACGCCGCGCACCGTGATCACCGCCCTGCAGCAGGACATGACCATCGCCCAGTCCCTGAGTGTGGTCACGGCCACGCCGTTTTCCCGCCTGCCGCTCTATGGCATGGACATGGACGACATCACCGGTTTCGTGCTCAAGGACGACGTCCTGGTCTGCATGTCCCGTGGCCGCTGTGAAGGCGCTCTGCAGTCGTTGCGCCGTGACATCCTGCGGGTGCCGGAAACCGTGACCCTGTCGGACCAGTTGGAGCTTTTTTTGGAAAAGAGGCAGCAGATAGCCCTGGTGGTCGACGAATACGGCGGAACGCGGGGCGTCGTCACCCTGGAAGATGTGGTTGAGACTCTTTTCGGCATGGAGATCATGGATGAAATGGACAGCGTGGCCGATATGCAGGTCCTGGCGCGGCAACAATGGGAGAAGCGGGTTCTGGCCCTTGGGATACAATCCGGAAATAGCGATTCCGCCGGAGAACCGCGTGCGTAGCGGGTGGGGACTGATGTCAAGGAGGCGCCGGTATGTCTGAAGTCTGGTTTGCACTTGGGCTGACAGCCTTTGCCGGTTTGGCCACGGGCATCGGCAGCATCATCGCCTTTACGGCCAAGTTGTCGAGCTACCGCTTTCTGTCCGTGGCCACGGGATTTTCGGCCGGGGTCATGCTTTACGTGTCCTTTGTGGAGATCTTCTTCAAAGGCCAGGAGGCGCTGGTCGAGCATTACGGAGATCCGGTCGGCTATTGGGTCAATGTGGCCGCGTTTTTCGGCGGCATGCTGCTCATCGGTATCATCGACAACCTCATTCCCGAGGAAACCAACCCTCACGAGATTCCGTCCGAGGCCGAAGCCGACATGCTGCACGGCAAAAGTGCGTCCATCTGGGATATCGGCAAGAATTCGGTTTGTCCCAAGGCGGCGCAGAAGATGTCCAAGCCGGGGCCCGGACATGAGAAGAAGCTGATGCGCATGGGGCTCTTCACTGCCCTGGCCATCGGCATTCACAACTTTCCCGAGGGCCTGGCCACGTTTCTGGCCGCCCTGCACGATCCGCAACTTGGCATCGCCATTGCCGTGGCCATCGCCCTGCACAACATCCCCGAGGGCGTCAGTGTGGCCGTACCCATCTATTACGCCACGGGCAAACGGCGCACGGCCTTTTACTATTCCCTGCTGAGCGGTCTGGCCGAGCCCATCGGCGCGGGCGTGGCCTATCTGGCCATTTTGTATTTTGCCGGCGGTCCGGATGGAGTGCTGCCGGTTCAGCTCATGGGAATCCTTTTCGCCGGCGTGGCCGGGATCATGGTCTACATCAGTCTGGACGAACTCCTGCCCACCAGTCGCGCCTACGGCGAGGGCCACGACAGCCTCTTCGGCCTGGTCGGCGGCATGGCAGTCATGGCCCTGAGCCTACTCTTGATGCGGTAGGAAGACGGTTACGGCGCAACCATCCGGGATGGACCGTCCATGTGGATAGAGTTGCGCATTCCATCTGCCCTATTTAACGAGCAAATTTTCAATTTTCTCTCGGATGTCAGGGTCGGAGTAGCTTTCAGCCATGTGCAGACTGAGAGTTTCTTTTCTGGCCGGTATGACTTTGCCGTCTTTGGTCATGAATTGAAACATGCCCACGCTGACGCCACGAATGCTCGTTCCGAGGATATTGCGGGGGATGGGGTCGTATAGTTCTGTGATCAGAATGTCGATTTCTGGGAATTCTTCAAGAAAAAGCCGGTTATCAGCGCGTGACAAATGGGACATGACGATGATCGCATCGGCTTTGTTGCCCAATGTGTTGAGCTGCTCACGGAACGTCTTGGCTGGATCGAGAATTTCCACCGCAGATTCGGCAGGGTAGACTGAAGTTGGCTGGGGTTGGACGCTGAAGACGGCGATCCGTCGCCCGTCGATGTCCAGCAACTCGAATGGCGAGAGGTGATGAAGGTCCAGGCCTTTTGCTCTGGCGTTGGTGGCGACGATTGGGAACTGGGCCTGGGTGAAAAGTGCGGACAATTCCTGCGGCGGTAGCAAGAGCTCATTGGGACCGAGGCCCATGGCGTTGTAACCAAGGCGGTTCATGGCGTCGAAGATGAGTGCGTTGACCTCTTGACGCTCGTTGCCCCGGGAGAGCACGGCGCTGCCGGTGTCCAGGAGAAGGATGTTCGGTTCGCGGGTTTTGACTTCCTCCAAATATGTGACTCGTGCGGCCAGGCCGCCTTCAATTTTGCAACAGGAAATAACCGGGGTGAGAGTACCCTGCGTGTTGCCGGTAAAAAGCAAGGTGGCCAGTTGTTCTCTCCTCAATTTGAGCTTTTCCAGGCTGGCTTCAAATTGGGTCTTGAGCATCTCAGTTGCCGGGGTTTCCTCACCCTGACTCCTCAGATAGGCGATGCCAAGCATGGTCAGAGCGCGTGAACCCGCGTGGTCCATGTCCAGGGTTGCTGTTTCAGCGGATCGGGTCATCAGGTTCTGGTACCAGATATTAAACGGAGATGCTCCCTCAAAACCAAGACGATGGAAGTGCGGGTTGGTCTTGAACTCCTGTAACTGCGTATAGGCGTCAAGCAGGTCGTAATATTCTTGGACGTAGAGTGGTTCACTGGTACTTGTGATAGGCGGTTTTGTTGTGACGCAACCTGCGGCAAACAGACCGATAAAAACAATAGTCATCAAATATTTCATACAGATGCCTCAGATTGTTATGCGGGGAGAAAAGGTTTGGCCACAAAGTAAATCCCCATGAGGCCGATAAGAATTCCGGCCACGCGTCGGAAGGCTGTGCCGCCGCGCTGCCAGGATGCGTTGGCCATGAGGCGGCGGACCAGGGCCGTGGAGCTGCCGGCAATGACGATGGGAATGCAGTGCCCCAGCCCGAACAACACGATGAGGATGATGCCGGTCATGATCTGTTCCTGGACGGTGATGATGGCCAGGATGGGCGCAATGAACCCGAATGTGCACGAGCCCGAAAGAATGCCGTACGCCAGTCCCAGTACAAAGGCCCCGCTGAGACCGCGCAGCTTGAAGCGGCCCATGAGGTTGCCGCCCATGGAACATTTGGCAACTCCGGCCATGTCCAGCGCCACCCATAGCAGGATCAGTCCGACGGCAATGGTCCAATACGGTCCCACGTCCCCCAGCATTCGGCCAAGCCAGGCGCAGATCACGCCGATAAGGGCGATGGTCAGAAAGAGTCCCGTGGTGAAAAGACCGGCGTAGACGGCGGCTTGGCGACCTTCGACCAGTTTGTCCTGGCCGGCCACATAACCCACGATGAGCGGGATGGAAGCCAGATGACAGGGGCTGAAGAGTACGCTGACCACGCCCCACAGAAAGCATCCCAGGGCCGCCACGCCGGTCCCGGAAGTCATCCACTGGTGAATCAGCAGAAAAAATTGATCCATGCCCTACTCCACTCCAAGTTGACGGAAAACTTCGACAATGCTGGCTTTGTCAAAAAAGCCTTCGTGACGCATGTATTCCTTGCCGTCCTTGTCGTAAAAAATTTGGGTGGGAATGGCGCGGATGCCGTATTTTTTGGTTTCATTGGGGTTTTTCCAGACATCAATGAAAACCACAGCGGCCCGTCCTTCGTATTCTTCGGACAGGGATTCGATGATGGGGATCATCATTTTGCACGGGATGCAGGCCTTGGCCCCGATGTCGACCATGGTGACCATGCCCTCGATCGGCACGTCCTGCGGGTCGCCGGAAATGAGCGGAGACTGGGCCGCCATGGCCTGGCCGGCAATGGAAAGGAAAAGAAGGGCGAGAAGTGTCTGAACGATTTTCATGAGAACCTCGGAAATCTGAATACGTAAAGGTGAGGCGCGTTACGCAAGAACGATTTTGTCGGGCCGGGTCGGTTGGGGCAGCTGCAGGTTATGAACCGTAACAGCCGCAAGGCTGGCTCAGGCGGTCAGCCAGGCAACGACATCGGCCTTCTTGGGCACCTTGCCCATGATCTTGACTGTTCCGTCCACGGCCACGGCGGGCGTGGTGAACACGCCGAATTTGGCGATTTCGCCGAAGTCGGTCACTTTTTCCAGACTGGCCTCGACTCCGGACTCGGCAATGGCGGCTTCCACAAGTTTGAAGGTTTCGGTGCATTTGGGACAACCAGGACCCATGACATGTACTTTTTTCATGGCAGCTCCATAGAAAAAGGGATGATTATTTGGCAAAGTCGCCAAGGTTATGCCAGCCTGTTTCTGGCTGACAGGACAGAATCCAGGCAGTGGAAAAAATTGAGCACGCAGGGGACTCGCAAACGATAAAAAACCTGCTTGCCGCGTTTCTCGTCCTCGACGATGCACGTTTCCTTGAGCAATGCCAAATGCTTGGAAACAGTCGATAGGTCGCATCCGGCCAGCTCCCGCAGATCGGCCACGCAGCGTTCGCCACGTGACAGTTCTTCGATGATCATCAACCGGGTCGGGTGGGCCAGGGCCTTCATGACGGCAGCCCTGGCTTCGAAATCCTCTTTGGTCGGACGAAAGTGCATGAGCATGTGTACCTCGAATTTTGCTTGGCATTATGGCCAAGCGTTGTCGGCGTCAATAGTTTTCAAACCTATTGAGTCGGAAATTGGATCAAATCAGGAATAATAATTCCGCTTGACCGTCATGTCGCGCTCGAATATTTGGTCATTCGTGCAAATGAAGGAGCGTTCATGAAAGCTGAAGACAAGAAGTTTTTCGAGGCCAAGGCCGCAGTGCTCAAGGCCTTGGCCCATCCGACCCGTCTGTGGATGGTCGAGCAATTGGAGTTCGGAGAAAAATGCGTCTGCGAATTCGTCGAACTCATCGACGCTGATTTTTCCACAGTGTCCAAGCATCTGACCGTGCTGAAGCAGGCCGGGATCGTGCAGGACGAAAAACGGGGTAAACAGGTCTATTACAGCCTAAAAGTCCCGTGTGTTCTCAAGTTCATGCATTGCGTGGAAGCCGTGCTGTCCGCACGCGCTCTGGAACATCTTTCAATGACCGGCCCCAGCCGGCCGCAATTCAAATAGGGGTTTGTCATGAACTGGAAAGAAGAGTGGAAGCCGCTGGCCGTCATTGTCGCCGTGTTTTTGGCCTGTTTTTATCTGCCCGTGGGCGTGCCGCGTTTTGACAACGCCATTCTTGAAGCGTTTCATCTCGTCAAATGGTATGCGCAGGAGCATGTCCTGCTGTGTCTGATCCCGGCCTTTTTCATTGCCGGGGCCATTTCGGTCTTTGTCAGCCAGGGCTCGGTCATGAAGTACCTGGGTGCCACAGCCAACAAGGTTCTGGCTTACGGCGTGGCCTCGGTCTCGGGGACCATTCTGGCCGTGTGCTCGTGCACGGTGCTGCCGCTTTTCGCCGGTATCTACCGCATGGGCGCAGGCCTTGGTCCGGCCTGTGCGTTTCTCTACTCCGGCCCGGCCATCAACGTGCTGGCCATCGTCATGACCGCGCGCATTCTCGGCCCGGAAATGGGCATTGCCCGCGCCGTTGGGGCCATAGTCTTCAGCGTGGTTATCGGCCTCTTGATGCATTTCTTTTTCCGCAAGGAAGAAGCCGAGCGGCAGGTCATGCAGATGGCTCACATGGAAGAGGATGTGAAGCGCCCCCTGTGGCAGAACGCACTCTACTTCGCCTCCATGGTCGCCATCCTGGTCTTTGCCAACTGGGGTGCTCCCCAGACGGATTCCGGGCTTTGGGCTGCCATCTTTGAGGCCAAGTGGCTGCTGACCTCGGGCTTTGCCGTGGCTTTGGGGGTCATGCTGGTGTTGTGGTTTGAGGTCAAATCCTGGAAGGTGGTGCTGACGGCCTTGCCCGTGGTGTTGTTGGCTCTCGTTTTTCCGGACCAGCCCCTGGTGGCCTTTACGGCCGGCGTCATCGGCCTGTCGGTATTTGCCAGCACAGACCGGGGTGAGGTGGGGGATTGGTTTTCCTCGTCTTGGGGATTCGCCAAACAGATCCTGCCGCTGCTGCTGTTCGGCGTGCTCATTGCCGGAGCCTTGCTGGGCCGAGTCGGCAACGAAGGACTCATCCCCTCGCAGTGGGTGGCCGGGGCCGTGGGCGGCAATTCCCTCTGGGCCAATTTCTTCGCGTCTTTTGCCGGGGCCTTCATGTACTTCGCCACCCTGACCGAAGTGCCCATCCTGCAGGGGCTCATCGGTGCCGGCATGGGCAAGGGTCCGGCCCTGGCCCTGCTCCTGGCCGGTCCGGCGCTCAGCCTGCCCAACATGCTGGTCATCAACAGCATCATGGGAGTGAAGAAAACCGTGGTCTTCGTAATGTTGGTAGTCGTCATGGCCACGGTTTCCGGGCTCATTTACGGCACAATCCGGGGATGATCGAGGTGTTGTCTTTGGACATGATCTGGGAGGACTATGTTATATTGGAATGCTGATCCTATCGCCGTGTCCATCGGGCCGCTGGCCGTTCATTGGTACGGCCTGTTGTTTGCCGCCGCTTTTCTGGGCGGATTGCAGTGGATGCGCCTGGTTTACAAGCGCGAAGGGGGGGATCAGGCCGAGCTGGAAACGCTGCTCGGATACCTGGTGGTCGGAGTGATTCTGGGCGCGCGGCTGGGGCACTGCCTCGTGTATGATCCGCAGTATTACCTCGGCAATCCGCTGACGATCCTCAAAATCTGGGAAGGTGGTTTGGCCAGTCACGGCGGGGTGGCGGGATTTGTGGCTGCGGTCTGGATGTTTCGGCGCAAGTCCGGTCGTCCCGGCCTGCTCTGGCTTCTGGATCGGCTGGCCGTCCCGGCGGCGCTGGGCGGAGGGCTGGTGCGGCTGGGCAATTTCATGAATTCCGAAATCGTCGGCCTCCCTTCGACCGGGCCGTGGGCCGTTGTTTTTGTCCAGGTCGACCATCTGCCCCGGCACCCGGTTCAGCTCTACGAAGCGGCGGCATATTTCGCCGTGTTCGTTGTCTTGGCTCTTGGTTATCTGGCCGGGCGGGCCGCCTTGCGTCCCGGATTCTTGAGCGGATGGTTTCTGATGCTCGTCTTTGCCGCCAGGTTCGGGGCGGAATTTTTCAAAACACCCCAGGCCGCCTACGAAGCCGAGTTTCTGCTGACCGTGGGGCAGTGGCTGAGTTTGCCCTGCGTCCTGTTCGGTCTATTGCTGGTTGTCCATGGCTATCGGCAGAGCGCGGTCCTGCGGCGCTGAGCCTGTCCAGGAATCATGAACCGCAAACCCGCAATCTTCGTTGTGCAAGATTGTGCATATTGCTTGGTCTCTGGGTGCATATTCGTGTTTTGTTTGTGGATGTCGGACCGGCCCAGGCCTCACGACACCTCATTTTCCGCTGGCCCGTGTCTTGCTGAGATCGCGTCTGGCTCAAAATCTTTCCTCTTGTTTTCAGGGGAAAAAATCAGGGTTTAATGGGCGTGGAACCGGAGCGAGCAAGGATTATGGGTCGTACCAAGAAGAACTCAGATTGCTGCACAGGGGGCCGCATGAGCCGGGGCGTGGGAGCTGTCCCGGTCCTGGCTCTGACGCTCTTGCTGCTGTTCGTGTCTTTGCCGACCGTGGTTTTCGTGCACACCTTGGAACCACCCTGCTGTCAGACCGAAGCTGCTCCCCAGCCCGGGGCGGCCCATGGAGATTGCGCGGATTCCGTCTGCGGTTTTTTATCCTGGTTTCTTTCGTTTCTTCCCGAGTCGGCTCATGTGATGCATGGCCTTTTCCTGCCGGGCGACTGGCCCGGGTCTTTTTTTCAGGCTCCGCCTGATCCGCTCTTGCACCCCGCTGAATTTCCTCCTGAATTAGCCTGAAAATTCTCACGGTATTGGCGAATGCAGTCGTTGTCCCGCGCCGTGTTGCGGGCAACGCTTTGTCCGTGTTTTTATTTCAGGAGTTCAGCCAGATGTTTCAGCTGCGATCTTTCTGTTATGTCGCCTTTCTGCTTGTGCTTTGTGGGGGCTTGGCCGCCTGCAATCAGGTCACTCCGGTCTTCAATGTCAACGAGGTCGTGTCCGACCCCGGTGCGTTCAGCGGTTCTTTGGCCGTGGTCGGCATTACTTACGCCTACTCCAAGGAAAATCCGGATATTATCGGGATTATGGATAAAAAAGAGCTGCAGTGCACCACGCCCAACTGCAGCAAGGTCCTGCTCCCGGTCAAAATCACCGGGGACCGTCCGTCCGTGGGTGATGAGGTCAAGGTGTCCGGATCCATGGTCAAGGAGTCCTGGGGCTATCTCCTGCAGGCCGAGGCCGTGCACGTCGTGACCCGGCACAAGCTGGGAGGGAATTGATGACTCCGACCAAGCTTGTTTTCAAGAATATAGTCCGACGTCGGGGGCGTTTTGTCTTTACCCTGATGGGCATTGTCATCGGCATGGCCTCGTTCGTGACCTTCATGGCCCTGGGCGCGAGCATGACCGCCCAGATCAAGAAGGAATCGACCGCCCTGGGCGCGAATCTGGTGGTCACGCCCAAGGGCAGCTGCGCCTTTGAGCAGGTCTCCATTCTGACCGGCGAACAACTGCCGACCACCATCACCAAGGAGGAGGTGGCCCTTATCCAGGGCATTGATGGCATGACGGCCATCCCGTTTCTGGCCGAGAGGTCGGCCATTGAAAACCGTCCGGTGTCCGTGCTGGGGATCATGACCGGTGAAACCCTGGGCTTCAAAGGCTGGACCGTTGCGGCCGGCCGCTATTTTGAACGGCCGGATGAACGAGGAGTGGTGCTGGGCGCGGTGGTGGCCGAGCAGTTCGGGCTCAATCCCGGCAGCGAAGTGATCATTCGCGGCGAAAGCCTGCCCGTGCTCGGCGCATTGGCTGCGACCGGCGGCAAGGATGATCTGACCGTTTTTCTGCCGCTGTCCGTGGGTCAGGAACTGTACAATCAGCAGGACCGGGTGTCCTACGTGGCCGTGCGCGTGGATCAGTTGGATGAGGTTGACGCCTATGCCTTGAAGATTCGCGAAGTCGTCAGTCTGGGCGTGGTTTCGGACAAGCAGATGCTGTCTTCGGTCTTGTCCATTGTCGGCACCGTCAGCGTGACCCTGCAGATGATCGCGGCCGTGGCCGTGTTGGCGGCGGCGTTCGGCATCGTCAACACCATGATGACTGCAACCTACGAGCGAAAGCGCGAGATCGGCATCCTGCAGGCCATGGGCGCTACCAGGGGTCGGATATTTCGCCTATTTCTGCTGGAGTCCGGCATTTACGGCGTGCTGGGCGGGATCGGCGGGGCCGGTCTGGGCCTGGGCGCATCCATACTGGCCGCACCGTATATCAGCCAGAACGGGGCCTCGTCCTTTGTCAAAGGCGCTCAGGGCGGCATCGATCCCCTGATGCTGCTGGCGGCCGTGCTTTTCTCGACGGTCGTCGCCATGCTGTCCGGCCTGTATCCGGCCTGGCAGGCATCCAGACTTTCACCCGTGGAGGCCATCAGCCATGACTGAGTCCATTATCCAGGCGCAGGGCCTGACCAAAACCTACGGCTCCGGCCCGAGCCAGACCCGCGCCCTGCGCGGCGTGGATCTGGAAATTGTCCGCGGCAGCCTGACCTGCATTGTCGGTCCGTCCGGGCACGGCAAGACAACGCTCATGCACCTGCTGGGCGGTCTGGACCGGCCCAGCAGCGGCGAGGTTCATCTGGACGGCCAGGACATGTTTGGTCTTGGCGATGCAGACTTGGCCCTGCTGCGATCACGCAAGATCGGCTTTGTCTTTCAGTTCTTCAATCTGCTGCCGAGTCTGACGGCCAGGGAAAACGTGGAAATCGCCCTGATGCTGGCCGGCGTGGACGAAGGCGGGCAGAAGGAACGGGCCGTGGAGCTGCTGCGGCTGGTCGGACTGGAGGACAAGGCCGCGGCCACGCCCAACCAGTTGTCCGGCGGCCAGCAGCAGCGCGTGGCCATTGCCCGGGCCCTGGCCAACGACCCGCCCGTCCTGCTCATGGACGAGCCGACCGGCAATCTCGATTCCGAGGCCGAGGCCGAGGTGCTGGCCGTGCTTGAAAATCTGAACCGCCAGGGACGGACCAT
>CAZYZA010000084.1:0-3041 GCA_964651415.1 uncultured Desulfovibrionaceae bacterium
GCGAAACGCCGGCCGGCCGCCTGTTCAATCAATGCCCCGATCACAGCCAGATCGTGCGCGCCAATGGATTCGGACAGGCCTTTGAAGCTGTGGGCGGCAATTTCCAGCTCTTCCCACTCCTGCCGTTGCAGATGCCCGCGCAGCCGTTCCGGCAGATCGACGTAGTCGCGGGCATAGCCGGCCAGCACAGTCCGGTACAATTCCTTTTGTCCCGCGCAATGGGCCAGCCCCGCAGCCATGTCCACTCCGGGAATGACCTCCGGCAGCATGGCTCCGGCCAACCCGTCGGCCATCTGCCGCTGTCCGGCCATGGTCTCCGGCCGGGCCTGATAAAACCGCCGCAGGGTGCCGAGCAGTTCGTCCGGTGAAAACGGCTTGGGAATATGGCCGTTCATCCCGACCTGCCGGCAGCGTTCCTGTTCTTCCATCATGGCGTGCGCAGTCATGGCGATGATCGGCAAATCCGCAAACCGCTTCCGGCTCCGAATCCGGGTCGTGGCGGCGTAGCCATCCATGACCGGCATCTGGATGTCCATGAGCACGGCGTGGTAGCGCCCGTCGTCCTGACTTTCCAGCCGGTCCACGGCTTCCTGGCCATCGGCGGCCACATCGACCTCCACCCCGTGCACGTCGAGAATCCTGGTGGCGATCCGCTGGTTGATGAAATTGTCCTCAACCAGCAGCACGCGCATGCCGTGGATGCTGGCCGGTTTGTCCTTGGCGGCGGGCAGCACGTCCGGCGCAACGCCGTGCCGGACAGTCTGCAGCAGAAAACGCAGGTCTTTGGGCAGCACGGGCTTGGTCTGGACATGGGCTATGCCCAGTTCTTCGCAACGATCCTGGATATGGTTCACGTCATGGGCGGTCATGACCACGATCCGGGGCGGCTTGGCCAGAGGCAGAGCCCTGATGGCCGTGACCAGGTTTTCCCCGTTCATGTCGGGCATGACCCAATCAACAAAGATCAGATCACAATTCCGGCCGGACGCGACGAGCAGGTCGAGGGCGGCCCGGCCCGAATCCGCCTCCAGCCCGTCGATGCCGAAATGGGTCAACAGCCCCTGCAGCACGGCGCGGGCCGGTCCGTGGTCGTCGACAATCAGGGCCCGCAGTCCCCGGCCGACGTCTTCCTCCCGGCACCCCACCTCCTGCGTGGGTCGCTCCAGGGTCAGCGAGCAGATAAAGGACGTACCCTGACCGAGCCGGCTCTCGACCGCAATCTCGCCGCCGAGCAGATCCAGCAATCGCTTGGCGATGGTCAGACCCAGACCGCTGCCCCCGTAGCGGCGGGTGGTCGATTCGTCAGCCTGGGTAAATTCCTGAAACAATCTGTCGACCTGGTCCGGCGTCATGCCGATGCCTGTATCCTCGACCGTGATCCGAAGCCGGCTCAACGACTCCTGCCGGGACACTTCCTCCAGGACGAGTAAAACATGCCCGTGCTCCGTGAACTTAACCGCGTTGCTGAGCAGATTGACCAGAATCTGCTCCAGCCGCAGCCGGTCACTGACAAACCGACCCGCGTCTCCGGCCAGGCAGTCGGTCCGCAGATCGACCAGCAGCTCGACCCCTTTGTCCAGGGCCTGCTGGCGGACCAGGTTGACGGCATTGGCAACGACGTCCTCCAGAAGAAAATCCGTCCGCTCCAGGCTCAGCTTGCCGGCCTCGATCTTGGAAAAATCCAGGATGTCGTTGATGATGCGCAGCAGAGACTGGGCCGCGGTCTGGACCTGGGTGACATAGTCGCGCTGCCGCCGGTCCAGGGCCGTGTTCAGGGCCAGATAGGTCATGCCGATGATGGCGTTCATGGGCGTGCGGATCTCATGGCTCATGTTGGCCAGAAAGATGCTCTTGGCCTGATTGGCGGCATCGGCCTTTTCTGCAAGTTCCCGCAGCTTTCTCGTCGCCTCTTTCAACCGCAGGTTGGATTTGCGCAGCGCCTCCTCGGACCGGTGGCGCATGATGGCCGTGCCCAGGCTCGCGGCCAGGGAAATGAGGATGGCCTGCTCCTCCGCGCCCCAGGCGTATTCGACCCGGCAGTTGTCAAAGCCGACAAAGCCCCAGAAACGGCCGTCAACCTCCACCGGCACGGTCATCAGCGAGACGATGTCCTGCGGGGCGAGAATGGACTGTTCTGTCGCGGGAAATTCGCGGACCGGTCCGGCCACAGCCTCGCCACGTCGCAACAGGTCAAACCAGCGCGGAAAAAGATGGTCAAAGGACAGATTCCGCAACTCCGGATTGTCGATCTGAATGCTGATCCCGTCCCGGACCCACTCGTAACGCTGACTCATCAGATTTTCACCCGTGAGCGGATCGATGTGATACTCGAAAATGTAGGCCCGGTCCTGGCCCGTGGCCCGGCCGACTGTTTCCAGGGCCTGTCGGATGGCGTCGTCAATATGCTCTTCGGCCAACAGGGCATGCACGGCCGAAGCCACGGCCTGCAGCAGGGCGTCTTGCCGACGGAGCAGTTCATCGGTCTGCTTGCGGGCGGTGATGTCCTCCTTGACGGCCAGATAGTGCGTGATCTGCCCGGCCTCGTCGCGAATGGGCGAGATGGAGGCGTGCTCCCAATAAAGATCGCCGTTTTTTTTCCGGTTTTGCAGCTCGCCCTTCCATTCCCGGCCCTGCGCGATTTCCGCCCAAAGCTCCTTGTACAGGGCCGGGTCCTGATGCTCGGACTTGAGAATGCGCGGGTTCTGCCCCATGACCTCCTCCCGGGAATAGCCGGTCAGGTCCGCGAATTTGGGATTCACATATTCGATGCGGCCGGACAGGTCCGTGATGACCACGCTGACCGGGCTCTGCTCCACGGCCTGGGACAGCTTGCGCAACTGCTCCTCGATCCGTTTGCGCCCGGTGATGTCAATGGTCGTGGCCAGGACCCGCTCCACCCCGCCGATGGTCACGGGACTCAGATGAACCTGCTCCCAGAACTGCTCGCCGTCACCGCGCCGGTTCAGCCATTCGAAAGACTGCACGCCCTCGCCGGCCGCCTTCCTGATCCAGGCCAGGGCTTCGGCAAAGGAATACGGCGG
>CAZYZA010000084.1:3141-15127 GCA_964651415.1 uncultured Desulfovibrionaceae bacterium
CGGCTGAGCGGCAGTTCCGCGCTGACATTTTCGCGCTCGTTGCTGCGCACCGACGGGTCCAGGAGATCGGCCAGGGACAAGGTCAGGATGTCCGCGCGCTCGTACCCGAGCAGTGCGCAACCCGCGTCGTTGACCTCAAAGAGGGTGTCGTCCAGACTCCAGATAAAAAGCGGGTCCGGGCTCTGCCGGAACAGGACCCGGAAACGGTCCTCGCTCTCCTGCAGAGCCTGTTCGGCCCGGGCGCGCTCGGCATTGAGCCAGACTTGGGCGGCAAAAGCAGCCACGGTCGCGGCAAAGAACTCCTCATCCGCCTGCCACTGCCGGGGCGGTCCGATGTGCTCCAGGCAGACCACGCCTTCCAGCTGGCCGCCCAGAAAAATGCCGACATCAAGCATGGAGGTGATGCCCAGGGGCTCCAGATAGCCGACGACCATTTCCTCTGTCCGCTGATCTTGCCGGGCGTCTTCAATGCAGAGGCGGGCTTCCTGCCGGATGGCCTCGAAATAACGGGGGCAATCCGAGGCCCGGATGGCCTGACCGGAGCTGTGCTCGCCGGAGTCCGCCCCATACAGGGTCAGGCAGCGCAGCGTGTTTCTGTCTGCCGAAAAACGCCACAGGCCGACCCTGGCCACCCCGATGGTCGCGGCCGCAGCTTCGGCCAACCGCTGCATGGCCTCGTCCTGATCCCCGCCGGTGATGCTCTCATCAAAGGCCAGACGGGCGATCTCGGTCCGTTGCGCCGCCACCCGGCCTTCGCGGGCCAAAGCCACGGTCTGCTGATACGTGATGTCCTCGTCCGTACGACGCAGCACAACATAAACCTGGGCCAGCAGGGCCGCCAGCAGGACCGCAGCCACAGCTCCGCCTAGGGCGAAATCGCGAACAAACAGGGCCTGCGCGGCCGAGATGTCGTGCAGCACCAGCAACTGTCCGACTTCCCGACCCGAAACCTCGCGCAAAGGATACGCCGCAACCTGCCATTTTCTGCCGTCAAAACCGACGTCCCACGGTTCAGACCAACCGGACGCCGGTCCGTCCTGTTCCTGAGCAGCTGCAAAAGCATCGGGCAGTCGGCCCATGGAAGCATAGGTGACAACATAGTCCGTCATCTGCTCCCAGCGGGCCTCGCGCCCCAACAGACGCATGCCCTCTTCCCAATCCTCCCGCGCCAGTTCGCTTTTGCGGATGGTCACCGCAATTTCCAGGCCGGAGTGGTCGGCATGAGCGCTGTGCAAGACTTCCTCGATTTCCTTGCCCAGCTCGACATAGCCGACAAGGGTTTGGCCCTCAAAGACGGGATGGACCAGTCGCAGCGAAAAAATGCCTTTGGTGCCCAGCTCCAGACCAAAGGACGATAGGCCGGTGCGCTCGGCTTCCAGGGCCGTGAAGCGGGAATTGACCCCGCCCCGGCGCTGCGGGTCGTAGAGTCGAATCAGATTTTCCCGGTCAGGGTTCCAAAAATAAAAATGGCTCAAGCCGTATCGCCGTCGCAGCGTGTCGCTTTCTTGCCGCCAGACTCTCAAGAGCTCCTCGGCGTCGCCGGCGCGCAACGCGTCCTTGGTGCGCGGGTCTGCGGCCACGGTCCGGGCCGTGACGGACAAACCCCAGCCCTGTTCGTTCAGGCTGAGGCGCAGAGAGCGCTCCACTTCGGCCGCCGCAAGGTTTGTACCGCGAACGGTCTGCTGCCGGTACAATTGCCATTGAATCAAGCCGCCGCCGGCGTAGAGCAGGACCAACAGCACGGTCATACCCGGCAGCAGGCGACGCAGGACCGGCGTGGGCCGGGCGCTTGCTTTGCCGCCGGCCAATAGCGCAGCCGACAGTCCGATCAGAAGCACCAGCATCAACGTCACGGGCAGGGCGGACCGGGACAGCATCTCCTTGTGCCAATCCCGGAAATCCAGATCCATTCCCAGCACGGCCAAGCTGCTGTCCTCGCCCGTGTATGCCCCGGCACAGATGATCAGATCGTCGAACCGTTTGACATAGGTGATTTTGGGTTCAACGCTCTTGCTGACAGGATTCGCGTATTCGTACTCAACCCAGCCGCTGCCGACGGACAGGGCCAGATCCCTGATTTCACGCCGGAAATACGTTCCACCGGCCCAGTCTTTTTTGTTGAGCAGATTTTCGCCGACCAGCTCCGGCTTTTCCGGATGAGCCAGCATGGTCATGTCGTGGTCGTAAACAAAGGCGTACAGATCGTCCTGCCGAAAGCGCCCCTGAGGATCGGCGATCTCGCGCAACAGCCGTTCCCGTCCGTGAGCTCGGACAAAATCCACGGCCAGATCGACCAGGGCCCGGGCATCAGCCGGACTGGCCAGGCCCTCCCGGGCTGCCGAGGGGTCGAAAATGGGCGCATAAGCCCGCATCCATGTTCCCCGGCTGTCAGAAAACGGGCCGGTGATCACGGCTTTGCGGTTGGCGAAGATACGCGGGTCGTCTTTCGCGGCTTTGCCGTAAATCTGTCCGGGAGACGATTCATCCGGCGAGCTGAACGACTCACGGTCGTCCAAAAAGAAGATCCCGCCGTCGGCCGTACGCCCCATGAGATACGCAAGGTGATATTTCGGATTGGCTGAACGGACCGCAGCCAGCTGCTGCTTGAGGCGCTGAGCGTCAGATGAAGCGTGGTCAACCGGCGCTGCGGACAGTGTCCTGATCCGCTCGGCATCCACAGTGCCGGCCACCAGGCGGGCCTGATGCAGCAGCTCGTCCCGCATTTCGAGGTCAACCCGATGCGTGGTCCACCACGTGAACAGCAGTCCTGTCAGGGCCAGCAGCGCCAGACCGGCAGGCCGCATTCGCTCTCGGCTACGCAATACTGAAGCAACGTCCATCAATCAGCTCTCCGAAAAAGACATCAGCAAGCCCTCGATCCGAAAGTTCAACGGATCGGTGGCACGCGCCGGATTCCAAAGCATCAGGCCCTCGACCACGGACGGGTCGGGGAAATCGGGATCAACTCTCCGCACTGCCCAACACGTTTCGCACCACGTCCAGCAGCCGCCCCAGGTCCACCGGTTTGGCCACGTATCCGTCCATGCCCGCGTCCAGAAAGCGTTCCTGGTCACCGGTCATGGCGTAGGCGGTCATGGCGATGATGGGGATGGTCCGGGCATTCTCGCCGGCCTGGCCGTCACGGATGCGACGCGTGGCTTCCAGGCCGTCCATGTCCGGCATCTGCACGTCCATGAGGATCAGATCAAATTCCCTTTCGGACAAGGCGTGAAGAACCCCCAGACCGCTCTCCACGTGAACCACCGCAGCCCCGCGCTTGCCGAGCACGGCCAGGGCCGCCATGGCGCTGACCGCGTCGTCCTCGGCCAGGAGGATTTTCATGCCGTTCAGATCTGTCCGGGGTCTGCTCTCCGGAGCCGGCCGCAAGGTTTCCAATCCGACATGCACCGGAAAACCGAGGGCAAATGAAATATTGGTCCCGACTCCCGGCTCGCTGACAATGGCCAGATTGCCGCCCATCAGCGAGACCAGACGTTTGCAGATGGACAAACCGAGGCCGGCCCCCTGGTGCGCCCGGACCTGGCCGTCATCAATCTGGGAAAACGGTTTGAAAAGGCGTGCGAGATGCTGATCGGATATGCCGATGCCCGTGTCGGTCACGGAAAAATACACCCGGCACTGCCCGGTCCGCACCGGAGACAAAACCCGGGCCTGGACCTCGACCCGTCCGCTATTGGTGAACTTGCAGGCGTTGCCGACAAGGTTGACCAACACCTGCTGCAGGCGGGCCGCATCGCCGACGACCAGGGCCGGCAGAGCGGGGTCGGCATCAAAGCACAGCTCCACCGCACCGTCCGTCAGGGTCGGCGCAAAAAGGTCCCGAACCTGACACATGACCGCGACGATGCTCATGGGCGCGGGCTGAATGGTCAGCTTGCCGGCCTCGATGCGCGACAGATCGAGAATATCCGACAGCAGGCGTTCCAGCCGCCGGCAGGACTGCACGGCCATGGTTGAGAATCGGGTCTGGGTCTCGTCCAGATTTGTGTCGCGCAGGGCCTGGAGCATACCCATCACGCCATTGATGGGCGTGCGGATTTCATGGCTCATGTTGGCCAGAAAATCGGACTTGGCCCGATTGGCGGCCTCGGCCTGCTCCTTGGCCAGCTGCAGGGCGTCTTCGAAGTGCTTGCGCTCGGTGATGTCGCGCACATTGACGACCACCCCGCCGATGTCCGGATTATCCAGCTGGTTTGTTCCCCAGGCCTCCAGATGCACCCAGCCGCCGTTCTTGTGCCGATGACGGTACTGCACTCCGCCATAGCCCTTGGTCAGGATTTCCTGAAAGGCTGCCGCCACCCGCTGCTGGTCATCGGGATGGAGCATTTCCTCCATGACCGGAATGTTGGTCAGTTCGTCCGACGTGTAGCCGACCATGCGCTCCACGGCTTCACTGACAAACACCTGCATTCCGTCTTGATCCATGATCATGATGGAGTCGAAGGAGTTGCGGATCAAGGCGCCAAAGCGGCGCTCACTGGACCGCAAGGCCTCCTCCGCTTCTCTGCGATCCGTGATGTCCAGAACCAGTCCTTCCAGGGCTTCGACGTCTCCCTCCGGAGCAAAAACAGCCTGCCCCTGTTCCCAGACCCATTTGATCCGACCGTCGGCAGTGCGGATCTCATATTCCGCCTGCATGGGCACGCGCCCTGCGATACAGTCAATCCAAATTTCCCATAGCTTCTGCCGATACTGCGGCAGGATGACGTCGTTGAAGGAAAGCCGCTTGTTGTGCAGAAGATCCTCGACCTCATACCCGGTCAATTCCAGACAACCCTCGGAGATGAACTCCATGGTCCAATCCCGGTCGTAGCGACAGCGATAGGCCATGCCCGGCAGATTGCTGAGCAACACGGACTTGCTGCGTTCGCTTTCAGAAAGGGCGTTTTCGGCCAGCTTGCGTTCGGTGATGTCGCGGGCCACCCAAACCACGGAGTCCGAAGTCAGGGGCGTCACCACGCCGGAAAACCAGACGAGGTCCCCGTTGATCTCCAGCGGGTAATCAAGGCTGACCTTGACATCTCCATCCAGGGCCGCCCGGATAACCTCCACCGCGCGAACTGAGGATTGAGCCGGCAGGACATCGTGCACATTCCGTCCGATCATTTCCTGCGGCGGGCGATAAAAGCGGTCCGTGTTGGTCGGCAGAATTTCGAGATAGCGTCCGTCCCGATCCATGACCAGGACCACATCGGTCATGACGCCGAAAAGAGAGCCGAGCTTTTCTTCGCTGCGCCGCGCGACCTGCACAGCGGCGTTGCGTTGCCGGACACTCGCGCTCAGCCTGGCGACCAACACCAGCAGGACTAGGCTCAGACATCCCAGTACGGCCAGAAACAGACGGGTCCGAGCGGCCAGGGCCGCGTCAGCCTTTTTGCTCACGGTGATGTCGTGAACAATGGAATAGAGCACCTCCTGGCCTTGGGTCGTGATCCCCGTGCTGAAGACGGCCACATCCCGAATGGACCCATCGGCCAGACGATGACGAAATTCAAAGTAGGTACGATCGCCGGCCTTGGCCCGCTCCATTTCCCTGGCGACCTCGGTCGGCGAAAGGATGTTGATGTCCTTGATCGACATGGACGTCAGCTCCTGCCTGGTCCAGCCGTAGTACTTGGCGGCCGCCGGGTTGGCGTCAAGAATCCGGCCCGTGGCGGGCTCTATCAGCAGGGAAACAGCGCCGTGATTGATAAAAAGATCCTGAAAACGCTGCTCGCTTTCCTGCAGGGCGAAAAGCATGGCGTCCTGTCTGCCTTCCACCTCTTTGCGCGCGGTGTTGTCCAGAACTGTGAAGATTTCTCCCGTGCCGGGGTTGTCCGGATCAAGCGGAGAGATTGAAAGGAGGACATGACGAATGCCGCCGTCCTTGCGCAGCCAGCGGGTCTCCAGCAGGCCGGTCCCTTTTTCGGCAATCTGCCGGTACTTCTCCCGACCGACAAATTCAAATTCCTCCTGCGAGGGATAGAGCACGCGGGAACTCTGGCCGATGAGCTCATCTCTTTGGTATCCGCTCAGATCCAGGACGTAGTCATTGACCCGGACAAAAACCCGATTTTCGATCACGCCGATCCCGGCCGGCGCGTTTTCCAGCAAAACGGCCAAGACCTTGTCGTTTCCGGCCTTTTCCCGCTCCTGTCCGGTCCCGCCGGACACCGGTCGGGCCGCGTTCAACGTGAAGCAGACCAGAATCAAAGGCAGAATCCATAGATGTTTCATCGCATCTCCGACCCGGCTGAATGCGGCCCGCCGCCAGGCACACGCTGCTCCCACTTCCCGCAAAACCCTGCCGGAAAAATCCGGACAATCCTTTGACCGGCCCGGAACGGATGTGGGTTCAGGGGTTCCGTTCGCGACGAGCCCGGCGGACCGCGATTTCAAGACACCTGATCAGTGCGGCCCCAGCATGACACGGTCTTGGCATGTTTTGACCCAACTGTCGACGCGATTGCATGTCCGAAACGGTCTCTTGTCAGGCGCGGCCCATGATGTCCCGCACAACCTCCAGCACCCGCTCCATGTCCACGGGCTTGGCCACGTAGCCGCTCATGCCCGCTTCCAGAAAACGCTCCCGGTCCCCGGCCATGGCATAGGCGGTCATGGCAACGACGGGGATGGTCCGGGCGCTCTCGCCGGCCTGTCCGTCGCGAATGCGCCGGGTGGCCTCCAGCCCGTCCATGCCCGGCATCTGCACATCCATGAGGATCAGATCAAAGGCTTCCCGCCCGAGCATGTCCAGCACCGCCTGCCCGTCTTCGACATGAACAACCTCGACGCCACGTTTGCCGAGCAGCACCCGGGCCGCCAATGCGCTGACCGCATCGTCTTCGGCCAGCAGAATCTTCATGCCGTCGAGATCCACGGATTTGTCGTCCCGTGCATCCTGACGGGCATCCTCCAGCCCGACATAAACCGGAAAAGCCAGAACAAAGGCGATGGTCGTTCCAACGCCGGATTCGCTGACAATGGCCAGGCTGCCGCCCATGAGTTCCACGAGACGCTTGCAGATGGACAGACCGAGCCCGGCGCCCTGATGGGCTCGGACATAACCTGCGCCGACCTGAACAAAAGGTTGGAAAAGCTCACTGATCTTTTCATCCGGGATGCCCACGCCGGAGTCGGACACGGAAAAGAACACCCGGCACTCTCCGTCGCGCCGAGACGGCAGGACCCAGGCCGCGGCCTCTACCCGGCCAGTCGGGGTGAATTTGCAGGCGTTGCCCACCAGGTTGACCAGAACCTGCTGCAAGCGCGCCCCGTCACCCAGGACCAGCGGAGGCAGGGATGGGTCGGTTTCAACACGCAGTTCCACGTGGCCGCTGTCGACAGTCGGCGCAAAAAGATCCCGCACCTGGCAGAAAATCTCGTCGATACTCATGGGCGCGACCTGAATGGCCAGCTTGCCGGCCTCGATCCGTGAGAGGTCGAGAATGTCCGACAACAACCGCTCCAATCGCCGGCACGACTGAACGGCCATGCCCACGTAGCGCGACTGCGCATCGCTTAGCGCGGTATCCTGCAGGGATTGAAGCATGCCCATGACGCCGTTGATGGGCGTGCGGATTTCGTGGCTCATATTGGCCAGAAAGTCGGATTTGGCCCGATTGGCGGCCTCGGCCTGGACCTTGGCTTCCATGATCGCGGCCTCTCCCTGTTTGCGGGCCGTGATGTCGTGGAAGCTGACCAGGCTGGCCCAGATCTCCCCGGAATCATTGCGCACCGGCGCGCCAAACACTTCGAGCCAGATCTGCGTTCCATCCGGCCGGTCCACGATCATGTCGTCAACATGGGCCAACCGGCCGCTCATGCCGAGGACAATGGGCAATTCCTCGACCGGATACGGCTCATCGCTGCCGGGCTTGTGCGCCTTGTAGACCTCGGCCAGATTCGTGGTGGTTGCATCCGGCAGGATGCCCTGCCCGAGCATGGCCCGGGCCGCCGGATTGGCTATGAGCGGTTTTCCGCTGGGAGCCTCGACCATGAAAACACCGCTGGTCAGATTGTCGAGCAAGGTCGTCACCAGCTCATTTTGACGCATGATTCTCGACTCGCTCTCTTCCAGGGCAGCCGTGCGAATGCGGACCAGTTCTTCCACATGGGTCTGACGACGATAAGTTTCACGCAGCGACAAGGCGAACCAGACCGTGGTCCCGACAAAAAGAAGCAGCACGGCCTCAAATAAAATAATCGAGGTCAGCCGCGCCGTGGAGCGGGCCTGTTTGACCATGTCCCGAGAATAACTCAGCCGCAGCAAAAATGCGGGTCGGCCACCCCAATCACCAGCCAGAATGTAGCCCTCCAGCATGTCCGCGCCCTTCTCCTGGGTCAGGAACGCCCCTGGCGACAAGCGGGCGGCAATGTCGTCGCTCTGCGCTGTCCAGCGTGCCATGCCCGGCACAAGGATTTCGACATCCGATCTGAACAGTTGCTTCAAATCCTCGGTCATGGACGGCCGGACAAATCGCCCCATGATCAGCACGCCCCGGGCCGGACCGCTTTTGTCCGTGGCCAGAATGGGGCTGGCAGCGACGATCATGGCCCCGTGCTCCGTGGCCAGAAAGCCGGACCAGGGCTCCGGCGATGCCAGAAGCTGCTGAAAAGGAAAGCTCGCGGCCAAGGCTTCGGCGGACAACTCCGCCAGGACGACATCCTGCTCCAAAACCGGATCGTATGCGCCGGACCAGACCACGCGGCCGTGAACATCGAGAAAAACCAGGGTGTCGAGGTCAGATTGATCGGACAGCAGGGACAAATTCAGGTTGGCTTCAATGTATCCGGGGTCGGCATTTTGGACAAAGGCAGCGCTATCGTCCCAAAAAGCCCAGTCCGTCACCTGCTTCTCCAACCGCTCGGCATTCATTTCCAGAACCTTGAGCGAGCCGGTCAGCCGCGCTTGGACATCCACCCCTTCATGTTCAAGATAAACGGGCATGACGACCATGTTGATCAACACATGATTGCCGATCACGGCGCCGGGAATGAGCACGCACAGGAAAAGGGCGGCCCGGACGATCAGCTTCCGCCAGGGCGCTGTTGCCCCGACAGGCCGGTGGCAGTCTCTGGCTTCGCGCAGCTCCGCCGACCGCTGGCGAATCATGGACCGCAGGTGCACCACCCAGGCCAGCAGCACGACGGCCATGCCCACGGCCGTAGCCATGGCCACGATCACGCCCGGAGACAGGGACTCCTGCTGCTCCGGACCACTCCGATAGTGCGTGCCCAGCCATCTGCCGGAGATGTCCTCGAACACCCCGCGCTGCCTGGCCAGGTCCATGCCTTTGTTCAGGATGCCGACCAGCTCCCGGCGTCCTTCAGCCACAGCCATGCTGTTGCGGCCGACATACAGCGGCTCGCCCACGGTTTTCATCTGTTCCAGCAGACCATTGGAATACAGGTGGTGCAGGACGATGGGCCGGTCCCCGATCATGGCGTCGGCCTGTCCGGTCAGCACGGCGTCGGCCGCCTCGGCAAAGGAACCGACCGGCACGAGCTGATAATCAAAGCCCTTGGTGCGCAAATACTCTTCGGCGTAATCGCCACGTTGCATGGCGATGCGCTTGCCGGCCAAATCAGCCACACCGATGATGTCCGGCCGTTCGGCCGGGACAAAGATCACGGCCGGCACCTCCCAGGTGGTCTGGGAAAAATCAAAGCGCTGGTCCCGTTCCCGGCTGTAAAACAGGCTGGTCAGCACATCGGCCCGCCCTTCCAGCACGGCCTTTTGGGCATCCTTGAACGCCATGTCCTGAAAACGGACCTGAAACCCGAATTCAGCGGCGATCCACCGAGCCAGATCCAGGCACATGCCCTGACGCTGACCGGCGCGATCAATGAATTCAAAAGGCGGATAGGTGGTCTGACTGACAAAAATGACCGGTTCGTTATGTTTGAGCCACGCCCGTTCGCTCGGGCTGAGCACATCGGCCCTGGCCGGAACGACCAGGGCCATCACGGCCACGATGCCCGCGGTCACGGCCCAGACGATCAGTCGTTTCGCCCCCAACCGGTGAAAATGGGTCCAAACAGCCATCTTCTGCTCCCTGTGAAACTTCATGGACGGACATTCTCGAACAGAGCCGCAACTCGCCGCGAACCTTCACGGACCCGTCCCCTAAGATGTCCCACGATCCTGTGTCGTACATACCCGGACAAACGCCGTTGTCCAACCGGCCATGGCATAAAAAGACACGTCAATCCTTCACCCGAGCATATCGCCCCCGGCATTGGCCCGAGGGTGGGTCTCAAAGGGCTTCATCGGCACAGACCAGTCGATTGCGACCGGATTGCTTGGCCAGGTAGAGCCGTCTGTCCACCAGGGCCAGAAGGCTTTCGGCGGCTGTTTCGGTTTCGTTGCTGGTGGCGCACCCCATGGAGATGGTCAGATAGCCGGTCCGGCTGTGCGGATGAGGCAGACGCAGCTCACGCACCAGCTCCAATGCCCGCTGGCCGACCCCCTGAGCCTGGGCCATGTTGGCATTGCTGACAATGATCACCAGCTCTTCCCCGCCGTAGCGATACAGGCTGTCCATGGCCCGCAAACCCGTGGCCAGTGCTCCGGCGACAAGCTGCAGAGCCTTGTCGCCTTCAAGATGTCCCAGGGAATCGTTATACTGCTTGAAGAAATCGATATCGCACATCAACAGGGAGAATGGCTGGCCGTTCTCCCTGTACTGCTCCAGACTTTTATTCAGATCGGCTTCAAATGCCCGTCGGTTCAGAACTCCGGTCAGGCCGTCGCGCATGGCGTGATCTATCCAGCGCTCGGTTTCGTCCCTGCCGGCTTCGATCAGCTTTTGCTGTTTTCTGTGAAGCGCCCAAAAGGCCAGTCCGGCTGAGACCATCGCCAAGGATCCCCAGAACAGCAACCGTTGATGAAACCCGAGGTTATCCGCGAGATTGATCGCCAATTGGGCCCGCTTTCTGTCCTGACCGGTCTGGATTACGTCGGTGCACTGGAGAATGGGGAGAAGAGCCAGGGAGTAACCGGCAAAATCTCTTTGCTCCTCCTTGTGGAGCCGCTGATCAAGCATGTCGATTTGCTCCAGGGCGGGCGCGGTGCAGGGATAATGCTGCCGATAGAGATCAACGTTCAGCAACCCGTAGGCCATGTTCAGGTTGTGCCGCACCTTTTGGGAGTTCTCCTCGGACGCGGACATCTCGGCATAGTCTTCCAGGCTCTTGAACAGATAGGTCCGAGCCCTGGCGACCAGCTGCTGTGACGTCAGCCCGCCGGTACTGTCGAAATAGCGCTGCACCTGCGGATAGAAATAGCCCATTTCAATATAAAGCAGACTGATCAGCAGGAAGAAGCTGAGCAGGCTCAACCACCACCAGCGGCTTTTACGGAGCTCTTGCGGTTTCATGGCCCGGCTTCGATCGCCTTCAGCATCCAGATCCAATCATTGAAGTCACGAAGGTTCTTGGGATCCCGCCCGCGATAGTGGCGCTCGACCAGCCGCAACGGCCCTTGAGTGCGCAAGGACAGGGGGGCGCCATCCTCATGGGTGACAACTATCCAATGGTCGGTCTTCCAGTCGGTGAAGACAAGGGCGTAATCGTCATGGGCAATCAGCCTGATGGAGTCGGGCACCCGGGAAAAATGCCTGTGCAGCAACTCTTCGAGAAGGATCCCGCGAACTTTGACTTCGCGAGCCCGAAACGGATCAAAAATGGTAAACTCAAGGTCGGCATCCTGTCGGATTGAGTCGATCGGGACTTCATGACGGATTTGACCGTCGACAAGAATCAGAACATCTTCATTGGCCACGGCTGCGGTGGGCAGCAGACAGACCAGGAACACCAAAAAAATCTGCGCGATCATTATTTCACCCTCCTTGCCAAGTATTCGCGGACATTTGAAAAGACGACAACTACCCTCTATTCGGCGGCCAGCCAGGTCCGGGCAGCTGCCCCTCACTCTACCCGTTTCCACTCAAAGCGGACAATGTTGCGATCCCGGCTGCTGAAC
>CAZYZA010000085.1:0-14977 GCA_964651415.1 uncultured Desulfovibrionaceae bacterium
TTTTATGTCGGAAGCGGAAGCGCTCACCTGTTCATCCTGCGCCGAACCCCAACCAGGGCAACCAAACCGGCACCCAACATCCAAGCCGCGGCGGGGAGGGGGACTGGTCTTACTGAACTTTCAAAAGCTACATTTAGTCCGGTTGCGAAATTTCCAGTATTTTGAACCACGAACGAAAGGATATTCAAACCACTCTGGAAATAATTATTGATCACAAATTCCTGTGATTGCCACCACGATGCACCACCTGAACCTACTGCATTGCCATTCAAAGATATTGTTAAGAGATCATCCCAGACTGCAGTCGCTTTAATCCACGCCGTACTTGGATCATAGCCCGTCAAGTCAAACTCAGTCGTGTACGTTGCGGTAGTACCTCCTGACCCCCCTTCATTCCCAGCAACATTAACAGATATCCATTTTGAAGCTGAAGTATTTGGGAACCAGCCTCCGTCAAGTGGGCTAACGATAAAAGCATCCCCACCATTAACCTTAAAATAATCATCGATTCCGTTGTTGTTTTCATCGACTCCTGTGTTAAAGAGACCTGGAATCACTGCGGCTGAAACCTGACCAGCCCATAACAAGGCAAGTAGAATAACTAATAATTTCTTCATAACTTCCTCCCTCCGGAGGCAACCCGGCTGTCTGGCCGATCCAGATCCTTGGCTTTCCGTCCCAGACTCACGACTGGTTTGGCTTTTCTCATTGTTTGATGATTACGTAGACCTGAGCCATTCCCGAGTCAACGGGTCGGATCAAAATTCACACTCTTCTCAGTCTCTCTCATACCAAAGTATGAGCGAGACCGACCCAGAGACTGACGGGCAATGAAAATTGCTGCGGCAACAAAAGATGCCTTTCCGGCCCGGCCCTGGAAAGGGAAGAATGGACCGCCGGTCCAGCATTGCGTCAACATTCATTGCATCAAAAGGCGTTCCCCGGATGGCCTACGCATCAGCAGGTCATGGCCCGCAACCATATCTTATGGAAGGAACCTGCAACCAAAATTCGTCATCAGCCGGTAGCGCACAAAGACGCCATACCCGCGAACAAAAGAACAACGTTTCTTAACCCTCTGAAACTAAAAGACTCCTTCCTCACCTGAATAATACACGGGCGCGGACATGGCGTGAAGACTCCGGCGCGGCTTGACGCGGCTTTTGCCAGCGCTGCCGGGAACGGCCCATCCTGGCACGATCTTTTCTATAGGGCCGGCATCATTCACCCGCGATCAAAGGAGCAACCATGTTTGTCGGGCTCAAGATGCTCAAAAATTTCATCAGCATGCCCCCGGACGCCCTGGCCGAGGACGCGCAGAGGCTCATGGAGGAGCAACGTTTCTGGATGCTGTTCGTGGTCCAGGACGGTCGTCTGGTCGGTTATGTCCGCACCGAGGACATCACGGCGGCCATGCCGTCGCTCATGACCGGGCTGGACAAGCACGAGATCAACTACCTCCTGTCCAAGCTGACCGTGGGACGGATCATGCGCAAGGACATCACGGCCGTCGGTCCGGAAACGGAAATCGAGACCGCGGCCATGATCATGCACGAAAAGAACCTGGCCGGGCTGGCCGTGGTCAATCCTGACGGCGACCTCATCGGCTACATCAACCGCACGGTCATGCTCGAAGTCCTGGCCGAAGAGATGGGCTACGCTCAGGGGGGATCGCGCATCGTCTTCGAGGTGGTCGACCGGCCCGGCGTACTCAAGGAAGTGTCCGGCATCATCGACAGCCTGGGCTATTCCATCATCTCCACCGGCACCTTCACCCACAAGGACCGGCGCATGGTCGTCATCCGCGTCGACACCCCCAACCCCTCGTCCATTGCCGCCGCCCTGCAAAAGGCCGGTTACGACGTGGTCGGCCCCGAGGATTTCAAGCATGAATGGCAGTAGTCCCCTGCTGGAAATCAAGGAGGTCAGCCTGACCTTCAAAAGTGTGGCCGCCCTGTCCCGGGTGTCGTGCCGGGTGGCCAAGGGCAGCATCACCTCCCTCATCGGCCCCAACGGCGCGGGCAAGACCAGCATGCTCAACTGCATTTCCGGCCGCTACACCCCGACCAAGGGCAATATCGCCATGAACGGCCGGAAGCTGACCGGGGTCAGCGCCCACAAGCGCACCGCTTTCGGCCTGGCCCGCACCTTCCAGAACATCGCCCTTTTCCGCGGCCTGTCGGTCCTGGATAATCTGATGGTCGGCCGTCACTCGCGCCTGGACTACGGCCTGTTGTCGTCCATCTTCTATCTGGGCCGGGCCAGACGGGAAGAAGACCGCCACCGCCAGCGGGTCGAGGAGATCATCGATTTCCTGAACCTCTCCCCCTACCGCCACCATATCGCCGGACATCTGCCCTACGGCGTGCAGAAAAAGGTCGAGCTGGGCCGGGCCCTGGCCGCTGAACCCGAACTGCTCCTGCTGGACGAGCCCATGGCCGGCATGAACCTGGAGGAGACCGAGGACATGGCCCGCTACATTCTCGATATCAATGAAGAATGGGGCGTGACGGTTTTTCTGGTCGAACACGACATGGGCGTGGTCATGGACCTGTCCCACCACGTGGTCGTGCTCGACTTCGGCCGGGTACTGGCCAGCGGCACGCCGGCCGAGATCCAATCCAATCCCAAGGTCATCAGCGCCTACCTGGGCGATGAAGACGCACTGTACAAGGGACGCTAAATGACCACGCCTTACGAAACCACCCTGCCCAAGCTTCTGCTGGACAACAGCCGCACCCGCCCCCGGCGCACGGCCCTGCGCGAGAAAAGCCTGGGCGTGTGGCAGCCCTTTTCCTTTGCCGAGTACTACGCCGTCACCGCCGAATTCGCGGCCGGTCTCAAGGCCCTGGGCCTTGGCCGGGGAGACATCATCGTCATCATCGGCGACAACCGCCCCGAATGGCTCTGGGCCCAGCTGGCCATCCAGGGCCTGGGCGGGGCGTCCCTGGGCCTGTACCAGGATTCGCCGGGAGAGGAGATCGGCTACGTCTTCGAGCTTTCAAAGGCCAAGCTGGTCGTGGCCGAGGACCAGGAACAGGTCGACAAGATCCTGTCCATCCGGGACCAACTGCCCCTGCTTGAACACATCATTTTCCACGACCCCAAGGGCTTGACCGCGTATGACGCGCCCGGCCTGCGGTCCTTTGACCAGATCCGGGACCTGGGCCGGGACAAAGCCGGGGAATTCGAATCCTGGATCAACAGCGTCTCACCGGACGACACGGCCCTCATCGCCACCACCTCCGGGTCCACGGGCCGGCCCAAGCTGGCCATGCTCTCGCACAAAAACCTGCTGTCCATGGCCTGGAACCTGGGCCTGTCCGATCCCAAACGGGAGACGGACGAATTCGTGTCCTTTCTGCCCCTGGCCTGGATGGGCGAACAGATGATGGCCGCGTCCTCGGCCCTTCTGTTCGGCTTTTGCGTCAATTTCCCGGAAGAACCGGACACGGTGCAGGAAAATATCCGCGAGATCGGGCCGCACCTCATCTTTTCCCCGCCAAGGGTCTGGGAAAACATGGCCGCCAAGGTCCGGGTGCGCATCATGGAGACCACCGCCTTCAAGCGCCTGCTCTTCAATCTGTTCATGCCCATCGGCACCCGCTATGCCGCGCAGGTCCTGGCCGGAGGCACGCCAAGCCTTGGTCTGCGCGTCATGAACCGCCTGGCCGAATGGGGACTGTTCCGCGCCCTGCGCGACCGCTTGGGCTTCAGCCGGGTGCGGTCGGCGTCCACGGGCGGCGCGCCCCTGGGGCCGGACACCTTCACCTTTTTTCACGCCCTGGGCGTCAACCTGAAGCAGATCTACGGCCAGACCGAGATCGCGGGCATTTCCTGCATCCACAAGGACGGCAGCGTCAGCTTCGACAGTGTCGGCGAACCCATTGCCGACACCGATATCCGCATTTCCGAAGAAGGCGAGATCCTGTCCAGAAGCCCGGCCGTGTTCCAGGGCTACCTCGGCAACGAGCAGGCCACGGCCGAAACCGTGACAGACGGCTGGCTGCATTCCGGCGACGCCGGTTTTTTCAAGGACAACGGCCAACTGGTCATCATCGACCGCCTGTCCGACGTCATGACCACGGCCACGGGCGTGCGTTTTTCGCCGCAGTTCATCGAGAACAAGCTCAAGTTCTCGACCTATGTCCAGGAAGCCGTGGTCCTGGGTCATGGCCGGGACTTTATCGCCGCCATCATCTGTCTGGACGGGGACATTGCCGGACGCTGGGCCGAATCCAAGGGTCTGACCTACACCACCTATCAGGATCTGGCCTCCCGGCCCGAACTCTACGACCTGATCGAAAAGGAAATCCGGGCCATCAATCCGGCCCTGCAGGACGGCACGCAGGTTCGCCGCTTTGCCCTGCTGTTCAAGGAACTGGACGCCGACGACGGCGAACTGACCCGCACGCGCAAAATCCGGCGCAAGGTCATCGGCGAGCGCTACGCCGAACTGATCAACGCGCTCTACGACCAGTCGGACACCACGGATCTGTGCATCGCCATCACCTACCAGGACGGGTCGCGCCGGGAAATGACCGGGGCCATCTGCATCCGCGACATCCAAGGATAACCCATGGAATACTATCTCCAGCTCATCATCAACGGCCTGGTGGTCGGCTCCATCTACAGCCTGGTCGCCCTGGGCTTTGTCATCATTTTCAAGGCGACCAAGGTCGTCAATTTCGCTCAGGGCGAACTGGTCATGGTCGGGGCCTATGTCTGTTTCGCCCTGACCGTGCAGTACCAGCTGCCGTTTCTGGTCTCCTTTGTGCTGACCCTGGTTTTTTCCGTGATCCTGGCCATTCTGGTCGAGCGCATGATTCTGCGACCGCTGATCGGCGAACCCATCATCTCCGTCATCATGGTCACCATCGGCCTGTCGTCCATGCTCAAATCCTTTGTCCAGATGGGCTGGGGCACGCAGATCCGGGTCTATCCGCCCATTCTGCCCCAGGAGCCGTTCATGATCCTGGGACTGCCCATTGCCCCGGTCTATATCGCGGCCTTTGCCCTCTCGCTCCTCCTGTTTGGGGTGTTCAGCCTCTTTTTCAAGTATTCGTCCCTGGGCATCGCCATGCGGGCCACGGCCTTTGACCAGCAGGCCGCCCAGTCCATGGGCATCGGCATCAAGTCCATCTTTGCCCTGTCCTGGTGCATCGCGGCCGTGGTTTCGAGCATCGGCGGGATCATTCTCGGCAACATCAACGGCATCAACGCCCAGCTCGGCCACCTGGGACTGAAGGTCTTTCCGGCCGTCATTCTCGGCGGGCTGGACAGCCTGCTCGGCGCGGCCCTGGGCGGCCTGATCATCGGCGTGCTGGAAAACATCTGCGAGGGAGCGGCCAAGGATCTCTTCGGCCTGGGCGGATTCAAGGAAGTGGCCTCGTTCATCATCCTGGTCATCATCCTCATGGTCAAACCGTACGGCCTTTTCGGCACCAAGGAGATTGAACGGGTATGAGCGTCGACAAATGCGGTCTTTTCTACACATCGTACCGGGCCGAGGACGGGCTGTTCCGCTCCGGATTCCAGAAACTCTGTCTGGCCCTGTTTTTCCTGGTCATGCTGGTCTGCCCGCAGTTTCTGGATTCCTATGTCATGTCGGTCCTGAATCTGATTCTCATCGCGGTCATCGGGGCCGTGTCCCTCAACCTGCTGACCGGTGTCTGCGGCCAGATGTCCCTGGGACACGGGGCCTTTGTCGGCGTCGGGGCTTACGGGGCGGCGGTCTTTTCCAACATGGGCGCGCCTTTTTTTCTGGCCCTCCTGGGCGGCGGCGCGGTGGCGGCGATGATCGGCATGTTCTTCGGCATCCCGTCCCTGCGCCTCAAGGGCATCTACCTGGCCATCTCGACCCTGGCCGCCCAGCTCATCCTGGAATATGTCTTTCTGCACGCCGGCAGCGTGACCGGCGGCGCCAACGGACTCCCGGTCGACCCTCCGGAAATTCTCGGCTTTACCTTTGATACCGACGCCAGGATCTTCTACCTCATCCTGACCGTGACCACCTTGTGCGTGCTGGTCGTGTCCAACGTGGTCCGCACCCGGCCGGGCCGGGCCTTTGTCGCCATCCGCGACTACCATCAATCGGCCGAGAACGTCGGGGTCAACCTCTTTGCCTTCAAGCTGCAGGCCTTTGGGCTGAGCGCCTTTCTGGCCGGGATCGCCGGCGGACTGTGGGCCCACTACACCATGTACATCACCCCGGAGCAGTTCTCCATCGGGCTGTCCATCAGCTATCTGGCCATGATCATCATCGGCGGCATGGGCTCGGTGCTGGGGTCCATTTTCGGGGCCATCTTCATCACCCTGCTGCCGGAACTGCTGAACCTGCTCATTGCTTCCCTGGGCGGCATGGCTCCGGACTTGAGCGCCATGATCGTGCCCATGAAGGAAGGAGTCTTCGGCCTGATGCTGGTCCTGTTCCTGATCTTCGAGCCCGAAGGACTGGTCCGCAAATGGCGGCTGATCAAGTCGTACTGGAAGCTGTATCCCTTTGCCTACTAACCGCGGACCCCATGTCCGATTCACCTTTTGCCCGGAGTATGTATGAAAAAGCATTTTGTTCTGACCATGTTGGCCCTTTGTTTGTCCGTCGGTCCGGCCTTTGCCGGGTACAAGGTGGGCTTGCTGTCCGACCTGACCGGACCGACTTCCAGCGTCGGCGTGCCCTATGCCCAGGGCATCAAGGACTGCATCGCCTATATTAATGATAACGGCGGCATCGGCGGCCAGCCCGTGGAACTGATGCAGGTCGACTACGCCTACAACGTGCAGCAGGCCCTGGCCGCCTACAAGCGCTTCACCTCGGCCGGCATCGTCGCCCTGCAGGGCTGGGGAACGGGCGATACCGAAGCGTTGGTCAAGTTTGTCGCCAAGGACAAGATCCCGGTTTTTTCGGCGTCCTATTCGGCCCACCTCATGGACCCGAGCAACGCTCCCTATAATTTCACCGTGACACCGGACTATTCCACTCAGGGCCGGGCCGGTCTCAAGTATCTGCGCGACTCCTGGACCGAGGACCGCGCCCCGAAGCTGGCCTTCGTCTTCCCGGACAATCCCTACGGCACCGTGCCCATTCCGGCCATGAAGGAATACGCCAAGGAACTGGGCTTTGACATCGTCGGCCAGGAAAACGTCGACCTCAAGGCCATCGACGCCACCCCGCAGCTGCTCAGCCTGAAAAAGGTCGAGCCCGACTTTGTCTGGACCGGCGGCACCACCCCGTCCACGGCCGTGATCATGAAGGACGCCCAGAAGCTCGGCATAACCTGCACCTTCCTGACCAACATCTGGAGCAGCGACGAAGACCTGTTCAAGCTGGCCGGCGACACGGCCGGCGGACATTTCGGCCTGCAGGGCGCGGTCATCTACGGCCAGGACGTGCCCGGCATGAGCGTGATCCGCACCCTGACCAAGGACAAGCCGCAGATGACCCACTATGTGCGCGGATTTGTCTCGGCCCTGGTCATGTGCGAAGGGATGAAAATGGCGCAGGCCGCCGGCGACGTCACCGGCGAAAGCATCAAGAACGCCCTGGAAACCATGCGCGACTACGATCCCATGGGCCTGGCCCCGGCGGTGAGCTTTTTTGCCGATGACCACCGGCCGACCATGGCCGTCAACATTTGCACCTTCAGGGACGGTCAGATCCAGTTCGTGGAAACCGTGGAACTGGAACGCAAAAAGGAATGGCTCGGCCACTAATCCGCAATCGCGATGGGCGGTCGACAGATCGGGCCGTCCATCGCGTGGTGACAGGCAAAAAGCCTGTCTTGCCGGCGGAGCATGGCGGGACAGACCGCATCTCCTGAGAACTCGCACCTAACAGACGGAAATTCGATGAACATCCTCCAAGTCATGAATCTGGAAGTGGTCTACAACGACGTGGTTCTGGTCCTGAAAGGCCTGTCCCTGGACGTGGCCCAGGGTAGCATCACCACCCTGCTCGGCGCCAACGGCGCGGGCAAGTCCACCACCCTGAAGGCCATTTCCGGCCTGCTCGCCGGTGAGAACGGCCAGGTCACTTCGGGAAACGTCCTGTACGACGGAGTGGACACGGTCCGGCTGGGGCCGGAAAAGCTGGTCCGGGCCGGAGTCTTTCAGGTCATGGAAGGACGGCGCATCTTCGAAGACCTGACCGTGGAAGAGAACCTGCGCTGCGGCGCCTACACCCAGCCACGGCGGCTCTTTGTCCACAACGCCGAAAAAGTGTACGCCTACTTCCCGAGACTGCGCGAACGGCGCAACCAGCTGGCCGGATACATGTCCGGCGGCGAACAGCAGATGCTGGCCATTGGCCGGGCCGTCATGGCCTGTCCCAGACTGCTCCTTCTGGACGAGCCGTCTCTGGGACTGGCCCCGCTGCTGGTCGAGGAAATTTTCGACATCGTGGCCAAGATCAACAAGAACGAAGGCGTCAGCGTTCTCCTGGTCGAGCAGAACGCACGCATGGCCCTGTCCCTGGCCGATTACGGCTACATCATGGAAAACGGCCGCATCGTCATGGACGGAGCGGGCCGGGATCTTCTGCAAAACCCCGACGTGCAGGAATTCTATCTGGGCCTCAGTCATGGCGGGGAAAAACGGAGCTATCACGACGTCAAGCACTACCGGCGACGCAAACGCTGGCTGGGCTGACGAGGGCAGGGGCTCTTTCCACATCAACTACATTTTTCCCATCCGGAGCGTCCATGGACAGAACTCAGGGCTTTTACCACGAGCGCGAGACCGAATCTTCCTCCACCCGTTTGAATCGTCAGTGGCAAACTTTGCAGGCCTTGGTCGGCAAGGCACTGTCCGTGGACGGCGAATTCCGCGAACGACTGACCGCGGCCGGTATCAGCGCCGACGAGATCCGCTCTCCGGACGATTTTTCCAGCATCCCGGTCCTGCGCAAAAAAGACCTGTCCCGGTTGCAGCAGGAAAAGGGCCTGGGCTGGTTTCTGTCCTGCCACCCCGGCCGGCTGTCGCGCATCTATCAATCTCCCGGCCCGATCTACGATCCCGAAGGCAGCGGACCGGACTACTGGGGCTGGACCGAGGCCTTTCACGCCGCCGGTTTCCGGGCCGGCGATCTGGCCCAGATGACCTTCAGCTACCATCTCACTCCGGCCGGTCTGATGCTGGAGGAACCCCTGCGCACCCTGGGCTGCGCCGTGATCCCGGCCGGTCCGGGCAACTCGGCCGTACAGCTGCAACTCATGCAGGACCTGCCGGTGACCGGCTTTGTCGGCATGACCAGTTTTCTGAAAACCCTGGGCGAAAAGGCCAGGGAAAAAGGGCTTGATCCGCAAAAGGACCTGCATCTGGAGGTCGCCTTTGTCGCGGCCGAGCGTCTGCCCGAAAGCCTGCGAACCGAGGTTCAGGATATGTTTGCCATGATCGTGCGCCAGGGCTACGGCACGGCCGATGTCGGGTGCATCGCCTACGAATGCCCGGCTTTGGGCGGCATGCACCTCTCGACTCGCTGTTTTGTCGAAATCTGCGATCCGGCCACCGGCCGGCCCGTGCCTCCGGGAGAAATGGGCGAAGTGGTCGTCACGCCTTTCACGCCCGACTATCCCCTGATCCGGCTGGCCACGGGCGACCTGTCGCGACTGTCCACGACCGCCTGCCCCTGCGGCCGCACCACGGACAAGCTGCTGGGCATTCTGGGGCGGGTCGACGACACGGCCAAGGTGCGCGGGCAGTTCATCTACCCGGCCCAGGTGGCGCAGGTCATGGCCCATTTCCCGCAGATCGCCCGCCATCAGGTGGTCATCGACAACGCCAAGGGCAAGGACGGCCTGACCCTGCGCATCCAGGCAACAGCCTCGGTTGATCCGGCTGAAGTGGGCGCGGCCTTTCAGGAGGGGCTCAAGCTGCGGCCGGCGGTGGTCGTGCTCTCCGGAGAAGAGCATATCCCGGACGGAGCGCCCGCCCTTGTTGACGAACGCAAATACGATTAGGGGGACGTCATGACCACCTATCCAACCCACCCGATACTGCTTGTCGACGACGAGGAAAACTGGCTCAGGTCATTTTCCCTGGCCCTGAAATCCCATGGCATCGACAACATCCTCTGCTGTCAGGACAGTTCCCGCGTAGCCGAAATCCTCTCCACGACGGAAGTCGAGGCCATGGCCGTGGACTTGGCCATGCCCGGAGTCAGCGGCGAAGAACTCATCTCCATGGTGTCCGAAAAATACCCGGACATCCCGATTCTGGTCATCACCGGCATGGGGCAGGTGGAAACGGCCGTGGCCTGCATCAAAAAAGGGGCCTTTGATTTCTTTGTCAAAACGACCGACAAAAACAGCCTGGTCTCCGGCATCCGGCACGCCATTCAGATCCGCGAACTCAAGCGCGAAAACAGCAGCCTGCGCACCCGCTTCCTGCAGGACACCCTGGAGCATCCCGAGGCCTTTGCTTCCATCGTCACCTGCTCCAAAACCATGCGCTCCATTTTTCAGTACATCGAAGCCATTGCTCCCAGCGCCCAGCCCGTGCTGATCACCGGTGAATCCGGCGTGGGCAAGGAACTGGTGGCCCGGGCCATTCATGATCTGAGCGGCCGACAAGGTGAGTTCGTGCCGGTCAATGTGGCCGGTCTGGACGACAACATCCTGGCCGACACCCTTTTCGGACACAAAAAGGGCGCATTCACCGGCGCGGACCGGGCCAGGCTGGGTCTGGTGGAAAACGCCAAGGCCGGCACTCTCTTTCTCGACGAGATCGGCGACTTGGCTCCCGCCTCCCAGGTCAAACTGCTCCGACTGGTGCAGGAGCGCGAATACCTGCCCATCGGTTCGGACGTGACCCGCAAGACCGACGCCCGCATCATTGCCGCGACCAACGTTGATCCGGGCAGCCTGAACGAGCCGGATCGTTTCCGCTCGGACCTGTATTACCGGCTGCGCGCCCACCATGTGCACCTGCCCCCCTTGCGTCAGCGCCGCGAAGACCTGCCGCTGCTGGTCGATCATTTTCTGCGCCAGGGCTGCCTGCATCGCAAACGACCGGCAGTGCCGGGAGAACTGCTGCCCCTGCTGGCGTCCTATCCTTTTCCCGGCAATGTCAGGGAATTGCAGTTTCTCATCGTTGACGCCATCAGCTGCTCCGGCGATCAGGACCTGAACATCGAGCGCATCCGCAAGCATATCGAAGAGCATCAGGGAACCCCGCTCAGTACGCCGGGAGCAGGAAGTCAGGTCCAGTTCGGCCCCGAACTGCCGACCCTCAAACAAGTCTGCGCCGACCTGGTCCGCGAAGCCATGCGCCGCACCGGCGACAACCAGGCCATGGCCGCGAGCATGCTGGGCGTGTCCAGGCAGGCCCTGAACAAGCGCCTGAACAAACTCCACAGATCCCAGCCCAAGGCATGACCGCCACACGGGAAGACTGTCTGCACAGGCTGCGCGAACTGGAACAGAAAAACCGCCGCTTGGCCCGCGAACTGCAAAACCTGCGGGCTCTGGTGGACACACCGCAGAACCTGATGCTCTTTTCCCTGGACCTGAACTACAACTACATCACCTTCAACCAGGCCCACCGGGAATTCGTCAAACACAACTGGAATCTGGACATCCATCCCGGCATGCATGTCTTCGACATCCTGCGCGACCCGGAGGAACGGGCCGCGTCCCGCCGCAATTTTGACCGCGTCCTGGCCGGCGAATCCTACATTCTGCGTCGCAAGTACCGAAAACCCAAAGGGGAAATAGGATTCTACCAGAACACCTATGTGCCGTTGATGCATGGCGTGGAGATTCTTGGCGCGGCTGTCTTTGCCCACGACATCACCGAATGGAGCGAACGGGAGGAAGAGGGCAAGAAGTACCGGGCCATCTTTGAAAAAGCCCTGGAAGGCATCTACCGCTCCACGGCCGGCGGGCGTTTTCTGGAGGCCAATCGCGAAATGGCCCGCATTTTGGGATACGACTCGCCCGAGGATCTCATGGCCACGGTGACCAACATCGGCCAGCAGCTCTACGTCGATCCCGACGACCGGGAGCGGGTCTTTTCCATCCTGCGCCGCGACGGAGTGCTCAAGGATTTTGAAACGCGCATGCGCCGCCGGGACGACAGCGAAATCTGGGTCGAATTCAACGCCCGCAGCGAAAAGGACGAGAGCGGACGCACGGTTTTTATCGAGGGCAAGCTGACGGACATCACGGCCCGCAAGGACGCGGAACGCAAGGCGGAACTGCGGCGACAGAAAATGATTCAGGCCGACAAAATGTCGTCCCTTGGCGTGCTGGTGGCCGGCGTGGCCCACGAAATCAACAATCCCAACAGTTTCCTGACCCTGAACCTGCCGTTGCTGCGCGACATCTGGACCGACGCCCTGCACGTTCTGGAAGAATACCAGGAGGAACATGGGGATTTTGTGTTGGGCGGGCTGGAATTTTCAGAACTCAAAGTGCAGATGCCGCCTCTCTTGCAAGGCATGATCGACGGATCGGACCGGATCCGGGACATCGTCTCCCGGCTCAAGGACTATTCGCGCCAACGCCCCGAGGGCGAACGCGAAAGCACGGATTTGAACAATGTTGTCGTCGGCGCCCTGGCCTTTGTCCGCCACAAGCTCAAGAACGCGGCCCCGGATTATCTGGTTCGACTGGCTCCGGAACCGGCCACGGTCCACGCCGATCCGCAGCGACTGATCCAGGTGCTGATCAACCTGCTGGTCAATGCCTGCGAGGCCGTGCCGGTCAAAAAAGGAAAAATCACCGTACGCGTGCTGTCCGGCGAGGGCGAAAACAGCACCTGGGCCGGGGTGGAGGTCTGCGACAACGGTTGCGGCATCGACCCCCTGGACCTGAAATACATCCAGGATCCGTTTTTCACCACCAAGCGGGAACAGGGCGGCACCGGCCTGGGCCTGTCCATCTCCTCGGCCATCATGTACGATCATGGCGGCCGCCTGGAATTCGAATCCGCACCCGGGCAGGGAACCAAGGTCAAGATGCTTTTGCCCGCAGCCGGCTGACCTACGGCGCTTTCTCCATTATCTGCTCTTTGGTCCCGGCGCTCTGCATGGTGAAATGCGCGATCCCCGACACCAGGTAGCCGACCGCGACAATGACGGCCACGGCAACCAGCATTTTCAGGGTCTGCCGTGGCTGCTTCCAGAGCAAAAGCGCAAGGACAACCGCAACACCTGCCAGGACCAGTGGATGTCCGGTCAGCCACGAGACAATTCCAAGCATTACCGAGTGCACTGCGTCCCCCTACTTCTTCATGTTGACAAACTGCAGCGGCAGCTCGAATTCCGTGCTCTTGAGTACCGAGATCACGGCCTGCAGATCGTCGATCTGCTTGCCCGTGACCCGGACCTGCTCGTCTTGAATGGCCGCCTGAACCTTCACCTTGCTGTCCTTGATGATCTTGACCAGCTTGCGGGCGGCATCCTTGTCGATGCCGTCGTGCAGCTTGATTTCCTGCTTGAGCTGTCCTTTGGACGTCTTCTCAGGCTCACCGAACTCCATGGACTTGGGGTCGACCTTGCGACGGACAAAATGGGAAATGAGCATGTCCCGGATGGCCCGCACCTTCATGTCGTCGCCGGTTACCAGGGATATGACCTTGGTCTTGCGATTCAAGTCGATTTCGGTGTTCACGCCGCGAAAATCATAGCGGGTTTCGGTTTCCTTGCGCACATTGTTGACCGCATTATCCACTTCCTGCAAATCCAGTTCACTCACAATATCAAACGATGGCATAGGCCCTCCTCGTAATTCTCTATTGGCATCCGCTGGCGGAAGTGACCTGAAAAAAACCGTCGCGTCAAGACGTGCCCAAAATCAAAAAAAAACATTTCCGGCCTTGTTACCAAATTCTGCCTGCTTTTCTTTATCAGGCAGCCTCTTGCGCACCTTCGCAACGTCTGCGCAACAAAACAGATGGTATATTGATCACAAACAATTTGACATTCTGAAATTCTCTACTAATCTACACTCTACTTTGTCTGGAGAAATACAGCGTCACCAGTGATCACATATATTCACGGAGAAAACATGGAAGACTATCTGAAGCAAGCAATCGAAATCGTCAAAGCCCAGGCCGCAGTTCGCAACATGAACGAAGAAGAAATCACGTCCATGATCAAAACTCTGGCGGACAGCATCCGAGGCGTCGCCGAAGGAGTTGCGCCGGTCAGCGAGGGCGAACCTCTGGTTGACCCCAAAAACGCGATCCGCGAAAAGAGCGTTATCTGCTGCGAGTGCGGCAAATCCTTCAAGGTCCTGACCAAGCGCCATTTGGCCAGCCACGGCCTGACCACGGAAGAATACAAGGATAAATACGGCTACAAGAAAGGCACATCCCTGGTCGCCAAATCCCTGGCCCGCGATCGCCGCAAGACCATGCAGGGCATGAAGCTCTGGGAAAAACGCAAGAAAGCTGTAAAAGAATAGACAACAGAAAAACCCTCGAAAGAGGGTTTTTTCATTTTCTCGCCGACGTCCGCCCAGCTTCGGATACTGATTTGCATCGACCAGCACCATGGAATACATATGTCCTTATGAGTGGGTTCAGCAAAAACAATTTGACCGCGCCAACCTCCCTCCCATTTGGTATCCAACAGCCCGGAGAAGGCTTTAGATGGCCAGTGGAAGCAGGCAGTAATTCTGTCGTCAAGCGACTTCGAAAGTTTGAGTCCGACACTCTCCACCGGGCGCCCCCCCGCATACCGCTCTCTCTTTGTTTTTCGGGAACTATTTCACCAGTCCTAACCAGTACACCTTTTTGAACACTGATTACGCCCATCCTTTCGCTTCAGCTGTAATGGCATGCCCAGCCGTGGTCATCCACAGATCTTTATGGAGGACGCCATGAACCGTGTTGTGTTCTACCTTTCACCTCCAAGTGAGTGCGCCCAGCCGGGCGCACAACAAAAAAGGGCGGGCTTTTTACAGCCAACCCTTTGATTTTCTGGAGCCAGGAAAGAGAATTGAACTCTCGACCTACTGATTACGAAGACCCAACA
>CAZYZA010000086.1:0-14973 GCA_964651415.1 uncultured Desulfovibrionaceae bacterium
AGGCTCTAGCTAGGAAAGCAATGTTTTCCTGCTTAAGTCTCGCTGTAGGGTTAATAATGCCTGCACGTGGTTGATTTGGAGTCGATAATATAGGAGCAGGTTCTTGTTATGTATTGTGATTATTTCGCCTTAAGGCTGATGGAGTGTTTTTTCAGGAGTTCATAGTATCTCGCCCGGGATAGGCCGGAGCGGCGGCAGGCGGTTGGCACATCGCGTCCGCACAGTTCGACCAGGTGGCGGACATAGGCGTTTTCGAGTTGATGGATCACTGTTTCGCGTATGGTGCGCATGGGCGGAAGGTCATGGATTGTGTATCTGGGCAGGGAGATGGCCAAGGGCATTGTATCGGACTCCAGAACACACGGCTGTTCACGATCCGGTTTTTGCGAGAATGCCTGCTTGGCGATACTGATGCGGATGTCGACAGCCAGATGGTGGCTGTAGAGGTTGTCCTCGTCCATGGCGTTGTCTACGGCCACAGCCATGGCGTTGACGAATTCACGCACGTTGCCGGGCCAGCGGTAGCTTTGCAAGGCATCCAGAAATTCCGTGGTCGGTAATTTGCGCGGAATCTTGTATTCCCGACAGAGTTTGTGAACGTAGTATTGGGCCAGCAGGGGAATGTCTTCCCGGCGTTCACGCAGGGGGGGGATGTGAATGTGATGGCCGTTCAGGCGGTAGTAGAGGTCGTTGCGAAAGAGTCCTTCGTCAACCATTGAACGCAAATCTTTATTGGTTGCCGCGATTACTCTGAAATTACTGCTGATTTCCTTGCTGGCTCCGATAGGGCGGAATTTTCGCTCCTGCAGAACCCGCAGCAGGGATTTTTGCAGATCAAGATCCAGTTCAGCAATTTCATCCAATAATACCGTGCCGTTGTCGGCCAGCTTAAACAGGCCGTCGCGCGACTCGTGGGCGCTGGTGAATGATCCCTTGGTGTGGCCGAAGAGGATGCTTTCGGTCAGATGTTGCGAAAGATTGGCGCAGTCAATGACGATCAACTGCCCGGTGGTGCCGCTGTTCTCATGGATGCCGCGGGCGAACAGTTCTTTTCCTGTTCCGGTCTCGCCGGTGATGATGACATTGGCTTTGCTGGCGGCGGCCGTTCCCATGGTTTCCAGGCAGGCCATGATTTTGGGGCTTTCGCCGATGATGGCGTTGCGTTTGACCCTGCGTTGGCGGCGGCTCATTTCTTTCGAGGAGCGAAAAGCAATGGTTCGCTGCAGCATCAACTTGATATTGTTGAGAGAAATTGGCTTGCCGACATAGTCCCAAGCGCCGTTGGCAATGGCAAGCGCTGCGCCGTCGGAGTCGCCGTCACCGGTTAGGATAACCACTTCCGGCATGGACGGGGAAGCCTGGAATTGTTTGATGTGGGCCAGGCCGTTGCCGTCGGGGAGGTTGACGTCCAGAAAAACAAGATCGCAGTCAAAGACAAGCAATTGGTCAGTGGCGTCCCGAATGCTCCTGGCGATGGTGCACCTGTGGCCGATTCGTTCGATAATTCTCTGAAAAGAAAGTGAAAAATCCTGGTCGTCGTCGATGATGAGGATGTTGGCCATAGGTGCCTCCGTCACGCAGTGTTTCTGCTTGTGACGGACCGTGTCCGGAAAAGCAAGATTTTTCTGGTCAGGGGCCTGCTGGTCTTGGGGGTGGTAAAAAGCTGGATTCTCGATCCTGTTTTCATTAGATTTGCCTGCCGTATCGATTTCGTTGCTGTTGCCTGGCCGATTAATCAGAAAATACGAGTTGGAGACGCACATGATCATTCCCGTCATCCTGGCTGGTGGTTCCGGCACCAGGCTTTGGCCTTTGTCGCGCAAGCTTTATCCCAAGCAACTTCTGCCGTTGCTCGACGACAACACCCTGGTGCAGAATACGGTCATGAGAGTCGCCGGGCTGGAAACCGCCGGCGCTCCCATCATTATCTGCAACGAAGAGCATCGATTTATCATTGCCGAACAGATGCGAGCCGTCGGAGTCACTCCTCAACCCCTGATTCTAGAGCCCATTGCCCGCAATACGGCCCCGGCCGTGGCCGTGGCGGCTCTCCAAGCCCTGGTCCGCGACGATGACGCCACCTTGTTGGTGCTACCGGCTGATCACCGCATCGATGACAGCGAGTTGTTTCGTGCGGCTGTTGCCGAAGCGGTCGCTTTGGCTGATCAGGGTTTTTTGGTGACTTTCGGGATCAAGCCGGTGGAGCCTGAGACCGGATATGGATATATCCGGCAGGGGAGTGCTGTGGGCGAAGGCTCGGCCCGGATGATAGACCGGTTTGTCGAAAAACCGGATTTGGCCACGGCTCAGGACTATGTGAGTTCCGGACAATATTTCTGGAATTCCGGTATGTTCGTTTTTAGGGCCAAGGTATTGCTGGCCGAAATGTCCCGTTTTGCCCCGGAAATTGTCGAAACGTGCAGCCAAGCCTTGCAGCATGCCGGGCAGGATCTGGATTTTTTGCGCCTTGACGAGGATGCTTTTGCGCGCTGTCCGGAGGATTCCATCGATTACGCCGTGATGGAACGCACTGGTCAGGGAGTGATGGTCCCTCTGGACTGCGGCTGGAATGACCTCGGTTCCTGGGACGCCCTCTGGCAGGCCGGAGTCAAGGATAGTGCCGGCAATGTGACGCATGGCGACGTAATCCTGTGCGACGTCCATGATTCTTTCCTGCACGCCGAAACCCGTCTTCTGGCTGCGGTGGGACTGGAAAATCACATTGTCGTTGAAACGTCCGACGCCGTTCTTATTTCCCCGCGTGACCGGGTTCAGGAAGTGAAGAAAATCGTGGATAAACTCAAGGCCGAGAACCGGGTTGAGACGGTTTCGCACAAGAAGGTCTTTCGCCCCTGGGGGCATTATGAGTCCATTGACGAGGGCGGACGATATCAGGTCAAGCGCATCACGGTCACGCCCGGACAGGTCTTGTCGCTACAGAAGCATTACCATCGGGCAGAGCACTGGGTGGTTGTTCAGGGTACGGCCATGGTCACCAGAGACGGCGAGGAGATTCTGCTCCGCGAAAACGAATCCGTTTACCTGCCGCTGGGTGCGGTACACCGATTGGCCAACCCGGGAAAAATTCCGCTGGAACTGATCGAGGTCCAGGTTGGAAGCTATCTTGGGGAGGATGATATCGTGCGTTTTGAAGACGTTTATGGTCGATAGTTTTTTTCATCCCAGAATGAATCGGGTCATTTTTTGTGCTTCTTTTCCGTGGTCTGGATTTTGCGGGACTGAGCCTTTCTCCGGCGGTTCTGCACAGAAGCCAATCTCCGTCTTTTCCTGAGTCAGGCCGACGACACCATGCTTTGCCGGCGTCGTCGGTCGCTGTCGACAATGCTCCGGTTGTCTGAAACGGTCGCGGCAAGAATGCGTTGAACATCCGAATGCTCTGGTGTAGTTTTCCCGTGTTGAACGCCCGGAGGCAGAGGAGATTTCGATGGAGCACGGCGGGAAATACATTGAGACATTTGCGGCGGCTTCGGGCCCGGCAAAGGATGCGTTCGGATCGACGATTTACGATTATGCCCTTGTCGGCGGTAAATTTGTGGCCCTGACCACAGACGCCGGGTTTGTGGAACTGATCAAAAGCGTGCTCTTCCATACGCTGGGAATTTCCCGGAAATCCCTGTACCACCTCACCCGTCTCGACGACCTTTTCGCCATGTTGCACAAGGAGATGCAAGGTCGGTTTATTATTTGCCTGGAGCGGTCTCTGGCCGGGTCGGATACGGCCCAGGTCATGGACAGCATCCTGCGCATCTGTCCCGGCGCCGGGGTAATCATTCTGACCCAGGAGGTTGATCAGTACACCACCGCCCTTCTGGTTGAGCAGGGTGCACACAACATCATCACCAAGCCCATCTCACTGGTCAGTTTTACCGAAAAATTGGCGTTTACCATTGCCCCGCAAGGCAAGTTGAGCAAATTGATCGACAAGGGAAAGAAGTTGCTGGAGTCGGGCAACTGGGGTGAGGCCCTGCTGACGGCCGGAACGATTCTCGAACAGAAACCCGACAGCGCTGCGGGCTACATGATAAAAGGCGACGCCTATATGGGGCTGGATATGATCTCGCGGGCCGAAGACATGTACCAGCGGGCTGCCAGGAGCGCGGAACTTTATATCGCCCCCTTGAAAAGGTTGGCACATCTGTACGAACGGGCCGGAGATACGGATAAGCAGTTGCAGTACTTGAAACGTCTCAAGCAGATCAGTCCGCTCAACGCCCAGCGGGTTTTGCAGATTGGCGAGCTGGAAATGCGGCACGGCAATGCCTCCGGCGCGGAAGAGATGTTTGAACATGTCATGAGCATGGCAAGGCGTCAGGCCGCAGAACATCTGGCGCATTTGTCCAGTCAGATCGCACAGATCTGTGTTGACCGCGACCCTGAAATGGCTGTGCGCTATTCCAAAAAATCCCTGGACCTGAAGGGGGACAACCTGAACGCGACCGACATCGCCACGGTCAATGTCCTCGGTATCAGTTTACGCAAGCAGGGCCGGTGGCGGGAAGCCATTGCCGAATATCGCCGGGTTCTGGCCGTGCTGCCGGACAATGCCGGACTATTGTATAACATGGCCCTGGCCTACAGCGAAGGCCGCGAGGCGGGCAAGGCCCTGGTCATCGTTCAAAAAGCCCTGGAACTGGATCCGGATCTGCCCTTGTCCGGCAAAAATGTGGCCTTCAACATCGGCACGATTTTTCAAAAAGCTGGCCATAACGGTACGGCTTACTTCAGAAAGGCTTATGAACAAGACCCGAATGACCAGCTGCTGTGGAAGGCTTTCAAGCGTTCCCAGGCGCTTGCGGAATCCACGGTCAACGATCAGGCTGCTGCGCAGGCCGGCGCCTGACATCTCACGAACTCCAAGGAGAAACCATGTCCCATCATCCCCTGGCTGGTTCATCGGTTCCGGAAGCTTTACGCATCAATGTGCCCCGTTTGATTTCCGACTATTACACCCTGAGTCCTGATCCGGGCATTCCGGACCAAATGGTGGCTTTCGGAACTTCCGGGCATCGCGGGTCGGCGTTCAGGGCCTCGTTCAACGAAAGCCACATCCTGGCCGTGACCTTGGCCGTGTGCGAGTATCGCGCTTCGCAGGGCATAGATGGTCCCATGTTTGTCGGTATGGATACACATGCCTTGTCCGAACCGGCCTTGCGCACGGTGCTTGAAGTTCTGGCGGCCGCCGGTGTTGACTGCAGATATCAGCGGGGTTTCGGCTACACCCCGACGCCGGTCATCTCCCACGCCATCCTGACCCACAACCAGGGACGCAGCGCGGGCCTGGCCGATGGGCTGGTCATCACTCCCTCGCACAATCCTCCCGAGGACGGAGGGATCAAGTATAATCCACCGCACGGCGGACCGGCTGAAACCACGGCCACGGTTCAGATCGAAAAGCGGGCCAACGAGCTGCTTGGCCAGGCCCGGACCATCCGGCGTATTCCCTTGAATCGGGCCATGGCCCAGGGACTTTGCCGCGAACATGATTTTGTCCGGCCCTATGTCCTGGATCTGGCCCAAGCGGTCGACATGCAGGCCATCAGAGCTGCCGGCATCCGCATCGGCGTCGATCCCCTGGGCGGTGCCGGCATGGCCTACTGGGAGCCCATATCCGAGGAATACGGCCTTGATATCACTGTGGTCAGTACGGTTCTTGATCCGGCGTTCATGTTCATGAGTCTGGACAAGGACGGCAAGATTCGCATGGATTGCTCTTCGGCCGCGGCCATGGCCAAGCTTATCGCCATGAAGGATTCCTTTTCCATTGCCTTTGCCAACGATCCCGACGCGGACCGGCACGGTATCGTCACTGCCGCTTACGGACTCATGAATCCCAACCATTATTTGTCCGTGGCCATTGACTACCTGCTGGCGCACCGGCCTCGTTGGAATCCGACGGCTCAGGTCGGCAAGACCCTGGTCACCAGCTCCATGGTTGATCGCGTCGTGGCGGACCATGGCCGGCAGGTGCGGGAGGTACCGGTCGGCTTCAAGTGGTTTGTCGATGATCTTTTGTCCGGGGCATGCTGTTTCGGAGGAGAAGAAAGCGCCGGGGCCTCGTTTTTGCGCACCAACGGCCAGGTCTGGACCACAGACAAGGACGGGATTCTGCTCAATCTCCTGGCCGCCGAAATTACGGCCGTCACGGGCCGCGATCCCGGTGACCTCTACCGCCAGCTTGAGGCGAAGCACGGCAGTCCGCTTTACGAGCGCCTGCAGGCTCCGGCCGACATGCGGCAAAAAAAACTGTTGTCGTCCCTGCGACCGGAGCAGGTTGTCTCCACGGATCTGGCCGGTGAACCCATTGTCGCCAAGATCACCCATGCCCCCGGCAACGGCGCATCCATCGGCGGATTGAAAGTGGTCACGGCCAATGGTTGGTTCGCGGCCCGGCCTTCAGGGACCGAAGACATGTATAAGATCTATGTGGAAAGTTTTATCGGCCGGGAGCATCTGGAGCAGATCAAGATCGAGGCTCAAGACATGGTCGATGGGGTGCTGGCCGGAGCGTGAGGCCGGTTGCTGATGCGAAAATAAAGCCCGCTTTCCGGACGGAGAGCGGGCTTTGTTGTTATCTGCTTTTTTTGGCTCGTTCGCGGCGAAGCCATGCGTACCAGGCTTCCATGCCCTGGCCGGTGGTGGCGGAGAGCGGAAAAATCTCGATGTCCTTGTTGATGGAGCGGGCGAAACGGGACGCGCGGTCCATGTCAAAGTTGACGTACGGCAACAGGTCGACCTTGTTCAGGATCATGACCCGGGATTCGGCAAAGATGAACGGATATTTTTCCGGCTTGTCGTCACCTTCGGTTACGCTCAGGATGGTGACCTTGTAATCTTCGCCCACGCTGAATTCGGCTGGACAGACCAGGTTGCCGACGTTTTCAACCACCAGGATGTCTGTGTCGTCCAGGCCGAGCTTCCGGCAGGCGTCGCGGACCATGGAGCTGTCCAGATGGCAGCCGCCCTCGGTATTGATCTGCACGGCCCGGGCCCCGGTGGCGGCCACGCGACGGGCGTCGTTTTCCGTCTGACAGTCGCCTTCGACCACGGCAAAGGAAAATTCTTTCTTCAGGTCTGTCAGGGTCCGCTCCAACAGAGTGGTCTTGCCGGAGCCGGGCGAACTCATCAGATTGATTGCCAGAATGCCGCGATTCGTGAACTCCGTGTTGAGTTCCGCAGCCACGGCGTCATTGGCTTCCAAAATATTCCGCACCACGTCGACTTTCATGTGTTCCTCCAAATCTGCCGTTTATTCGGCTTCAATATGATCAATGTAGAGTTCACGCCCGGAGATGAGTTCGTGTCCCATCTCGGTGCCGCATTCAGGGCAGGGCATCAGTATCCGCTCCTCGTGCGACGGCGTGAACTCCCGGCTGCACTGCCGGCAGCGAACAACCATCGGGTTGGCCACGATTTCCACCTCGGCCTCGGCCATGGAGGTGCCATGGGTCAGGACCTCGAACGCGGTTTCCAGCGCCTCGGGAACAATGGCGGAGATCTGGCCGTAAACAATCTTGACCTTGAGCAGCTTGGTCAGATTGTGCTTGGCCATTTCCTCGCCGATGATCTTGATCAGGCTTTCGGCAATGGAGAGTTCATGCATGGTGCTTCCTTGTAGCGGCTATGCCCGGCGTTCCGATGCGTAAGCGGTGTCCAGGGCGTTGTCCAGGTGGATCCGAATGGAGGTCAGCGTTTTGTCGGCCAGGGTCCAGCGGTGCATTTCCCAGTCCTGATGATTGATGACGTCGATCACGCCGGTGGTCTGGGGGGATACCAGGTCGCGCAGGGCTTCCAGGTCGCTGTCGATGTCGATGAAGCCGCCTTCGTGGACAAAGTCCAGTACAGCGCCGTCGATGGTGCATTCATAGGCGGAAAGCAGGTCGACAATTGCCTTGGCCCAGGCTGGATCCAGGCCGACCAGGTGTCCGTAGACGCGAAAATCATGGGGCATCGTTTGGTCCTTGGAGCTTAGTCGGGTAAGATGAAACAGGTGTATCCTTCATGGGATAGCAGCGAAACCAGGTACTCCTCGGCGAATCGTCTGTCCAGCAGGGCGATTTTTGCCTGGTCCGTTGCGATGGACCAGGCTGGAACCTGCAGGCTCAGCCGGCGCTGGGGGCCGGCGGACCATCCGACATGAATGCGTCCCTGGCGCAGCAGATCTTTTGCTTTGAGGGTCTGAAACAGGCTTGACAAACTGTCTGGCAGGGCAGGGCCGAAAATTTCTTCCGGTTTGTCGGGATTCATGGCCCTGATGACATCCATATGCGTGGCCACGGGCACGAAAACCGACTCTCGGGGCCGGGTCGGCAGCCGGGACAGTTCGTTGTATGAGTCCATTTCAATGACTTTGACGTTCGCTTGTTCAAAAACTTCCGGCAGACCCTGGGGCAGTGGATGGCTTTCCGGATTGGGGCGCCTCCAGACGACATAGACGTTTTTTTGTCCCCGATTGTCCACGATCAGGATTTGCGGGGCCTGCAGAGTGAAGCTGATGTCTCCTCGGGACAGCACGAGTTCGCGACCGGGCTCCCAGAGGCGCAGATATTCGGGAAAGGTGTTGCTCAGCTTGTCCAGCACATCCTGGATCGACCAGCGCGATGAGACGGCGCAGACCTGCATGCCCAGACTTTTGGCATTGCTGATCCATTGTTCGTTTTTGGGAACAGGGCATAAAAGGACTTTTTCACCCCATGGCGTGTAGATCAGGGGTGTTTCATGCATTTTCACGTGGAGCCATTCGCCGTTGGCCACCGGGTAAATGCTTTCGTCGCCGGGGGCGAAAGAAAATCGCATTTGTTCCAGAATCGTTCTGATCAGCGGCAGGCCGGTCCGGGGTACCCGCTCCGGCTTGGGTTCGCTTTGGGTCGCATTGAGTGAAACCACCTGTGGGGATGAAGATGTGACAGGCAGCGGAGACCCCGGTGATGGAAAGGATGTGTGCTCTCTTCCGACCCCGGATCCCACGTCGGAAGGGCCGAAGCCCGCACCGGGCTGTCCCGGTCCCACGTGTCCGTTACCCGTAATGGCACCGGAGGCGTTCTGTGTCGTCCGGTTTCCGCTGTCCTCGTCCAGTGGTGATGGAGCGGGAAGGATTGACGGGCGTTCCGGCGCGGTTGCTTTCGGTACCGGCAGGGTCACTTCCTGGCCGACGCGCAGGGTATCGGTGTTCGGGATCTGCGGGTTAAGGGTCAGGAACAAGTCCATGAACTGGCCGAAAATCAGATTCGTGGGTACGCCGTGGTTTTGAAGAATCTGGGCCAGAGTGTCCCCTGACTGGATGGTGTAGGGCACGACCGAATATTCATTGTGGGAGGACCTGACGTTAGTGGTCGCTATGTGCATGGCCTTGGCCGGTTCAGGGAGATGCAGCACCTGTCCGGGACGCAACTGATTGACGTCGGGGATATGCGGATTCATGGCTTGAATCAGTGGCATCAGCTTGCCGATTTCCGCTGCTGTGTAGCCTTTGGAGGTCAGGATCTTAAAAAGCCACTCATTGTCTTGCACAGTGTGTTGATACTGGTCTTCGCTTTTTTCCTCTGCGACGATGTTCTTTTCAAAATAGAGGCGCAGCGGTTTTTCTGAAAATCCCGGTCTGGTTGTGCTTGTCAGGAAGCACAAGCAGAGAATAAGAACAACAGCACGTCTCATGGGTTGGTTTCGCGGTTCCGGGATTTTCATGTTTGGAAATGTCCGACAAAGGAACCGAGCATCTAGCAAAAAGGACTGTGGCTGTCACTGCACTTTGGGCAGAGGTTTTTCCGTGTAATGCACTCAAGGAGAAGAATATGTACGTAGGCCTTGCCATGAATAAGCATGTTCCCACCATCACCTCCGACACGCTGATCATTAAAGCGGATAGAATGATGGAAGAGCATCGCCTCTGGATTTTGCTGGTTGTGGAAGACGGGATGCTCAAAGGGTACGTCGCCAAGGAGGATATCCGCGCCGCCTTGCCGTCGGGTGCGACGACATTCAGCAAACACGAGCTGAACTATCTGCTTTCCAAAATGACGATCAGGGATCTGGTTCGGCACGAGATGCCAACCGTGACCCCTGAGACCGAGATTGAGGTTGCGGCCAAAATCATGAACGACCGCGATCTGGCAGGGCTGGCTGTGGTCGACAGACAGAACCGGCTCAAGGGATACATCAGTCGCAGCAGCATGTTGGCGGTTCTGGTCGAAGAAATGGGGCTTGACCTTGGCGGACATCGCCTGGCCATCGAAGCCGAAGACCGCAAGGGGCTCATGGCCGAAATCAGCACCCTGTTTTTCGACATGGGGGTCAATATCCTCTCCACGTCGACATTCTTCCGTGACAATCAGCGGCTGCTGGTTTTCCGGGTGCGGGCCGATGACATCGACGCGGTGCGAAAGACCCTGGCGGAAAAGGGCTATTCCATTGTCGGCGCAAAACATTTTGAACAAGAGTGGGCCTGAGAGGCCCATGGAACAGGTGTGCGCTTCCCTCTCCGGGGAAGCGCCTTCCGATCAGCGGTAGTCAATGACCAGGCCGACCCCGACCTCGCGCAGCAACGTCACGGAACTCAGAGCGATCTTTGCGTTCAGGTCAGTGCAATGACAGGGGCTGAGCATGTTCGGTGCCGTTTTCTGCAGATAACCTACGGTTGCGGACAGCCGGTCTGCCGGCGCTTCCAGCAGGTGCAGGCCGCCGATGATGTCGGCGAGGCGGTTTTCACCCGTCACGGCCATGGCGTGATCCACGATATTGCAGATGCCCGCGTGCGAACAGCCGGTGATGACGACCAATCCTTCTTGTCCGCGATAGGCCAGGGCTGAGTCGTCCGGCACCACGTCCGCTTCCTGCTCCCCGTCCTTGATCCCGATCCCGGCGGCCCGCTCAAAAAAGTGGTTGCGCGGGATTTCCCCCAAAAAATGCAGGTTTGCCCCCAGACTGACAGGTGTTGCCTGCAACTGCAGGTCGAAATGCCGAGCCAGTTGCGCGTGGTCGAGCATGGAGCCGATTTCCGGACACGGATCCAGCCGGACACTTGTCAGGGCCAGCGGATGGGCGATGAGGGTTGGACGCTTGCAGGGACGATTTTCGAGACGCAGTTCCGTCATGTGGCGGATCAGGGCCGTCAGCCCCCAGGTGTGATCAAGGTGGCCGTGGGACAGGATCACATAATCGAGATTGGCCAGGGAGATGCCGAGTTTGCTGGCATTCTCCACCAGAAGGTCGGAATAGCCGCAATCAAAGAGGATATTTTTTCCATCCGCTTCAATGTGCAGGCACAGCGCCGGCTCCGCTTTGAAGTAGCGGTCGATGAGCGTGGCGTTGTCGACAAGGACGGTCAGTCTCATGGGCAGATCCGGCACGGGGTGGCTTCGGATCAGGCGCCAAGGAAAGAGCAGCAATAATCGGTCAAGGTTCGCACCTTGAGTTGAAAGCGTGAGTCTGCCGGAACCTCGAAGGAATCTCCGGCGCTGACACACTGCCAGCGATCCGTGCCGGGCAGCAGCACATCGAGTTCGCCGGACATGATTTCCATCAGTTCTTTTTCGGCAGTGCCGAATTCGTATTCGCCGGGCTGCATGATGCCCAGTGTCTTTTTTGATCCGTCGGGGAAGACGATGGTCCGGCTGGTGACCTGTCCGTCAAAGTAGACATTGGCCTGCTTGAGCACGGTGACATTGGTGAACGTGGACATGGATGCTCCTTGTGGGGTCTGCCGCCGAGGGCGGTCTCATGCGGCGAGTTATCGTCGGCGATGCGGATCGCACGGCCAAAGAGAGTCTTTCGGCCGTGCGACGGATCTCGACGTTATTCCATTTTTGATGTGATGTTGTTCTTGATCCAGTTGGGATCCCACCATTCGATCGGTTGGACCTCCAGGCCGGAGACGAGCATGCCGAAGTGCAGATGGTCTCCGCCGGCCATACCCGTCGCCCCTGTCTTGCCGATGATCTGCCCCCGTTGGACCATTTCCCCTTTGTGGACGTGAATTTCGCTCAGGTGGGAATAGAGGGACTGCAGGCCAAAACCGTGGTCAATGACGACCATGTTGCCATAGATGCCGACAAAATCGGCCAGGATGACCCGGCCGGTGTTGCCCGCCGGGACCGGAGCCGTGGCCAGCGAGGCCAGGTCGACGCCCAGATGGGTCTGGTTGTCCACGGGCTGCCCGTTGTAAAGATAGGTGCGCTTGTCGCCGAATCCGGCCCTGGGAGCGCTGTTGGGCAGGCGGATAAAGGTGTCGTCCCACAGTTTCTGGGGTACGGTGTCCTTGCCGAGTTCCAGCAGGGAGGTGACGTTCTGATTGCGCAATTCGGAATTGACTTTGAGGAAAATGTCGATGGGTTGATGCAAGTTCGGGTACAGATCGGCGAACTGGCCCATTTTGGATTGGAGAAAGTTGTCGGAAATATTGATGGTGTCGTGCTTGAAATTCTTGGCCAGGGCCCGGAATTGAAATCCCACGGAAATGTCGTTTCCGGCCAGATCGCTGGCGTACAGGGTCGGGGTCACGGTCTTGGGGTCAAGGTCATGGGCAATGGCAAAAAAGCAGAGATATTTTCCCGGCTGGTAGGGATAGCCGGGGAAAAAAAAGTCTCCCATCTTCACGCCGGACATGGCGAGCTCCTTGTCCGTGCTGTAAACGATCAGTCCGGTGCCGCCGTGATTGACGTTGTGCTGTCCCGAAAGCACGGAAATGACCGGCGGCTTGGTGTCGATGTCGAATTGGCGCACGACCTGGGTGCGGTTGCCGCGGCCCAGACGGTGCCAGGACGTGTCCTTGACCGTCACGGTCAGGGTCAGCGGGCCGTTTTTGAGGCCGGTCCGGGGCAGACTGAATTCCTCGCGCAGTTCTTTCGTGCCCTCGGGCAGGGTTTTGCTGAGGATGTCGAGTACTGTGGCGCCCTGTTCGGCGGTGATCTGGACGGCTCTGAGCTCCGAATGCTGGTCCGACGCACTGACCGTAAAGACCGTTTTCGGGCTGGCTATGTTTTGGTCCGGAATGACCGTGACCACGGGTGGAGTCCATTCGGCTTTGATGTAATACAAGGCGCCGAGGGCACCGAAAAGAAGGATCAGGATAAAGAAATAGGCCGTGGAAACGCGGTTATTGCTCATGGTTGAAACTCGCTTCGTGTTGTGCGCTGCGCAAGGTCAGACGCTTGAAAATAGGGCATGGAGAACCGTGTTCCGGTCCTCCATGTCGTTCATCATGCGGCCATGCTACGGATGAGGGGTGTTTTTGGCAAGTTTCGGGGATTCAACCCATCGGGCTGTCAGGTGTGTATCAGCCGCAGGGTCAACTCATGCAGCAGTTGCGGTTTGGCCAGACTGTTGCGCCACGGTTCAGGAATGGCCTCCAAACCGAAACATGCCCCGGCCAGCTGCCCATAGGCGGCCATGGCGCGCGGTCCGGCCGGTCGACAGGCCAGGCATCCGTCGGCAAAAGAGGAATTCACCGCCAGGGCCTGAACGGCGACGGCCAGGGACGAGCAGGCCGGGTTGCTGCCATCGGGTTTGCGGCCGGCCCGGACCTGCTCGGCAGCCGGGCTTAACGTCAGCGCAGCGTCCGGCCGGATGACGCGGTGCGGGTCGTCGCTGTCCAGGGCCGTATGCAGCATGGCACCCAACAGCACCGCGGCGTCAACGCTTTCCTGTCCGGAATGGGTCGTGCGGGTGACTTGAGCGCAGGCGTCCAGGGCCTGCTCAAGGGCCGGGAAAAAGTAGATGACGGCCGGGCTGATGCGGGTCAGGCAGACGTCCCCCTGCCGTTGGTCGGTGTCTTCGGGATGCCAGGTTCGTTCGAAGCGCAAGGTGGCGTCCTTTACGGCGTCGTCAATGAACGTGCAGGTTTCGGTCGAGCTCAGATGGCCGTAGCGGAACCAACTGGTGTAACGAACGAGTAGGTCCCGCTGGTTGATGCCGCCGGAGTCGATCAGGCTTTCCGCCAGGGCCAGAGTCATGGACGTGCCGTCCCCCCAGTCGGGAGAGGACAGGGCGTCGGTCGGTTGCGGCATGGCCTCGGCATGGGCCAGGGCTTCGCAGACGGCCAGTCCCACCACCGCTCCCAGAGCTTTGCTGATTTCAGGCCTTGGCACGATCTCTGGCCTCCTGGTCGTACTTCGCCTGAACTTCGGCGTAGGCATTGGCCAGGTCGCGCAGGATGGTCAGGGTTTCCTGTGCTTCTTTCAGGTCCAGCTTGCGGATGGCGAATCCGGCGTGGATGATGACGTAGTCGCCCAGGGTGACCTCCTGGTCCAGCAACATGATCGAGGCGCTGACAAAGGTGTCGCCTTCGCCCACGCGGCAGTGGGCCATGCCGTTGTCGATGGATTCAATTTTAGCGGGTATGGCCAGGCACATGGGGGGCTCCTTGGTTGGGGGTACAGGTTCCGCCGGCAGACTCGATTTCTTCGAGCACGGTCCGGATCATGACGGGCATGGCTTGGGTGGCCGTGGATGAAAGTTCCAGGCTCATGGTGTGGTAGTCCTGAGGCTCCATGCCGATGACGATGGCTGTTGGCCGGTTGCCGACCAGCTCGCACATGCCCAGGGTGTCGACCAGATCGGTCTGGTGCATGGAATCCCGGAAGGCCAGGCTCTTGCGCAGGTCATCGCCCATCAGGCGGTAGACGGATCCGGGCGTATCGTCGCAGAGCACCGCGTCGCAGACGATGAGATGATCGGCGTCCATGATCGGCCCCATGAGCTTGGTTCCCAGGGTGCCGCCGTCCATCAAGGTCACATTGCCGGAAAAGTTGTAGGCGTTTTGCAAGGCCTCGACACAGCGGACTCCAATGCCCTCGTCGGTGAATAAAATATTGCCGACCCCGAGAACCAGTATGCGTTTGTCGTGTGATGTCATGTGAGTATCCGGATTGCGTTGAAGAAAGGCTGTGCATACGGAATAAATGCGTCTGCTTCAAGGGAGTAAATTGCGCAGACTCGTCAGATCGGACGATGGCGGTCCGG
>CAZYZA010000087.1:0-14949 GCA_964651415.1 uncultured Desulfovibrionaceae bacterium
CAGGATCAAACTGAAACGGCTTTATCCGAAAATTTAAATGTTATACGGTACTAGTTGGAGTTCTCGGGGCGGATGTTGATCTGAGCCGCCTGGTGGAGCTGGCGCGGGAGGCGCGGCAGGACGGTCCGGCGGGATGACCCTCGGCCTACTCCTCAATGTCAATCAGGCCCAGGCGGGCGGCGTGACGGACAAAGGCCATGGGACTTTTGATGCCGAGTTTGGTCATGATGGCGTAGCGGTGGTTGAGCACGGTCTTGCGGGAGACGAACAGTTTGGCCGCGATTTCGTCCGGGGTCAGACCTTCGGCCAGCAGGCGCATGACCTGTTGTTCGCGCAGGGACAGGCTGCCGTAGGACGCGTCCACGGTTTTGGCCTTGCGACCGGAGATGTCGTTCAAGCGACGCAGTACCGAGGGCGAAAGCGATCCGTCCAGGTATTGACCGCCGGCCAGCACGGTGTCGATGGCCTGCAGGATGCCGTCACCGCCTGATTCCTTGGACATGTAGCCTCCGGCTCCGGCCTGGAATGCTGCGGCGATGAAGTCGAGCTTGGCGTGCATGCTGACGATGAGCACGGACAGGTCCGGACACAGGGTGCGCAGTTCGCGGGTCAGCTCGATGCCGCTGCCGTCGGGCAGGCTGATGTCGATTACGGCCAGATCAGGGCTCAGGGACTGGACCAGCTTCAATCCCTCGGCGCAGGTTCCGGCCTCACCGACGACGTGGAAATCTCCTCGCGTCCCAAGACCGGCCTTGAGGCCGTCGCGGTACAGGGGATGGTCGTCGACAATGATGATGCGTTTACCTGGAATCACGGCTGCTCCGGTTGAGCGGGGTTTGAATCCGGATGGTAAGACCCTGTCCGGGTTTGGATTTGAAGTAGATCTTTCCTCCCAGCAGGCGGACCCGTTCGCGCATGCTCCACAGTCCCATGCGTTTGGCGCGGCCGGCCTGAGCCTGGGCCTGGTCCAGATCCATGCCCTGGCCGTCGTCTTCGATGCGCAGGAGAAGGTCCGGGTAAGAACCCAGCAGACGGACCGTGACCCGGCTGGCCTTGGCGTGCTTGCGGACGTTATTCAGTGCTTCCTGGATCAGGCGGTAGATGTTGATCTGGGTGTCGAAATCAAAGGCCACGTCGTCCAGACCGTCGGCAAAGACGTCAACGGCGATGCCGTGGCGCAGCGAAAATTCCTCGCAATGGGCCAGGACCGTGTCCACCAGACCAAGTTCGGTCAGTCCCGGCGGCAAGAGGCCGTAAGCCAGGTCGCGGATGGAATTGATGGCCGAGCCCAGCCGTTGGGTGACGGTGCCGGTCTGGCCTCGCCATGGACCGTCAGGCGGCAGACTGAGGGCGATGCGCTCCAGGTCGAGGCGGGCCAGGGAAAGATCCTGGGCCAGGTGGTCGTGCAGTTCGCGGGCGATGCGTTGACGTTCGTTCTCCTGGGCCATGATCAGTTCCTGGGACAGCAGGCGCATGCGTTCCTCGTCCCGGCGCTGGGTCACGATGCGCCCGACCAGGTCGGCCACGGCGTCAATCAGGTTGCGCTCTTCGCGTAAAAACGGCCCTTCATCGCACGTCGGACGCTCCTCCAGGTAGCAGACCTCGACCTCGCCGCAGGTTTCCCCGCTGATCAGGATGGGACTGGCCTGACGCCAGGGCGTTGACTGAAAATTGGCGGAATCGTGACGTATATGATCCAGACGGATGGAAGCGCAGGCCACGTCGGGGTATTGCCAGGACGAACGGATCAGGCTGGCCACCGCAGTCAGCAGGATGTTCAAGGGCTGATCGGTTTGCTGCGCCAGACGGGTGATGCCGTACAGGCAGTTCAGTTCCTTGATGCGCTCCAGCAACGCGGCCTCGGTTTTGTGGCGCTGGGCCACAAAATCCTGCCATGCTTCCGGGGTCTGCGGAATGTGCTGGGTGTAATCGGGAATGGTGGTCATATCTGTCTCCCGGCCTGGGCCGCGTCAGGGCGTGTAGCACAGGTCGAGGCAGGGGGCCAGGGGCGGACAGCGGCGTCCGCCCCCGGGTTTGGTCTAGTCGAGGAGGATCTTGCGGGCGATTTCGTCCTGAACCTCGGTGATGAAACGGATGCCGGTTTCATGGGCGGTTTCGCGGTTGGCGGCTACCACGTCACCCCGTGTGATTTCCGTGACCGAGAACTTGCGTGCTCCGGCCAGCAACTGCTGCAGGCCCGCTCCGAGCTTGTCGGCCAGGGTCCAGGCGGCAATGGCGCCGTAGGGCACTTTTTTCATTTCCTCGGCTCCGACTTTGGCCTTCAGGGACTCGTAGCCGGCAAAGATCTGTTCCGGGCTTTCGCCGATGTCGCGGACGGTCTTGGGCAGCGTGTCCCAGTTGCCGGAGATCTTGTCCTTGCGATCCGGGTTGAGCACACCTTCGATGTTGGAACCCAGGAAGCCGGGGATCATCAGGGTCCGGCCCATGCAGATCAGTTTGACGAAAGGTGCGCCCAGGGCCAGGGCCTTGAAGATGTGGTCTTCACGGGCCAGACCGCCGGCAAAGGACATGTCCACGACCCGCTGGCCCTTGGCCGCCAGGATGTTTCCGTATTCCACGGCCTTGGAGTGCAGCAGGATGGACGGCACGCCCCAGGTCTCCATCATGTTCCAGGGGCTCATGCCCGTGCCGCCGCCGGAACCGTCAATGGTCAGCAGGTCCAGGCCGGCCTCGGTGGCGTATTTGATGGACATGGCCAGGGCTTCCATGCCGTAGGAGCCGGTCTTGAGGGAGATTTTCTTGTAGCCGAGGCTGCGCAGGTAGGCCACGGTTTCCATGAAATTTCGGTGCACGGCGTCGGCCGAGGGCAGGTCAGTGTAGCCAAGGCGGCTGTGGCGGGCAAAACCTTTGATGCCGCCGGCCTTGAAGGCTTCCTGCACCTCGGGCAGCTCTGGGTCGGGATCAACGAGGTAGCCGCGCTTTTTGAGGAACATGGCGTAGTCCAGGCTATGGACTTCGATTTCACCGCCGATGTTCTTGGCGCCCTGGCCCCATTTCAGCTCGATGCAGACCTTGTCGCCGTATTTGCCGATGACGTATTCGGCCACGCCGTTGCGGGCGTCCTCGACGTTGAGCTGGACAATGATCGCGCCGTAGCCGTCATAGTAACGGTTGTAGACGTCGATGCGGCGATCCAGTTCCGGGGATTTGTCGATGCGGCCGCCGGCCATGCTCGATTCACGGTCCACACCGACCACGTTTTCGCCGACCACAATGGGAATCCCGACCAGGGCACAGCCGGCAGCAAAAGAGTCCCAGTACTTGGCGGCGATAAAGGTCGAACCCAGCGCACCGGTCATCAGCGGCATGCGAACCTTGGTCTTTTCCGCAGCGCCAAAGGACGTTTCCAAGGACACGTTGGTAAACAGGCAATCGTCGGGATTGGTGGTCCGGCCTGCGGCCACGCCCTGGGCGCCATAGTTGTAGCCCTGGATGCGCAGGGAGTTGTAACTGACTCCGACATGGCAGGTGTTGGCGCTGCCGGCGGTCACGGAGCCGAAGTCGCGGGGATAGAGCATTTGCCGTCCCTTGAGGCAGGACATCCAGGTTTCGCACTTGCCGGCGCAGTCCGAGCGGCACAGGGTGCACAGACCGGATTCAGCCGGATTGCCGCGATTGGTGGTGCCGAGGACATCGTTGCTTTTTGGCCATTGGATCATTGTTTCAGGTCTCCCGTTAGTAAAATTTGGACTGTTCCCGACACGCGCCGGCCTTCCGGAAAAGCCTGGGCTCTTCCGGCATGGCTTTGGGCTTGTCCGGCGGGCATGATTCGCGCCGGAACAATGGCGAAACACGGAGAACTAATAGATTATCTATGCGGGGGCCTTGGAGGTGTCGATAGGATTTTGGCTATATTTTCTGGTCAATTTGCTTAAGACAAATAAGCAGAAATCCCAGATTTTGGGAAAAATGCCCGGTTTTGTCCCGCGCAGATCGCACCGTCAAAGCCGGATCGTTTCGCTCTGCGAATCATCAGGAGAATGCGGCCTGCGGCGTGACAAAATATTGGGAAGGATGCCTAGTGGCGGTGTACCTGTTGGAAACTCTGGCCGATGTTAGCGGCGTGGGGCCGATGCGTCGGGGCGTCGTGCTCAATGACGGGACGGAAACGCTTTCGCTTGGGTCAAATTTCGTGGTCGTCGACCCGATTTCGCCATTTTGGTGATGATAAATGAAGTCAAAGACCAGTTAGCGAGGTGACTTGCGTGCCAGGTAACGATCTGCACTGGTTTGGCTAAGTCATCCGGTAGATAGAAACGGTCCAGGCGCTTGGAACATTTTCTTGAAGAGTGGGCTTGGCAAGTTGCGCGGATTCAAGAAAGCCTTGCCCAGGTCGATGCGGGAACGTTTGCTTCGGAAAGCGAAGTTCAAGAGGCATTTGCCAAATGGGGGTTGGCCGCTGAGCCTGAGTAAAATCCGGTGGACCTCAAAAGCCATCCGAGACTTGGAAAGAATTCGTCTCTTCCTGACTGTGCCGGACAGAGCGCTGTTATTCGTTGTGCACCGCATAGGCCATGTATTTTACCGCGAAGGGCAGATGAGGAAAGAGCTTGGTTTCGCCGTCTTTGAACCCGAGCTTGCGGTACCAGCGTTGCAGTTCGGTGTGTTCGCCAATGACGCCAATGCTGATGGTTTGGATTGAGGCGGTCCGGGCGTATTGAATAATGTGCTGTACGAGGCGAGCTCCGGCCCCTTGGTTTCGATGGCTGGGCAGAACGGAAAGGCGGTTCAGGTAGGCAAGGCCACTGCGCGGATTTTCGTAGGCGACGCAGCCAATTGGGAGGGAGTCGTCTTCGATGATGAAATATTTCGTCTTTCGGGCAAGGTCGGCTTCGATCCAGCTTTCGGCGCAGAACGACGAATGCTGCGGGCAGTTTGCGGCGTTCAGACCAAATTTTTGGGCAACGTCTTTGTTTGATTCGCGAATAAGCATTGCGATTGTCGCCACGTCTTGATCGGTGGATTCCCGGATTTTCATTGTTCGCTTATGTGATCTTAGAGTGATGTCTGGGGACCAGCGTGCAAGGCGTCCAACAGAACGAATTTGGGCAAGTGATGCAACAATGGTCAGACCATCTTTGTATTTCGGCCAAGGCGCATGTGAATTAAGACAACTCTGTTGTCTGAAGGGTCTTTTCTTTCTTCAAGAGCATACGGTTCAAAGTGCATGCTCGCATAGAGTAGTAAAGCCGGAGTGTTATCGTTGAACACCGCAATTCGAACTTCGTCCACAGCGTATTTTTCAAAGGCCTTGTCAATCATGTGAGATACGAGCTTTCGCCCATAGCCGACGCCGCGTGCCGTTCTCCCAACTACGACGTTACCAATATACGCCGATTTCGGTGGATCCAGATTGTACAGGTTGGCAAATCCGATTACCTTCCCATCTTCAACAATAACCGTAAGCTCTTTTCTTGTTTCCGCGAGCGCCCGAACCTGTTCGATTGTGAAAGGGTGTTGCCCATTTGGGTAGACATAAAACAACTCTTCTTGTGTCGGGACCAGATTTATAATATCCTGAAAGTCTGAATCTTTTACTGCACGTATTTCCATGTGTCGTACTGCTGCGTCTAATATTGGATATTTGCGGCTGTCAGAAAGTTCTTAGAATCAGATCTTGAATCTTGCATTTTTGTCTATGGTCCTTTCCTCTGAAACGGAGCTTGTGCTGCAAGTGGCCTTACAAAAAAAAATTCGGAGAAGGCAAGGACTTCAGTTGTCATACACTTCGAGTCTGCAACTACATTGTCCTGATTAGCCCCTTGATCCGGACGATTTTGCATATGTTCGAATCATCCAGAAAAATTCACGCTTCAAGATCTGAACCGCGCCTTTGGCGGGGAGTGTCAGAGGACTGTCCAGCAAAAGGACCGAGGTCTTGACGGTTGAGTCTTCGTATTTCGAATGATTCTTCAGCAGGCAGGCTAGTGGTAGCGCCCGGCCATGAAGTTTTCGGCCATGAGGGTGACGGCTGCGTCGCTGGTCATCAGCATGTCCATCTGGCGGGTGACCACGAGCAGGCGACCGAGCTGGTCGAGGCGTGTCGCTGTTTCATCCATGGGGTATTTCTGGAATCTGGCCTGGGTCATGTCGCCGCGCACTTCGGTCGTGAAGCCGAGGCGTTCGAGGATGAGGGCAATGCAGCGGACGCGTCGGCCGCGCCGGATTTCATCGGCTGCGCCGCCCTTGAACTGGAAGGTGATGTAGTTCTTGGTCATGTTCTGATCACAGTAGGCGTCGACAACGCTGTAATGATAGCCGACCCGTGAGCTGAAATTGAGGTATTTGTCGGAGACGATGCAATAACTGCGTTCTCCGAATCGTTCCGCCTGGACATTGGGAGGTTCCAGCAGGTGCTGGCTCATGACGGAGAAAAAACCGCCCATGTCCACAGGGCGTGGACCACGGACATGAACATCGGGGCGAAGCATCCCGGCCAGCAGGGCGTTGAGCGGGAAGGATCGGATTTGGTCCGGAAAGATGTACGGTCCGTCAACGTGATCCAGCCCGCCTCCGAGGTCGATCACGTGCAGGTCGATGGGCAGTTTGGCCTTGAGCTGACGTGATACGGCTCCGGCGTCGGATGCACGGTCGCTGATGCGAAACATTTCCGTGTAGCAGCGTTCATGCACAAAGCGCATGACGTCATGCAAGGTTGTACAGGATTCCGGGCGGAAGAGCGGAGATTTGGGGTCAAGCAGATGCAAGGGGATGATCTGATCCGCGACCTGACGCAAGGCTGCATGCACGGGCGACTCGGCGATGGTGAAACGTCGCGGGGAGTAGCTGGCCAGCACCTCCTCAATTTCACCCGCGTAGACGCGACCGGTCAGGGCGTCCACGGTGACTGTCCGGCCATGTGCCAAAAGGAGCGTGGCCAGTTTGGCATTGAGCAGCGTCGGGATGCCGAATTCCCGGGCCAGGGAAGCCATGTGCCCCGTGATGCTGCCTGCCTCCGTAACGATGGCGCGGGCTCTGCCCATGATCATGGCGTAGTTGGGCAGCGAATGCGGGGCGACCAGTACGCCGCCGTCCGGAAAATCGGCCAGATCCGTAAGTTGCGCAGCGTGAAAAACCTTGCCTGCTGCCACGCCGGCGCACGCGATGTCCGCATTGGTGAGAAGAGGTTCGATGTCAGCGGGAATCACGGGCGAAGCAAGAGACGCATTTGCAGCGGTTGGAAGGCGCATGGGGCGGCTTTGCAGAATGACGATTTCACCGTCCTGATTGACAGCCCACTCGATGTCCTGGGGGTGGCGGTAGTGCCGTTCCAAATGAAGTGCGATGTCGGCCAGCATCAACGCCTGCTCTTCTGTCAGGGACGGAGAGCGGCGCAGTTCGTCCGGAACGGCTTCCTCATGTTTGCCGCAGTCGTCAGCCACAAGACGTACTGCCTTGTCCGCCACGGTCTGCTGAACCACGCGCGGCGGCGGGCCGGGTGAGATGCACCACGTGTCGGGTTCAATAATGCCGTCAACCGCGTAAGCCCCCAACCCCCAGATGGAGTTGAGTACGATTTCGTCGGAAAACGGTTTGACTGGATGGCGGGAAAAAATGATGCCGCTTGATTTGGCGTCAACCATCTCGATGCAGGCCATGCCCATGAGGCATTGTTCAAAGGGAATCCCATGGTGCAGGCGGTAGGTGATGGCGCGTGGCGAAAACAGGCTGGCCAGCACTTCGCGGAAAGACCGCTCCAGGTTTGACCTCGTCACGCCAAGTACTGTGCGATATTGGCCGGCAAAAGATAGGATGCCGTCTTCGCCGACGGCGCTGGAACGCAAGGCAGCTCTGACGGATGATGGTGAAGGAAAGGAGTCGTCCCACGCATCGCGGAGGGCGTCCATGATTGCAGGAGGGACGTGGACCGCGTGAATTATCTCAGAAATTTTTAGCGCGACAGCCGTGACGGTTGCCGGTTCTTCTGGGCGGGCATCCCGAAGGCATTTGAGTATCTCGTCGCGCACTTCACTGATATTCAAGAAGGAAGTGCAGGTAAATGTGGTTATCGCGAAGCCGTTTGGCGTGATGATGCCGGCCTTGTTGCGCAATTCTCCGAGATTTGCGCATTTTCCGCCGACCATGTCGATATGACTTTTGTCGACGAGGGATAAGGGAATAGTCAGCACAGCGTTGTGGGGCGTACTCCTGCTGTCAAGAATGGCGGCAATACGGGCATGGATGTCGTCCACGATCTGGGGGAATTGCGGATAGTTGTTCGCGGAAATTTCATTAAGCGCCGTGACCATGCGCATGGTATGGAAAACAGCGCGAGTTGCCATGGCTCGGATTTCGCTCATGCCGAAAAGCGCCGTACCCTGAATTTTTTCGGAGATATCGGCCATGATGGAGCCGAGCTCGGCGTTGGAGTGGAGCAAATCCTTGAAGCTCAGGTATTGCAGCCGAAAGGAACGTAATGCGGCGTCAGGGTTCGCTGCAGAACGTTTTGGGCGCAGCACGGAACTCAGTCTGTCGATAATGCCCATCAGTAGCCTCCCGAGGCGGCTCGGCGTTCGTCATACAACAAGGTACTTGGATGATGGCCCTTTTCCGGATTTGACCAGCAGTCCTTTGTTGACGAGGTCCTGCAGGTCGTATTGCGCGGTTCTGACGGAAATATTCGCGCCGACAGCGTCCTGGTACTGAGCACGGTTTGTGCCACCGGCCGCAAGAATCTGTGGCCATGCTTTCTTTTGCCGGGGGTTGAGTCGGCTTGGCGCTGAATCTGTGCGCTCCGGGCGCTGGAGAGATGGAGTGTCCTGCTCACTGGAGCCGATGTCCTTTTGCTTTGCCTGCCCCTGGGGAGGAAAGGTGACATGCTGGCCTGTGGCCGGGGTTTCGGCGTCGTTGAGCGTTTCCGTTTCTCCTCCAAGAACAATGTGCTCCGCCAGGAGCACGTCGCCTTCGGCAAAGGTCAGGGCGCGGGTGATGCAGTTTTTCACTTCGCGGATATTTCCGGGCCAGTCGTACAAGAGCATTTTATCCAGGGCGCCCCGGCTCAGATCCATGGAGCTTCGCCCAAGGGAACTCGCCGCTTCTTTGAGGAAGTACCGGACCAGGGCCGGAATATCCTCCTTGCGTTGGCGCAGCGGCGGGGTGGTGATGGTGATGACAGCCAGTCGGTAGTATAGATCTTCTCGAAATGATCCGACTTTTGCGCATTCGAGCAAGTCAACGTTGGTCGCGGCCACAACGCGCACGTCAAAAGGAATGTCCTGATCGCTTCCCAAGGGGCGGATGACGCGGACGGAAAGGGCGCGCAGCAGGGCTTGCTGCACTTTCGCTGAAGCATTTCCGATTTCATCCAGATGAAGTGTTCCTCCCGATGCGGTTAAGAAAGCACCTTTGCGATCGGCCTTGGCCTCGGAAAAAGCGCCTTTGACATGACCGAAAAGGGCGTCGAGCAGCAGGTTTTCGTCCAGTTCACCGCAATTGATAGATATGAACGGGCCTGCTGCACGCGGGCTGGCCCGATGGATGGCTGCTGCGGTCAGTTCCTTGCCTGTTCCGGTTTCACCGATGATCAGGACATCCGCCATCACCACGGCCGCCTTTCTGATCATGGTGCGCAGGTTGTGTACCGCCGCGCTGTCACCGACAATGGACATCAATGCGTCATCGCCATGATGTTGCGCCACGCGGCCCATGGCGACGATTTCATCCAGACAGACGGGTTGGCGATGCATTTCTTCCCGCACACGAACTTGACGTATGCGTGTTTCATTGCGGGCAGCCTGCAACTGCACGAGGAGAACGTTCACGGTACGTTGAAGATGGCTCAGCTCCTTGGGCAGAGGGGAGATGTCGATGCTGCCGGGCTCTTCGCGATGCGTCATATCCTCCATGGCGCCATTTAGCATTTTCAACGGTTTGCTGATTCGTCTGTTCAGATAAACGAAGGCGCCAAGGGTCAGGATGATGGCCACGAGCCAGGATACGGCCAAGCCCATGGCGATCTCATAGCGAGCTGATTTGTACATGAAACTGCCGTCAATGCAGCCTATGCCGCCTGCTATGGTCGGTGCGCGACCGGCTTCTTCCTCGAATCGGATGGGAACGTAGTACAGGAAGGAATCTTTGTTGGTGCTCTCCGGCTGATTTTGAAAATATGAAAATTCAATTTCACCGTCTTTGCCGGCCTGAATTGCTGAAATTACGGCCCAGTATTTCTCATATTGGGGGTTGGGTCGAAACGCACTGGCAAATCCTGGACGGCCGACGTCGCCCTGCAGTCCCGTGCGGATGTTGTCAATGGAGACATGGGGTCGGCCTGAATTGGTTGGCCCGCTTTCGCAAATCAGCCATCCGGCCGTATCAAAGTAAAAACCTCGTGTCCGTTCTTTTTCCTGAGGGAAAATATACAGTGGAGACTCACGCGACGTATACAGGGTTATGATTTTTTGAATTTCCGCAATATCCAGGGACAGAGTCAGGTAGCCTAAAAATGTCTTGTCGACGTCGACGACCGGGGTGCTGAGGCGAATGACGGAGAACTCCATGTTTTCGACCGAACCCAAATAGGGGATCGATGTGTAATAGACCTGGATCGGCGGATCGATCTGAACGAAATCTTCCAATTTCCCTTCGACTTTTTCTTTGCGGGTGAATGTTCCGAATTTGATTTCCGCCGCCTGATCCTGCGGAACCCTCCATATTTGCTCTCCGGTGTTGATCAACAGGAAGTTCATTTCCGGGTTGACCGCGTGAAAGGCTATTTCCGCGTATCGGTTTCTTTTGGTCACCGGTTTGCCCATCATGTAGCTCTGGATGGATTCAGCCGTGAGCCCGGCTTGTCCAAGGTTGAGAATTTCAAACCGGGCCTCGTTCAGGAGCTGTTCGATTTCATGCGCTTGGGCCAAGGCCCTGGTGTGGGCGTTCCGGGCGTACGCACGGCCAAGATAGTGGGAGGCGATGCGATACGTGGAAACGGTCACGATAAGCATGACCAGGGCCACCAGTGGAGCGCCGACCAGCAGAAGCAAGCGTGACAGACTCCATTCTTTGACGGGCCGTTCCAGGTTTATGATCGGGTTCAGGATGGGTGGGTGGGAATAGCGCATGGCGTCTCCTCAGAAAGGGTGCTCTTTGTGCAAAAAATATCATGGCCGATCATTTCGCGCAATATGAAGTTTTATCCATCTGAAATAAAATCTAATTTTTGTTGCGTGATTGTCTGGTACGTCTCTTGCCCAAGGGAAGGCGACGCTGCGGGATTTCTGGGGCGCTCAGATGTCGATTCGCTTCGAAATCTGGTCCCGGAAACAACAAGGCCGACAGCGAGGCGGTCTGATTTGAAAAGCAATCACAGAGGAGGTTAGGATGAAAGCAAAGTTGACAAGGCTATGGTGGTCTCTGATGGCGATGATCGTGTTGTTTCCCGGTTTTGCGTTGGCGGCTGGCGGCGGTGGTGCGCCCATCGTGATTGTGGCCGACACTCGCAAGCTGACCGGCATCATGGCCTGGTGGGCCAATTTGTATAATGAAAGCCATTTTCAGTTCATGATCCTTACAGTCATCATCATCCCCGTGACCGGCGTGATTTTCGGCGTGCTGGCCGACATCATCATGTCGCGCATCGGTATTGATCTGAAGTCCAAAGAATTGCCCGGGCACTAAACCGCACGTTCACTAAGGAGACACGACTATGGAATGGCTATACGTACTCATGCCCATTGCAGGCGTTAAAATTTTCTGGCCCGGCCTGATCATCCTTGGAATCGGAGTCGGAATCATCGGTGGTTTTTTTGGTATGGGCGGGGCCTGGATGGTTACCCCGGGTCTGAACATCCTGGGTTTTCCCATGGCGTTCGCCATCGGCACCGACATCGCCCACATGGCCGGCAAGTCCCTTATCTCAACCATGCGCCATGGGAAATTCGGCAACGTCGACTACAAACTCGGCATCATCATGCTCGTCGGCACAGTTGTCGGCTTTGAGGTCGGCGCGCAGATGGTCATGTGGCTGGAGCGCATCGGAAGTGTCGAGAAAGTCGTGCGCTGGATCTACATGGCCTTGCTCGGCGGTATCGCCTGGATGGTATTTGCCGATGTACTCAAGCGTAAGAAGTTGGAAAGGGCGGCGGCGGCCAAGGGCGAGGTGCTGGACGAAAGTGTTCAGGGCATCGACTTCGCCTCCAAGCTGCACAAGCTCCACATTCCGCCCATGGTTCACCTCAAGGAAGCCGGCATCTACTGCTCTGCCTGGTTGCCGATCATCGTCAGCTTCCTGACTGGCTGGCTGGCCGGAATTCTCGGCATCGGCGGCGGACTGATCCGCATGCCCGCCTTGATCTACCTCATCGGCTGCCCGACCCACGTCGCCGTAGGCACAGATCTCTTTGAAGTAGCCATCTCCGGTCTGTACGGCGCCGCGACCTATACCTGGAAGGGCCGCACGGAACTCGTCGCCGCCATGATCATGCTCGTCGGCGCGGCCATGGGTGCTCAGGTCGGCGCAGTGGCCACAAAGTACATCAAGGGGTACGGCATCCGCATCGCCTTCGGGCTGGCCGTTGTCGGCTGCGCCATCTCCATCTTCCTGAAGCTCGTCAAGCCCTGGCTGCCCGGATACGGAACTCTGCTCGACAACGCCTCGACCACGCTGGTCCTTGGCCTCGTGGCCAGCATGTCGATCTATATCTTTGTCCGCATGGTCCAGGGCGCCAAGCGCGAAATCGCAATGAAGAAGCGCCTCTAGCTCGCGTTCAATTACAAGGAGAACACTCATGAATATCAAATGCACGCTCCTTCTGCTCTTCACGGCTGTCTTGGGCGTTGGACTGCTCGGATGCGAGGAATACGGCAAGGTCGATCAGGGCCGGGTCATCGCCTTCGACAAGGACCAGCAGACCGTAACCGTGATCGAAGACAAAAATATGGACTCACAGAATCCCGACTACGCGATTCTGCCCCCCCATACCTACGCCATGCCGATCGATCCGGCGGAGCGCGGTGCTGATCCCAAAGCCGGGCTCAGACTGAAACTTGATGTTGAGAAAAAGTACATCAAGATCTTCAACACCAATACCCAGACCATTGAAGATCTGCCCATTGAAATCGTCGATGTGCAGAAAGATATCCCCAAGGATCATCCCTTGGTTTTCGACAAGGACAAAAACGCTGCCAAGAAGTTCCCCGTGGTCGACAAGGACAAAAAGACCATCACCGTCTATTCCGGTCGTCAAAAGATGCTGTCCACCTTCAGCGTGCCCGACGCGTACTTTGACTATCCGGAGTATACTTGGGACGCTGGCGACGAAGTCCGCATCTACTGGAAGGACAAGGGGCAGGCCCTGCGTTTCATGAATATCACCAAGACCGATATCTTCAAAAAGTAAGTCGCGGGGACAACCAGGGCGGTCAATACCCTCCTGACCGCCCTGGCCTCGCGTCCGGAGTTGCTCATGAACGAATATCATTATTTTCTCCTCGACAGGATTCTGGTCGTATCAATCAATTTGCTTGTGCTCGTCGCCCTGACCGCCGCCATGTACCTGGCCGCCCAGGAGCCCGAAGAATTCACGCTGGTTTTTCTCAAGGTCTTCGGCGGGTTGCTTGCGCCAATCCTTGTGCTGGGGTTTGTCGGCAAGCGTTGGATTCGTCGGAACATACATGCCGGGTGCGGTGAGACGGCATGACCAGGGGCGAGCGCTACTGGCGTTTGCAGCGGCTGAGCGGGGTGGTTGCCATGATTTGCCTGAGCGTTTCGCTCGCCACTCTGTTCGATGGATTGCGCACGGGTATTTTCGGCAGTTCCGATGTCCGTCTGGTGCCCGGAGAGGAATATGTCGTCAGCGGCCCCATGCCTCCCAAGACCGATCAGGTCAGGGATTTTGTCATCGAAGGACTGCCTGCCGATGGATCCCTCGGTCTGATGCCTGAGAATGTGTTCACGGGATACTGGTTTGGCGGAGGAATGTGGCGGGGCAGGATCGTTGCAAACGCGCATTCTCGGCCCGGCATCCATCTGCTGAAGGTCCGTGACAAGTTTGGGGAAAAGCAGAACCCGGCGCTGATCTTCACCGTCAGGATTTTTGCCGATATGCAGGACAGAAGGATACATTCCCCTTCTTACGTCATGCGTTGGACGGGGATGGATGCCTACATTTTTTCCGCAGCATTTTTTGCGATTGGGGTTTTGAGCGCTGGCGCCAACTACATGTTGGGGAGAAAATGGCGCACGGTCCTGGCCGAACATGGATGCGGTGAAATATTTCGTGTTCGACGCGTGGCCGGCGAGATGGAGGCTGGCGTGGAATTGCCCGAGGCGAGACATATCTCCATCGGCACCTCGTATCGGTTCACCCATCCCGTGCGTGGCGACCTTGGGCATGGATCTGTCGTCAGCTGTTCTGACAAAGAAGTCACGATGCGCCTTGATACCGGTTCGCCCGTCCGACCGGGTGATATCGCGTGCCCGGTACGGGAGTGATGGAGGGACGATTTTATATGCTGACCAACTGCAGAATTCTTTTTGTGGATGACGAGGAAGCTTTTCTGAATTCACTGCTCAAGCACATGCGACGCAGGAACCTTTGTGCTGTAACCGCTCCTTCCGGCCAGGCGGGGTTGGACTGGTTCATGAACAACGACGTGGACATTGTCGTCCTGGATATCCGCATGCCGGGGTTGAGCGGTGTGGAGGTGCTCAGCAAGATGAGGGCCGTAAAAGGCGAGGATTTCGGGGTGATTATCCTATCCGGTCATGCGCATACGGATATCGCCCTGGAGGCCATGCGGGCCGGGGCGAATGACTATCTTCTCAAGCCGTGCGCAGTCGATGAGCTGCTGGAGCGGATTGACCTCTTGTACGATCGCCTGCTGGAACGCCGCCAGGCGTGTTCGGCATGCGTCCAGGCATGAAAAAACAAGCATTTAACCCTACAACGATATTTAGCCATATTTCTCAAGCTCTTTCTCTCGTCGTTT
>CAZYZA010000088.1:0-14339 GCA_964651415.1 uncultured Desulfovibrionaceae bacterium
ACCGCGAAGGGCAGAGAAACAGTGTTGCGGAAGTGGATCTGGCGTGGCGACATATCAATTACTGACTTTTAACTCTCGACCACAGTTCTGCGGAGGCATCATGCGCTATATATGCTTAGCACTTACGTTTTTACTTCTTTCCTCGGCCACGCTCCTCGCTGAAGAAGAACCCGAAAACGGCCTTGATATCTGTGCTGGGACATGGGTGCTTAGCCATGACCGCACATGGAGTGCGACACGAATTGATGACGGCTTAACCAAACCGATTCCACCTACTGCCAAAATTTTTGATTGCAGCCAGCGCCCCGGCCACCTGGAAGCATACTTAAACAGCGTCAAAGCCGTAGTTCGATGCTCAAATTCTTCGGAACAGGAAGGAGGATTTTATGTTGAAGAAGTTCAAATCATCTGTGAATAAATATATTTGGCCACTCATTATCCTCCTCTCTCTGCCACAGGTGGTCTGCGCGTACACTGCAGCAGATTTCAACTGGATTCCTCCTTTCCTTGCTCGTGATGAAAAACCTTCTATCATCATCATTTTTGACAACTCCGGCAGTATGCTCGGGCGCGCCTACTCCGGAGCCTTCAATTCCACCCGTGAGTACTATGGCTACTTCAATCCTCGGTCGTACTATCGCTACAACGACAGCGTCACCCCACACCGCTTCGTTCCAGACAGCACCGCTGCTGGCGTGTGGAACGGCAATTTCCTGAATTGGGCAACCATGCACAGGGTTGATGTCGCCAGAAAAGTCATGGGTGGCGGAAATTTCAACAACGCAACAAATCTCTATGAAGTTATCACACAAGACACAGGAAATCGTGTTGCTTCGTTTACGTACAATGACTCAACGCAGGTCACCGACTTAAACGGCAATACAAGACATATGACTCCATATGCCAACGAAATCACGATCAGACACCCCAACAGCGAAAATCGGATGCGCATAACCCGTAAGAATGTCAATCATTACTACGAACTCAGAGTACAAGAACCTCGAAAAGAAGGCGTGCTCCAAGCATTCAAAGACAAAGCAAGGATGTCATTATTTGTCTACGACTCGAACACAGGTGGAAGAGTTCAAAGACACATGAGCGAGGACGTTAATGAACTCAATGGACTAATCAACACCGTCAACACAATAAACCCAACCACATGGACACCTCTTGCAGAGACGCTATTCACTGTTTATGGATACATCAGACAGCACGCAGAATACGACTCAACAACAGGCCCTCGGTATCATTCAGGAAATACAAGCTACGAGGTGTCAGCCACGCGTGATCCGTTTTATTTTCCTGCCTTGGGCGTTAACGTTCAGTGCACCAAGCAAAACGTCATCCTCATCACAGATGGTGAGAGCACTGAAGACCAGGGCATACCTGACACATTTGGCGGTGCAACTATTAAAAACCGCATTAATCCCAAACCAACAGCAAATTATGACCTAGTCAGCAATGGTTCGCCATATCTCATCGATGTAGCTCATTGGGGCCAAACCACTGACATGCGTCCAGACTTGGCCGGAAACCAGACAGTTGACTTTTACGCAGTCTTTGCCTTCGGCTCAGGCAGCAATCTCCTGCGCGACGCAGCCCGCTACGGCAAATTCAAACAGTCAGGCCCATTCAGCAACGGCAACAATATGCCGGACCTGGCCAGCGAATACGACTCTGATGGCGATGGAATACCCGACAACTATTTCGAGGCGGAGTCCGGCCAGGAGTTGGAAGCCGCCATATTCCAGGCATTTCAGCTTGCCACGGCAAACATTGCTTCAGGCACGGCAGCAGCTGTTACCTCGCAAACGCGTAGCGGTGAAGGTGCAGCCTACCAAGCTCTTTTCTTCCCACCTTCCTCTGCAAGCCAGATTGCACCAGCATGGTCCGGACAGGTGCACGCTTTCCTGCTGGATGCGCGTGGCAACATGCGCGAGGACACCAACGGCAACGGCAGGCTTGACCTAATTGAAGACAGGGTCATTCAATTTGACGAGACACAAGTCTTTGTCAGCGTCGACGCCAACGGCGACATGATCATCGACGCATCAGAAAGAAACGCAACTTCACTTAACTCCATCAACGAAATCAACTTCCTTTGGTCAACAACTCCATGGCTCAACACCATGTCTGACACAAATGCACTCCTTGACAGGAGTTACACCAGTCTTGAACATAAAAGGCACATATTTACCTTTGTTGATGACAACCGAAACATGGTTGCCCATGCCTCAAAAGTAATTCCATTTACAGATGTCACAGCAGACTGCAATCATCCGGTTAATTTTTGCAGCTACCTGACCCTGTACGGCAATAACACCGGAGCGGTGAGCCCTGTGCCATCCGGGCTCAGCGGATCAGACATGTTCAACTTGGCATCACGACAGGTCCAGTTCATCCGCGGCGTCGATGTTGGAAACGCCACGATCGGCGGCATACAAGACAACACCCGTAGCAGAAAGCACGGAGCAAACACCTGGCGACTTGGCGACATCATCTACTCCTCACCCACTGTCGTCAGCAAGCCTGCAGAAAACTATCACCTTCTCTATAAGGACAAGTCGTACGAAGACTTTGTTAAAAAATATCAGAACCGCAGACAGGTAATCTATACTGGTGGCAACGACGGGATGCTCCACGCCTTTAATGGCGGATTTTACAACAGCACGTCCTTAAGCCCCACGTCACGAGGCGCTTTCCAGTTGACCTGGACCAACGGCGAAACACCTCATCCTCTGGGAGCAGAGCTCTGGGCTTATGTGCCCTTCAATCTGCTACCACATCTCAAATGGCTCATGAACCCGGAGTACGGTGAAAATCTGCATGTAGCATACATGGATTTGAAACCGCGCATCTTTGACGCCCGCGTGTTTCCACATGGCGATGCAAACAGCACGCATCCTAATGGCTGGGGAACAATTCTTGTCGCTGGAATGCGCTTGGGTGGAGCTCAAATTGGTGTTGATGTAACCAAAAACGGCGTTGCTGACATGAACGCGACATCCGCCTATGTCATCATGGACATAACAGATCCCGAGCAAGCCCCCACATTGCTTGGTGAAATCACTATGCCCAAACAGGGATTCACCACGTGCTATCCAACGGTGATGCCCATGGCGACACCCAACAGCAACAGCACAGCTGACAACAATTGGTACCTGGTCTTCGGTTCAGGCCCAGCAGATGACGCAGGCTTGGCTGCTCGCTTCAAGCTCGGCATTGAAACAAGCAACCAGAATGGACAACTCTACGTTGTTGATCTCAAGGCCCTTGTCACAGAAAAAACATTGAAAACCATTCACAGTTCCGGCGCTATTACTACCGGAGTTGGTAATGCCACTGCTTTTGCAACCGTCGAGCCCAACTCGTTTGTTTCTGACCCCATCGCGGTAGACTTGGATCTCGGCAGAATCGCCGGCGAGTTCAAAACCGATGCAGTTTACTACGGGACAGTGTCCGGAGGGCAAACCAACGGCCAGGGCACACTTCGCCGCCTGCTGACCACCAACAGTCAGGACCCATTGACATGGTCCGGCAACACAACGCTCTATGATGCGGGAAGACCGATTACCGCTGCCCCATCCGTTGCTTTCGACGATGCTGACCCCAATCGAGTCTGGGTCTACTTTGGGGCCGGACGCTTCTACAGTCGCGAAGATATCCCACAGGCGTCACGCATGTCGTTTTACGGAGTGCGAGAGCCCCTTCATACCAACGGAACAATAAGCTGGGAAACAGTCAATGGAAGTCTATTCAACAGTACGGATGTAGTTTTGAACAATAGCAACTGCGGCGGGGTCAACACGCAGGATTGCGTCCGGGTATTCAAGGGGGGCACGCTCATGACCGGCACATTCGCCGACGGGAGCTGGCAAAACCTCATGGCTGCTGTCGACGCGGCCCCTGGATGGAGGCTGGACTTCAACTCAACATCTGAACGCGTTCTTGGTCAGGCTGCCATACTTGGTGGCGCGGTTCTGTTCACGTCCTACCTGCCGTCAAACAATATCTGTGATTTCGAAGGAACGAGTAACCTCTGGGCGCTGTATTACAGAACAGGGACTGCTTACTACAAACCAATTCTTGGCACCTATGGTGACGTGATCAGAACGTCTGTTTCGATAGGACGTGGCTTAGCATCTTCTCCTTCTATTCATGTTAGCGAGGGAGGAACAAATGCGATCACGCAAACAGGTTATGCCGCCCAGATTAAACAAAAAATTGAAGAGCCTTTCCCTGCTCGATCGCGTGCGCTTTTCTGGGAATCTAGAACTGACCTTTCTGGAACTACTCCAGCGCCTTAATTTTTCAAACGCGGGGCCAACCGGCCCCGCGTTTGACTTTTCACCATCCCCTCATCTATCCACACGGTCACTCAAGGAGCCCTCATGCCGCCATCCTTTATTGACCGCATCACCCCCCGTGTCCTCCCCCGCACCCGACTGCTGACAGCAGCCGTGGTCTGGTCCGCAGTCGGATTTCTGCTGGCGGTCAAAGGGGTTTATCTTTCCCGCGAGTTTGAAATCTTGCCGCTGCTGATGATGGTGGGCATCGGATTTGGCTTGGGCGCGGTCAAAAGCCGGTATATCTTTGATCGCATGGCGGAAAAAATCATTGCCCATATCCGCAACAGGCCCACGCCATCCTGTTTGGGAGGGCTTTTCTCCATCCGCAACTGGAGCCTCATCCTGGTCATGATGGCCTTTGGACATCTGGTCGGCACCTCCAGCCTGGCCGCGCTGACCAAAACCGCCATTTACGTCACGGTCGGCAGCGGACTGGCCTTTTCCAGTCGCCGCCTATGGTCGGCCTGGAAGCACACGTCTCCCGTCGACCTTCACGAACTACGCCGGATTTAAGCAGAATGACGGGCTTGCCCCCAGCGGCCCTCTACAGGTAAGGTCTACGCATGGCCAACACCATCCCCAACCCCCACGATCTGATCTTCAAACAATTTTACGGCAACCCCCAGGCCGCCGCCGAATTTCTGCGCCACAATCTCCCTCCGGACATGGCCAAGGCCATTGACTTCTCGACCATCACCCCGGTCAGGGACAGCTTTGTCAGCAAGGATCTGCAGGCCTGCTTCGCCGATCTTATTTTTTCCTGCACCCTTGCCGGCGGCGCACCCGGTTCCATCTACCTCCTTTTTGAACACAAAAGCGCCCCGGACCACGCATGCGCCCTGCAGGTTCTGCGTTACATGCTCATGCTCTGGGAAGTAGCCAAGCCTCGACGAACTGAAATGCTGCCTGTAGTCATCCCCGTGGTCATTTATCACGGCCTGCGCCGTTGGAACGGTCGGCAGCTGCGGGAATTCTTCCCGTACCCCAGCCCATTTGAGGCCTGCATACCGGCCTTTGAACTGACGGTTTTTGACCTGTCCCACCTGCCGGCCGAGGCGATCAAGGGAGATTTGAGCGGCAAAGCCCTGCTCCTCCTGCTCAAGGCCATGCACAGCAGGCAGCCGGAACCAAAAATTGCCGAACTTTTCAATCTGCTCTTCTCAGCCCTGGGACCGGACACGGCCCTGCAAAACATTGAACAGTTCATGCGCTATATTTTCGGCGTCAACGACCGCGTCACCCGTCAATCTCTGGAAATTGAACTGCTGAAAACCCATCAAGGAGAACACATTATGAAATCCGTGGCCCAGAAAATATTTCCCGAGGCCTACACAGAAGGCCTGTTGGCCGGAAGATCGGAGGGACGCAACGACCTGCTTCTCCGGCTGCTGCGCAAGCGTTTTGGCCAGGATATCCGCGACATCCGCGTCCAGGAACGTCTGCGGCAGGCCACGCCCGAAGAGCTGGACATCTGGGCCGAAAGGATTCTTGACGCCAAAACCCTGCAGGACGTCTTTGGACCGGAGTGAGTCATGAAATCCGTAGCCCAGAAAATCTTTCCCGAGGCCTACGAACAGGGAAAAATAGAAGGCCTGCTGGCCGGAAGATCGGAGGGACGCAACGACCTGCTTCTCCGGCAGCTGCGCAAACGTTTTGCCCAGGATATCCGCGACATCCGCGTCCAGGAACGCCTGCGGCAGGCCACGCCCGAAGAGGTGGACATCTGGGCCGAAAGGATTCTGGACGCCAAAACTCTGCAGGACGTCTTTGGAGACAGCCTTTCAGATTGCGGCGAACGGCTCAAAGACTGATATAGCCATGTTGCGCGACCGCAGCCGGTCGGCGCAGAGGTCCCAAAAACAACCGACATCACTCACGCCGTGGGCATCGTCTCCATACGCCGCCATAATACCCATGGCTGCGGCTTTATCCAGAATGATGCGCGCGACATACGGCTCAGGCTGCCCTTTGAGCAGGGCGCGGGCATTGACATCCAGGACTGCGCCCATGTCACGCACCATCTCCAGATTGCGCACGATGCGCGTCCAGACCAGCGGATGATTCAGGGTGCCCCGGTAGTCCGGATCGTAAATGCGGATAAGGTCAAAATGCCCGACCACTGCGGGCCGCAAAAATCGCAACATCTCCAGCTGTGCGTCAAAATAGGCGCAGTATAGGGCCACGTGACTGCCGCTTCCGGCTACGGCCAGAGCATACCTCTCGGCCGAAAAGTCAAAGCCCACTCCCATGGCGTGATGGAGCGAGCCGACGATGTAGTCGAGCCCATGCTCCTGCCGCAGATCATCAATCCACTCCACGCACCCCGGATACCATTCCGCTTCCATGCCGACCAGAATGCGCATCCGTCCTTCGTATTCACCGGCCAGACGGCGCGCCTCCCGCACGTATCGTCCGAATCTGTCCCGCATCCAGCCGCTGTCCCGGCCCAGGACTCTTTCGTCGGGATATAACCAAAAATTGCTTACCGGCGGCATGTGTTCGGTCAGTCCGATACAGTCAAACCCGGCCCGGTGATAGGCGGCAACAACGTCCGCCAAAGAGTCGCGGGCATGGTCGCAAAACTCTCCGCTATGGCCGCCATGCAGACTGATCCGTCTCACACCGGCCATTCCATGCGCCCGGCCAGATCCCGTACGGTCTTGGGGACCGAGAGGCTCAGATTTTCCACCCCCTGTTCGGTGATCAAAACATCATCCTCAATGCGGATACCGCCGAAATCCCTGTAGCGTTCCAGCACTGCGTAATTGATAAACTCGCAGTGGCGGTTCTCGCTCTGCCACTGCTCCACAAGAGCCGGAATGAAATACAGGCCGGGTTCAACAGTCAACACGAAGCCTGCCTGCAGAGCCCGGCCCAAACGCAGACCCGACAGACCAAACTGCGCGGCCCGCCTCACGTTTCCGTCATAGCCGACATAATCTTCTCCCAGACTTTCCATGTCGTGGACATCAAGGCCCAGCATGTGTCCCAGACCATGCGGAAAAAACAGGGCATGGGCCCCGGCAGCCACGGCCTCGGCCGGATCTCCCCGCATCAGTCCCAGGTCCGTCAGACCCCGGGTCATGACCAGAGCTGCGGTGAGGTGACAGGAAAGAAAAGGCACGCCGGGCCTGGCCGTCTCCATGGCCGCGGTCATGCCCGCCAGCACGATTTCGTAAATCTCCTGCTGCATGGGCGTAAAACAGCCGCTGACCGGCACGGTCCGGGTAATGTCCGAGGCATAGCCGCACGGTGAGCACACTCCGGAATCAACCAACAGCAGGTCACCGGCCTGCAACCGGCCCAGGTGATCGTGGTTGTGCAGAATCTGACCGCGCCGGGTCAAAATCGTCGGAAACGACTCCCGACTGCCGGCAGCAGCCACCAGACCCTGGACCTGACCGTAGAGTTCCATCTCGGTCATTCCGGGACGACACTGGTCAAAAATCAGACCGTACACCTGCTCCGACAAACTGATGGCCTGCCGGATTTCAGCAACCTCTGACGCTGATTTCACAGACCGCAATGCCACCACCGCCCGCACCAGTTCCTCGGACCAGCCAGTCTGAACCATTTCGGGCGTCACTTCCAGCAATGACGACAAGCGCAATATTCCGTCGGCTTGATACGGTGGCAGGTAGTGGATCGGTCGTCCCGCGCTTCGGGCAGTGCGGATCAAGTCCGTCAAGGTGGATCGCGAACAGCATCGGGTCAGGCCCGAACGGGAGGCAAGTACTTCCGGCGCTGGCACAGAACCGCTCCAGATGGTGTCGTCCATGGTTGCGGCCTGAGCGCACAACAGATGCTCGTCGTTGTCGACGTCAAGCACCAGCCACAAGTCCGGCGCGTCCAATCCGCAAAAATACAAAAAAGAGCCGTCCTGGCGGAACGGATACACATTGGCCCTGTAATTCATGCCGATCTGGCTGTTGCCGGGCAGCAGCACCAACCCGGAACCAACGGCTCGCGCCAGTTGATCCCGACGCTTTCCATAGACTTCGGCTTCAAACATCCTCTTCGCCCCCGGCAGTCCAGACTTCCACGCGATTGCGCCCGTTCTGCTTGGCTTGATACAACATCAGATCGGCCCGCTTGAGCATGCTTTCCAACTCTTCGCCGCTGTCAGGGCACAAACCGATGCTCAGCGTCACGGCGATGCGGGTATCCCCATCCGCCACCGGATTTTGACTGATTTCCTGCCGAAACGCATCCAGCGTTGCCGGCACATCAAAATATCCGTCATCGACAAGCAGACAGAATTCTTCTCCCCCCAGGCGGACCGGAATGCCGTGCGCACCGAACCACAACAACATTTGTTCGCCCATGGCCCGCAATACGGTGTCGCCGGCCTCATGGCCGAACCGGTCGTTGATGCGCTTGAAATGATCCATGTCGAGCATGGCCAGATAGACCGTGGCGCCCCGCTTGCGGGCTGCCCCCATATAGGCCGGGCCGTGACCGAAAAGATATCGGCGGTTGTACAGTCCGGTCAAAAAATCCTTTTCCGAATATTCGCGGATGGCCTGAATGTACTCCAGCAGATCCATGTTCTGGGAAATGCGGCAATAAAACTCCTCGCTGGAAAACGGTTTGGCCAGGAAATCGTTGGCCCCGCTTTTGAGAAAGCGCGTGGACAGAAATTCCTGTTCGTGGCTGGAAATGCCGATAATGGCCAGTTTCTCCTTGGGATGCTGCTGCCGGACAGTGCGGATAAAACGCACCCCGTCCATGACGGGCATCTCGTAGTCCGTGATGATCAGGCGTATGTCCGGATTGGCGGCCAGCACATTCAGGCCCTGGCGGCCATCCGCTGCCTCGAAGACCTGAAAGCGATGCACGCGCAGCAAGCCGGCAACCATGGTCCGCACCGTGTCCGAGTCCTCCACCACCAGCACCTTGATGTCCCGGTTGAGCAGAACCCGCCGCGTCTGGCCAACGGCGTAACGCAGACTGTCGCCGCCTTCCTTGACCACATAGTCGACAATATTCTTGGCCCACAGCCGCTTGCGCGTTTGCTCCGTACAGTCGCCGGCAAACACAATGACCGGAATGCCTCGTTCCAGGACAAGGTCGACCACCTCGCCTTGCGGAGCATCAGGCAGGTTCAGATCAAGCAGCGCCACGTCGAATGCGTGGGCGTCAAGCAGCCGTTGCGTTTCTTCCAACGACGCTCCGGCCACAACCTGGCCGATCTGGGCCTGCTCCAGATGTTGAACCAAAACCTGTAAAAACATCTTGCTGTCATCAACGACAAGTATTTTGGGCAGGACGCGGGACATACGATTTCCTTGATTTGAAATAGTCTGGCAGGTACTCGCCGGGTGTAGCGGGAACCCCTGCAAACGGCAAGATTTGAACATCATGAGGAGCGCACATGCACTGGATTCTTGTCGCCAACGGCGACTGCGAATGCACGCCGGACCTGGAGCTGCTGCTGGACGCGGCCGACGAGGTGGTCGGCGTGGACGGCGGCGGCAGACACCTGTACCGCCTTGGCCGGCGGCCCACCGTGGTCGTCGGCGACATGGATTCCATCCCGTCGCAGATCCTGGAGGAATACAGGGGCCAAGGCGTGCGCCTGCACCTTCACCCCCCCCGCAAGGATGAGACAGACCTGGAATTGGCCCTCAATCTGGCCCTCGCCAACGAGGCGTCCCAAATCACCATTCTGGCCGCAACCGGGGGCCGGCTGGATCACACCCTGGCCAACATCTTTCTGCTGACCCGTTGCCTGCAGCACGATGTGCCGGCAACCATCCGCGACAGGTCGCAAACCATCCGCCTGATCAATGGCATGGTCCGGATCAAGGGCTGCCCCGGGGACACGCTGTCCCTGTTGCCGCTGACCCCTGAAGTCTGCGGAGTAACCCTGGCCGGACTGGAATATCCTCTGCACGACGACACCCTGCTTTTTGGCTCCACCTGGGGCATGAGCAACGTCTTTGCCGACTCTGCGGCCGAAATCAGACTCAGCTCCGGGCTGCTCCTGGTCATTCATCAGCACCAGCCCGCCTCTTGACCACCCCTGCCGGGCGGCCTATGGCTGGGCCATGCATTCGGGAGTCCGGGGCACCGGGCTGAGAGGGTTTCTGCCGCCGAAACCGACCGTTGAACCTGAACCGGGTCATGCCGGCGGAGGAAACTGCAGCACCACAGCAGGCCGCCCACCGGGCGGCCTTTTTGCTTGGAGAAACCACCGTGAAAAACACTGCTCTCATCTGCATGGCCATGATTTGCCTGTTGCCCACCCTGGCGTCGGCCGACTCCAGGCCCGAATTAACGATCATGACCCACGACAGCTTCAGTGCCAGCAAGGATGTGCTGGCCGAATTTGAAGCGCAGCACGGCGTCCGGCTGCGCATCCTGCAGTCCGGCGACTCGGGCGTAGCCCTCAACCAGGCCATCCTGGCCAAAAACTCCCCCCTGGCCGACATCTTTTACGGCGTGGACAACACCTTCCTCAGCCGCGCCCTGGAAGCCGGCATCTTCATCCCGTACGAACCGGCAGGCCTGGAAGACATCCCGGCCTCACTGCGGCTGGACCCCGATTCCGCCCTGGTGCCGGTGGATTTCGGGGACGTTTGCCTCAATTACGACATAAACTGGTTCGAATCGCGGAACATGACCCCTCCCGCCAGTCTCGAAGACCTGCTGCGGAAAGAGTACGCGGGCCTGACCGTGGTCCAGAATCCGGCCACATCCTCGCCGGGCCTGGCCTTTTTGCTGGCCACCATCGGTCATTTCGGAACGGAAGGAGCCTGGGACTTCTGGCGCGGCCTGAAGCAGAACGGAGTCCTGATCACCGGAGGCTGGAAAGATGCCTACTGGGGCCATTTTACGGCGGCGTCCAAAGGCAATCGCCCCATTGTCGTCAGCTACGCCACCAGCCCCGCAGCCGAAGTCCATTTCGGCCAGAACCTGCAGTCCGCCCCCACTGCCGCCGTATTGACCCGGGGCAGCGCCTTTCGTCAGATCGAATTCGCAGGAATCCTCAAAGGCACGCCCCGGGAAGAGCTGGCCCGCGCCTTCATGGATTTCGTCGTCAGCACCCGTTTTCAGGAGGACATTCCCCTGCAGATGTTTGTCTTTCCCGCCAACGCACGCGCCGTCTTGCCGGAAGTATTCCGTCAACATGCCCGGCAGGCCGAGGTTCCGACCCAGGTCTTGCCCGCCGTCATCGACGCCCAGCGCGACACGTGGATTTCCACCTGGACCGCCATCATGCTGAACTGACCATGACCGCCGGCAGCGCAAAGACTTGGCTCATTCTGCCCGTCGCTCTGTTTCTGGCGGTCTTCTATGCCTATCCCCTGTGGGAAATCCTGTCCCTCGGACTGATCCAGGGCTGGCGCAATCCGGAACGGCTGGCCCCGCTTTATGCCTCGACCTATCACCTGCGCGTCCTGTTCTTCACGCTCTGGCAGGCCCTCCTGTCCAGCCTGCTGACAGTGATCCTGGCCTTGCCCGGAGCCTGGATCGTGGCCCGCTTCCATTTTCCCGGCAAATCGCTCTTTGAAGCCCTGGTGACCATCCCCTTTGTCCTCCCCACCGTGGTCGTGGCCGCCGCCTTTCGCACCCTGGCAGACCCGGACGCCCTGCTCGGCTCAGTCTTCAGCCAGATTCTGCCTGCACAGATTCAGACCGGTCAGGGGCTTGGCCTGATTCTCGCGGCCCACGTGTTGTATAATGTCAGCCTGGCCGTGCGCATCATCGGATCGTTCTGGGCCCATCTGCCGCCGACCCTGACCGAGGCCGCCCGTATGGCCGGGGCATCACCCCGACAGGCCTTCCTGACCATCACTCTGCCCCTGTTGATCCCGGCCATTGGTGCGGCCGGCTTGCTCATTTTCATTTTCTGCTTCAGTTCGTTCGGCGTGGTCCTGCTTCTGGGCGGCTATCAATACGCCACCCTGGAAGTGGAAATCTACCGCCAGGCCGCGCACATCTTCAACCTGCCCCTGGCCGCCGCCCTGTCGGTCATCCAGCTGCTGACCACCTGGACGGTCATGCGCGGCCAGGCCCTGCTCCAGCGCCGCCTCAGCCGGTCCATGACGCCCCAAACGCACCATCTGCCCCTGGGACAGGCCGTTCATCGCCCGGCCATATTGCTCTATCTACTCGTGATCACGACATTTCTTCTTGTTCCGCTATTTTCCCTGGCCCTCGAATCCCTGCGGGCAAACCAAACCTGGAGCCTCGACAACTACGCAGCCCTGTTCGTTGATAGCCGCAATTCCTTTGCCTACGTCCCGCCCCTGGCCGCCTTGAGCAACTCGCTCCTGTACGCCCTGGCAGCCACGGCCATGGCCGTGCCCCTTGGCCTGTGCGCGGCAGTCTTTGTTCAGACCCGCAGCACCTTGGCCAAAGCGGCTGATCCCATCCTGACCCTGCCCATGACAACTTCGGCCGTAACCCTGGGGTTCGGTTTCATTCTGGCCTTGGACCAGCCTCCCTTCCAGCTGCGTTCATCCTGGATTCTGGTGCCCATTGCCCACGCCCTGGTGGCCTTTCCCTTTGTCATGCGCACCATACTGCCGACCCTGGCCGCCGTGCCGGGGACTGTCCGTGAAGCGGCATCCGTCCTGGGAGCAGGTCCCTGGACCATCTGGTGGACCATCGACCTGCCGCTTCTGTCCCGGGCCGTCCTGCTCGGCGCGGTCTACTCCTTTGTCATCAGTCTGGGAGAATTCGGGGCCACCATGTTCATTGCCAGACCGCAAGCGCCAACCCTGCCCCTGGCCATCTACCGCTTCCTGAGCCTGCCCGGCAGTCAGAACTACGGCCAGGCCCTGGCCATGAGCACGATGCTCATGCTGCTGTGTGTTGTCTGCTTTCTGCTGCTCGAACAGAGCAAGAAACGTCTTTGGGGGAAATTTTGACCACACGCCTGGAACTGACCGACATCTGCAAAGCCTTCGATGAAACCACAGGACTGGCCGACGTCAACATCGTCGTGGAGGAAAACGAAATTCTGGCCCTGCTCGGCCCGAGCGGTTGCGGCAAAACCACCTTGCTGCGCATTATCGCCGGGCTGGAAGAACCCGACAGGGGAGAGGTGCATTTTGACGGCCGAGCCATGAACCATGTCCCGGCTCATGCCCGCGGTTTTGGACTGATGTTTCAGGACTACGCCCTCTTTCCGCACCTGGATGTGGCCGGAAACATCGGCTACGGCCTGCGAATCGCGGGAATGGCGCCGGGCAGGCGACAGGATCGTGTGACTCAATTGCTGCGGCTGGTCGGTCTGGAAGGATTTGAACGGCGCAATGTGGCCGATCTGTCCGGAGGCGAAAAGCAGCGCGTCGCCCTGGCCCGCTGCCTGGCTCCGGGCCCGCGGCTGATCATGCTGGACGAGCCGTTGGCCGCCCTGGACCGGGGACTGCGCGACCATCTGGCACTTGAGATCAAGCGGATCATTCTCGACGTGGGCATCCCGGCCGTCCTGGTCACCCATGACCAGAGCGAGGCCTTTGCCATGGCCGACCGGGTGGCCGTGCTGCACCGGGGCAGGGTCGTGCAGTGCGACAGTCCGACGCAGATTCACGCCGCCCCGGCCAATTCCATGGTCGCCCGTTTCCTGGGTCTGACCAACCTGATCACCGACGGACACCTCTACACCCGCCTGCTCTCACGCCTCGGACCGGGTCAGGTTTTTCTGATCCGACCGGACGCAATCAAACCCGGCCGGGAGGGACACGAGCTGACGATTGAAGGTCTGGTGCTGGAGAACGTCTTCCGTGGCGATTTCCACCGGGTCCGACTGCGTGCGGACGACAGCGAACTGGTCTGTCATCTGGCCCGGCCTCTGCCGCCGGGTGAAACCGTCACCCTGGATATTGACCCCGACGGCATTGTCAAACTGCCGTTCTGACCGGTCGGGCCACAGGCGACAGCATCAACCAAGAAAAAAGGCCGCACACGCGGCCTGCATCAGTCTAAAATAGTATTGGATTCCCTCTGACCACGGCCGGGCCCGGCGTGGCGACAGGC
>CAZYZA010000089.1:0-14203 GCA_964651415.1 uncultured Desulfovibrionaceae bacterium
GTGGTTTTTCGGATAAACATGGATGAACCATGCCATAGATTTCGGGACGCATCAATAACTCTCTCAAATCAGTAAGGCACTACATCGGCCCTGAAAACTATAAATACTTGAATTTAAAGGACATGGAGTCATGATATGGCTAAAATTGGCCAGAAATTCGGGTCTAAGTGATAAACATGGGTTAAGAATCATCTTCCCTCCTGGAAGGTATTATTCCAGTCTTGCTTTAGTTTGGTCACTTCCTCCAGCTGCTTCCTAATCCGGCTCCTTTCGTTGCTCCCAATAGTTGATAGACGCAGGACCGGCAGGCCACATTTCTTCAACACTGAGTCCTTTAGCGCATCATGCTCAGATTGACGCGTTCCTTCACGATGGAATGCATAGCCATCGACTTCAATGACCAGCACTGGATTTTTGTCGACTTTACGATAGAGCAGAAAATCGGTTTTAGTCCAAAGATGGGTCGCATAAGTGGATTCTTCAGAGGTCAAGTCCATTGTATCCTGAACGAGCATCGACAGTGGAAATTGGAGCACAACACTATAGCCTCGAAAAGCTTTTTCTTGCAGGTCAGTCTCGATTTCCCTTGGTTTCCGTGATCGGCCGCATTGTTTTCATCGCATTTGCATGACGACCAGCTCAGCCCAGAGGAAAGACGATCAACGAAAGCTTTGTCCTTGTGCGTGCGAAACGAAGACTTTTCCAATGTGCTGTCATGCGTTCTCCTTTTAGGCCCAACGCCGCAGCACGCGCGGCCTTGTAGTGGAGGCGCAGCCGCAACGAAAAGGCCGTCGCTGTGCCTGTGCTGGTTAAGAGGCAATCTGCTTGCACATAACATCGACTGTGACTCCTTTATATTCGCATCTTTCTAGATAGCGCCACCCAAGCTTCTCATAAAGTTTCGAAGCGAACTCAGTGTAGAGGTACCAAGTATCAGCATTGGAGAGAGCTGCCTCAGCTTCGCACCGAGCGATCAATTCTGTTGCTATTCCGTAATGCCGGAAAGACTCTTTGACATAAACGGCAGCCAGCCAAGGGGATAAATCCGGTCTAGTGTCCATGTCGTTCTGTACTAGAGCAGCTGAACCAATAAGCTGACTCCCTGAGACAGCAACAAAGATTGAAGGAATACCCTCTCGTCCGGCTGCTTTGGATATTGCTTCGATTCGACCTTCCAGAGTCAGAGAGGGGTTTAAATGCTTCCACTCTGAGTGGTGAAGCTCCGCCAACTCCGCAATGAACTCTTTCTTGTCAGCCAGAGGAACGATTTCCACAGTCTTTGCCTCTTAACGCAGCTACTTAGCCGTGCGGCTTTTTGCGTCGGCTACAGTAGCATTGTTATGCGCTTATTTTATCGATAATGGACCACACCACATTACTGTATTGCAAACAATTATCTGATTTAAAAAGAAACCAAAAACAACTCCAAATAACCCTGCACAAAAAGCAATAATGAATGAAGGAGCTTTCTTGCGCTTTAATAAAAATGCGGACAGGCAAATTCCAATAGCAGCACCGGGCAAAGAAAAAAGGTGACCAAGACCCAATAATCCTTCTGGGCGCGTCGCCTGCCAGTTAATATTCAAATAAAATAAAAATAATATTGCCACCCCTAAAGAATTTCCCGTTTGAAAAAGCGAAACAGGCTTAAAAAATGAGCCAAGCAAGTATGCAAATACAGGTACCGCAATGTAGTACCATATTCCAATATAAAGGGCATCTCCAAAACGAAGGACAAGCCCAATCACGATAAGGCTGATCGCTAATGAAAGTAAGGCCTCATGAGCATTTGATAGTTTCATATTGAATTCATACCATGCATAACGCTGCAATCACGCGCTTGTCGCGTGCATTGCCTTGTTAGCCAACGCCAGCTGAATATCTGGAAGATTATCTGCCACCTCCTTATAAGTACTGCTTTTTAGAAGCACCTCAAGAACAGGTCCTATAGGGCTTGCCCATATCTCTGACAAATCAGCCTCTCCATCTGAGATTATTGGGAATGCCAACCGTTCAACCGGAGGACAGAAATCAGCCGAGACACCTTCTTTATTTCCTCTGGCATCAATCCGATACCAACCATGATCTTTTAAATACACGGCATTTAATCCATGCAGGCAAAATGGCGGCTTGTCATTGCTAATGGTCAACCGCTGATAGCACAGCCCGGCGGGAATATCGTTCGCACGCAGTAATGCCGCAAGTAGATGACTCTTCGCATAGCAGTAACCTGTTCCGTGCTCCAGAACATCAGAGGCTTTGCATGTAACAGGATCACGCTCGTAGTCCCAGCTATGCTCGATTTCATCTCGGACAAATAGAAAGCACTTCTCAGCAATCATCTCGACACAATCAGCACCATCAGCCAGTGATTTTGCCTTGGCCAACACTGCTGGTGTCTTCCAGTCTATGTACTCTGTTGACTCTAAATATTGGTGCACGATCTCAATTTCCTATTATGGCTAACAGTGTTATTATGCGGCCTTCACCCATCCGCCACTCATCTCATTTGCCGATAATCACCGCCAAACCAGCCAAACACGATCAATGGCGTATTCATCTGTATTTAAACCTTTTTCCATCGAAAAATAACCGTCGTAAGCCGCTGAAGTCAGCTTTATGTCTGGGCTGAAGTCAGCTTTGTGTCGGGTTTCATGTATAGTCCTGTGTTTGACCTGCCATGCTTGTTATCCGGGCTAAAAAAGTTGCACGCAAATAGCATCAAGATCATCCAAAAGCAATGAATTGAAATGTCGAACGTTGCCGGATGACGTCGACGGCGAGGACGGCCTGTGCGCCATTTCAGCTCTTTGTGTGGTTGAGTGCCGTCGTGACTGTGACGATCTTTGTCCTGCAGAGCGGCAAAGATAGGTGCATCAGCGGCAAAGGATCTCAGTTTCTACGCGGAAATCCTTTTTTGGGCGGTTGCGTCAGGGTGTCAGGTTTTGGGTGATACGGTCCGGCGACGTTGACCAGTGCCGCCAGCAATGGGGCCTTGCAGCCGGGATGCTGCAAGGCCCTGTATGATTGTTTGAGATCGAGAAAGTCCGGCAAGATGAGTGCGTAAGCCGGTCAAAAGGTGAATTGACAATGCGCGGGGAAGGTATTGGAGAGGCTTCTTTGCGCGGGAACAAGATGAATAATTGTGAACGTTACAATTACGCGCTATTGATTTTTTATTTCTTCCGTTTTTGCGACATTCACCACTGGATTGTCCTCCATTACCGCTGCTCCGGTTACTCCTTTCTTGAAATTGATAATTGCCCTGCCCATATTGGCACCAATCTGCGGAAGGTTTTTTCCGCCAAACACGATAAGTGCAATCACAAGAACCACAAACAATTCTTGAACTCCGATTCCAAACATAGTATCTCCTTATATGGTACGCAAAACACTACAATAGCATGTTGGCATATTAACATCTTTACTCGAAGAAATAAGTTTTTTTCAAGATAGATGTCACAAGATAAACAATGAAACTAGACTAGTGCAATTCGTAAATCCATAACAATAAGAAAATAATACCTGCGACAGATAAGAATTTTATCATTATTCGGATGCTTTCGGAGGAATTGTATTCTCTGGGCGTGTAGTCAATTTCCGGTTGAGGAGACGTGGTCGTGCGACGATCGAGATGCGGATTATTGTCTTGCATAGCAACTCCGTTATTCAATTAAATAAGGATCACGAAATACAGGAACTGTATTGGTGAAAATCAGAATACTTATTTAAAAAATGAATACAGGAGGTGCTCGGGTGTCTATCGCGTCGCGCCAAAATTTGCTGAAAAAGCGATTGGCTGCGTCGACAAGAAAAGAAAATAGCGGCTGTGACGGCTTGAGGTGAATTGAATCTAAAATAAATGCATAGTGAAAAGATTTATTGGACGGACTATAGTTCTCTCTGGAATTGAGATTGGCGACTGCGGTCGTTGATTCCAGGATGACGGGGGCAAAAAAATCTACGCTAGAACTATTTTCAAAACAGTGAGTATTGTTTTGAACGCAATCATTGGCGACAGGATGCGTGCAAAATATGAGTAATGCAGAAATTAGTAGCCGTAATAGGCTGTTTGCGCAAGTTGTCGCTATCATGTGCATGGATATTATGACAGGATCATTGAGTAGTGCTGATGTAGATGGTGATTCCGGTGTTTGTTGTTGGTATTGTATTATCTTGTGATATTGCGTGAGTGTCTATTACAAAATTTCATGAGATAGCAATTGAGCCTTTTATTTCTGCTTGTCAATATTGGCTCGAATTGATTTTCCATACGCCCTGCCGTTGTGCAATCACCAGCATTTATTCGTCTTGTCGAGCTTATGGGGCCGGAAAAGAGACCGCTTGCGGACCATAAAAAAGGGATCTCAGCGTCTACACTGAAATCCCTTTTTTGTGGCGGTCAGACCGGGTCTTGGGCGTTACAACCCGGCGTCGTCAACCAGTTCCATGCTGCGGGCCGCGCGGACTTCGTCCAGGCGCTGGACCGGTGTTGTGACCGGAGCGTTCTGAACCGATTCGGGGTCGGTTTCGGCCCTGGTCAGGATTTCGATCAGGTCGTCGACAAATCCGTCCAGAGTTTCCTTGCTCTCGGTTTCCGTGGGTTCGAACATCAGGCATTCCTTGACGATGAGCGGGAAGTAGATGGTCGGGGCATAGTGACCCTTGTCCAGCAGGGCCTTGGCGATATCCAGGGCACGGACTCCGTTTTGAGCCTGCTTGGCGGCCGAGGCCACGAACTCGTGCATGCAGATGCGGTCAAACGGGATTTCCAGATGCTTTTCCAACCGCTTGCGCAGATAGTTGGCCGCCAGGACCGCGTTTTCCGAAGCGCGGACAATGCCTTCCCGGCCCAGGCGCAGAATGTAGGCGTAGGCTTTGAGTATGACGCCGAAATTGCCGTAAAAGGGCGCGATGTACCCGATGGACTTGGGATAGTCGTAATCAAGGAAGTACTGGCCGTCCTCCAGTTTGACCACCCGTGAAATGGGCAGGTAGTCCACCAGGCGCTGACTGACGCCGACCGGTCCGGCTCCGGGTCCGCCGCCGCCGTGAGGAGTGGCGAAGGTCTTGTGCAGATTGAGGTGGACCACGTCAAAGCCCACATCGCCGACGCGCATCTTGCCCATGATGGCGTTCAGGTTGGCCCCGTCGTAGTAGAGCAGGCCGTCCACGCCGTGGACCAGTTCGACAATGCGCTCCAGGCCGCATTCAAAAAGACCCAGGGTGTTGGGGCAGGTCATCATCAGGCCCGCGACTTCGTCGTCCAGGACCTTTTCCAGCTCGTCCGGATCGATCATGCCGTTCTTGGATTCGATGGACACCACGTCGTAACCGGTGATGGCCGCCGAGGCCGGGTTGGTGCCGTGGGCCGAATCCGGGACAATGATCTTGGTCTTCTTGTTGCCTTTGTCGTTGTGGTAGGCGGCCATGAGCATGACCCCGGTCAGTTCGCCGTGGGCTCCGGCCATGGGTTGCAGGGTGAACGCGCTCATGCCGGTGATTTCGGCCAGCAGTTGTTCGGTCTCGTAGAGCACTTCCAGGGCGCCCTGGGTCAGGTGCCCGGCTCCCTTGAGCTGGGGAATGAGCGGGTGGATGGAGGTGAAGCCGGGATTGGCGGCCACGGTCTCGGTGAATTTGGGGTTGTACTTCATGGTGCACGACCCCAGAGGATAGAAATTGCTGTCCACGCTGTAGTTCAGGCGCGAGAGCTTGGTGAAATGACGGATGACGTCGATTTCGGACAGCTCGGGTAGTTTGGGGGCAGTGTCGCGCAGCAGGTGGGCCGGAATGTCGGCGGCGGTGTTGCCTTTGGGCTCTTTGGGCCAGACTCCTTGGCGGCCTTTGGCGGAATCGGAGAATATGGTTTTCACAGGGCGCCTCCGATCAGTTCGGCCAGGATGCCGATGCACTGCTTTGTGGTTTTTTCGGTGCAGGCCACCAGAAGATGATTGTCCATGCCTTGATAGTAGCGGCCAAGGGGAAATCCGGGCACGAATTTGTGGTCAAGGAGTTTGTCGATGACCTCATAGGCCCGCACGGGCAGTTTGACCGTGAACTCGTTGCCGAACGGCTGGTTGACCACGCGCACGCCGGGCAACCGCTCCAGCCGGTTGGCGGCGTAATGGGCGCGCTCGATGCCGACCTGGGCGGTTTTGACCAATCCCTGGGGGCCGAGCAGGCTCATGTACATGACGGCGCGCAGGGCGCACAGGGCCTGATTGGAGCAGATGTTGGAGGTGGCCTTTTCGCGGCGGATGTGCTGCTCGCGGGCCTGCAGGGTCAGCACAAAGCCGGTCTTGCCGTTTTTGTCCACTGTCCGTCCGGCAATGCGGCCGGGCATCTGCCGGATGAGCTTCTTGTTGCAGGTCATGATGCCCAGGTACGGTCCGCCGAAGGACAACGGCAGTCCCAGACTCTGGCCTTCGGCCACGGCAATGTCCGCGCCCATCTGACCGGGGGTTTTCAGCACAGACTGCAGAACAGGATAGGTCGAGATGACGGAGACGACGCCCAGTTCGGCCGCTTTGGAGAACAGGGCGCTGAAATCTTCGATGGTGCCGAAGAAATTGGGATTCTGGACAATGACCGCAGCCGTGTCTTTGTTCAGGGCGGCCAGCATGGCGTCCATGTCCGTTGCACAGTTGCGGTGGGGCACCGTGACCAGCTCCAGCTTCAGATTGGTGGTGTAGCTGTCGAGCATGACCCGGTAGATGGGGTTGACGGTGTCGGAGATGACGATGCGCGTCCGCCGGGTCTGGCGCACGGCCATCATGATCGCTTCGTACAGGGCCGTGCCGCCGTCGTAGAGGGAGGCATTGGCGTATTCCAGATCCATGAGCCGGGCCACTGCGGTCTGGTATTCGAAAATGGCCTGCAACATACCCTGGGACGCTTCGGCCTGATAGGGGGTGTAGGCGGTGTAAAACTCTCCGCGCGAGCACAGGGCGTCCACGGCGCAGGGGATGTAGTGGTCGTAGAACCCCGCGCCGAGAAAGGAGGTCAGGTCCGTGTGATTTTTGTTCGCCGTGCGATCAAGTTTCTGGCGGACTTCCATTTCGCTCAGGCCGGCGGGCAGATTGAGTTCCCCGGCCCGGAATTTCTGCGGGATGTCTTCAAAGAGCGATTCGATGCTGCTCGCGCCGATGGCGGCCAGCATGTCCCCTTGTTCGGCGGGGGTGTGGGGAATGAAGGGCATGGTGCCTCCGGATTGAGGGTTCTAGTGAGCGTCCTCGGCGCAGTGCGCGGCGTATTCCTCGGCATCAAGCAGGCCTTCCGGGGCCGAGCTCAGCTTGACCTTGAACATCCAGCCGTCGCCAAAAGCGTCCTGGTTGATCAGTTCGGGCGTGCTCTCCAGTTCTTCGTTGATCTCGATGACCTCGCCGGTGACGGGTGAATACACCTCGCTGGCGGCCTTGACCGACTCCACGCTGCCGATTTCCGATCCGGCCGTGGCCTGGTCGCCGGGGCGGGGCAGTTCGACAAAGGTCAGGTCGCCCAGTTGTTCCTGAGCGAAATGGGTGATGCCGATCACGGCGATGTCGTCCTCGATTCTGACCCATTCATGGGACGTGGCGTACAAGAGATGTTCGGGGTTCATGAAGCCTCCAGCTATGGTTATGAAATGACGGAATTGATCTGATGGACAAGGGGAAATGCTTAGCCCCCTCTTGAATTCGGGGTGACATAAATATAATGATTTCAAAGCGCAATAAAAGAGAAATATCCGGTTGAAAATCGATTCTGTATTACCTGCTAACATCCTGGGAGGATTTATGAATTTTTGGCGTTTCGTTGTGCTGGGATTGGCGCTTTCGCTGTTTTGTCCCACGGCCTGGGCTGGTGGATTGTCGGAAAAAGATGTCAAAAGGTTTGTCGCCACCATGGAGGACCTCAAGCCTCTTTTCGATCAGTACACCGACGAAATTGAAGACGACGGCGATGCGTCCAGCACGGCCCGGATCGTCAGCGATTGGACCGCGAACCTTCGGGAACAGCGGCAGGCTGAGGCCATATTGGCGCGTCACGGCTTCGAGTTTGAATCCTGGAGCACAGTCGCTCAACAGGTGACGCATGCCTATCTGGCCGTCAAGCTCGGAGCGGACGGGGAGGATGTTGTCGGACAGCTGCGGCAGAACATGGCCGAGATCGAGGCCAGCAAGGATGTCCCGCCTGAATACAAGGCGCAGATCCTGGACCAGATGAAGCAGGGCATGCAGGAATTTGAAAAGCTTCTTGATACGGACCCGGCGGACCAGGCCGCGGTCAAGCCGTTCGTCGCCGATCTGGACAGGGTTTTTGAATGGCACGAATAAGCGCTTTTTTCGCTTCTAAACATGCGGCCGCCCCTGGGCGGCCTTTTTTATTCACGACGGCGTGTTGAGCTCGCCGACAGCGCAGGTTTTGAACGAGGGGAAAAGAGCAAAACCCTGATGCAGGGGCCGATCCCGACCGGGCTTCAGTCCCGCTGGAAAAAGAGGGGGTTGTCCGGCACCCGGCGGGGCTTGCCGTTTTCGTCCAGGGCGACGTAGCGGAAAACGCCCTCGGTCACCAGCTGCCGATGCGCTTCGTAGGCTCCCACCAATTGTCTGGCCCAGACTTCAAGCCTGATATCCAGAGAAGAATTTCCCACCTTTTGCAGTTCGGCATGGATGCAGATGGTGTCGCCGACCCGGACCGGTTTGCCGAAAACCATTTTTTCCACGCAGACGGTCACGGTGCGGCCCTTGGCGATTTCCGAGGCCATCAGCCCGCCGGCCAGATCCATCTGGGCCAGCAGCCAACCGCCGAAAACATCGCCGCTGGGATTGGTGTCCCGGGGCATGGCCAGCGTCCGCAAGACCAGCATGCCGCGTGGCTGCCGGTTGTTTTGATCATCAAGAGGCATGTGGTTCTCCTGCAATGTTGGCGGTTCATGGGGCGCAGATGAGGCACCAAGAGGGCGGCAATGACTGCTGGCGGCGCGTCAGCCGGTACATCGGGACACACGGGAGGCAGCACGGAAAAATCTGCAGCTATGTCCCGCCTGCACGCTGTTTTTTCTAATCAAGGCCGAGGGGCAAGTAAAGGCGGAAGGATCCGGCCGGCGATGGCTCGCCTGCTCCCCAGATGCCTCGACGCGCCCAGGGTGCACGGCAACTCCTGTCCGGCCGCGGGAAGCCTGTCGATGGATGACCGGAATGTGATCAGCGCGTGCCGCGATGATCGTGGTCGGACCCGGCGACCTTGATGAAAATGTCTCCGGCCATAGTGACGTCGGCCGGAGATGACGATATGGATCAGTGCATCAAGCAAGGAGTCAGGCATGGGACACGAAATCAGTGCGGTCCGGCAGTTGGCAATGTTTGTTTGCTGCGTGGCAACGGCGTTTGGACTCATGGTCCTTGGGACGGGCTGCGCCCCCAAACTGCCGCCGCCTCCCGAAGTCTCACCACCGCCGGTTCAGCCCGAATCGTTGACGGTCCGGGAAATCTTGCTGCAGGAATATGCCAGGTGGAAGGGTGTTCCATACCGGTTCGGCGGCACCACCAGGGCCGGAGTTGACTGTTCCGGACTGATGCAGGCTGTTTTCCGCGACGGGTTCAATCTGGCCCTGCCGCGCACATCGATCGAACAAAGCCACATGGGCATTCGGGTTTCGCGGGCAGAGATACAGCCCGGCGATCTGCTATTTTTCAGCGACAGAAAAAGCGACCACATCGGCGTGGCTGTCGGGGAACATCATTTTTTACAGGCTTCGACCCGGGCCGGAGTCATCATTTCCGACCTGGATCGCTACTGGGGCACCCGGCTGACGCGGGTTTCCAGGATTCTTGGGGACGGGACGCATCTGGCAAATCAGGACTGAGAATCCCCTCGGTCACGCGCAACCGCGCTTTCGGCAGAACGCGACCGGTCGGACGTTAAGGCGTGGTTCGGTGATCCGCTCCGGTTGGGGGCGGGTTTGAAATGCGTTTTCCGGTGGGGCGCCCGGAACGATACGATATAAAAATCCCAAACAAAACAAGTTATTACTCGGAGGTGTACCGTGACCGAACAGCTGCGAAAACGTCTTGATGATTTTTTTGATGTCGGCTTCGGCAAGTCCACGGGTATCGACACGGCCCTGGCCATCACCAAGATCTACGCCGGATCGGCCGGGGCCGACCCGGACAAGATTCCCGAGCTTTTCCTGCGCTTGGTCGAACTTTTCGAACCCCACCTGGAAGACAGGGACAAGGCCATTTGACAGCTTCGGCCATGTTGGTCATGAGTTCTTCCTTTGATCAACCAACAATGGACACACCATGAGCTTTTGCGTCAAGGATATTCTGCGCATGCAGGTCGCTCCGGCCCTGGGCTGCACCGAACCCGTGGCCGTGGCCCTGGCCGCTGCGGCGGCGCGAAGCGTTCTGCCCGGTCGCCCGGACCAGATCGACGTTTGGGTTGACCCCAACATTTTCAAGAACGGGCTGGCCGTGATCATTCCCGGCACGGGCGGACTGTGCGGCCTGGATCTGGCAGCGGCCCTGGGCGCAGTGGGCGGCGATTCCCGTCTGGGACTGGAAGTCCTGGAACCGCTGAACGATGAACATGTCGCAGCGGCCCGGACGCTGGTGCAGGACCGATCCGTGCGAGTCCATTTGCTGGAGGAACAGCGCGGGCTTTACATCCGCGCTTCCATTTCCGACGGTTCGCATCTGGCCGAGGCCATTGTCCGCGATGTCCACGATCACGTGGCCAGCGTTTGCCTTGATGGCCGCGAACTGCCCCGGCCGGCGGCTGCGTCCGGTCCTGCGGCCGGGTCCGATCTGCCCCGGCTTGAGGCCTGGATCAAAACCTTGTCCCTGGCGGACCTGCTCCGGTTGCTTGACGATCTGGATCAGGACGACCGGGACTTTTTAATGGATGGGGTGCGGACCAACATGCGTCTGGCCGAATATGGCCTGAAGTTCGGGCCGGGCCTTGGCATCGGCAAGGCCCTGGACCGGTTGGTCAGACAGAAACTGATCTGCCGCGACATGATCCTGGCCGCGCGCATTCTGACCTCGGCCGCCTCGGACGCGCGCATGGGCGGGGTCAAGTTGCCGGCCATGAGTTCGGCCGGGTCCGGCAATCATGGTCTGACCGCCATCCTGCCCATCTGGGCCGTGCGTGAATTTATTGTCTGCGACGAAGACGCCGTGCTGGCAGCCATTGCTCTCAGCCATCTGGTCACCGCCTACGTCAAAGCCCAGACCGGGAGACTTTCGGCCATCTGCGGTTGTTCTGTGGCCGCTGGGGCCGGGGCTGCGGCGGGAGTCGCCTATCTGCTCGGCGGCAATGCCGCTCACGTGGCCGGGGCCATTAAAAATATCGCCGAGGATCTGGCCGGGGTCATCTGCGACGGGGCCAAGGCTGGATGCGCCCTGAAGCTGGCCACGGCCGCCGGAGCGGCTGTTCAGGCGGCCCTGTTTTCCCTGCAGGGAATCAATGTTCTGGACACGGACGGCATTATTGATCTCTCGCCCGAAAAGACCATGCAGAATATCGGGGTGCTCAGCACCGAAGGAATGATCGAAACAGATCGAACCATATTGAAAATCATGTTGGAGAAACGGTTTGCCGGTGTCTGATCCGGCTTATGACCCCAAGGAGAATACCAGAATGAACATATGTATTGTCGGAACCGGCTACGTCGGCCTGGTGTCTGCGGCCTGCTTTGCCGAGATGGGCAACGCCGTGACCTGCGTGGACATCAATCCCCAGGTTGTCGAAAGCCTCAAAAACGGCGTTGTCCATATCTACGAGCCGGGACTGGACGTCATGGTCCGCCGCAACACGCAGGAAGGCCGCCTGACCTTCACCACGGACCTGGCCGAAGGTCTGAAGGACAGCCTGTTCGTTTTTTGCTGCGTGGGCACCCCGGAAGGCGAGGACGGCAGCGCGGATCTGCAGTATGTGCGACAGGTGGCCCGCGACGTGGGACGGCTCATGAACAGCTATACCATCATTGTCGACAAATCCACGGTGCCCGTGGGCACGGCCGACCAGGTCCGGGCCATTGTGCAGGAGGAACTGGACCGTCGCGGTGTGGGCATTGAGTTCGACGTGGTCTCCAACCCCGAGTTCTTAAAGGAGGGCGACGCGGTCAATGACTTCATGAAGCCCGACCGCGTGGTCGTCGGCACGGACAACGTACGCACGGCTGAGTTGCTCAAAACCCTGTACGCTCCGTATGCCCGCAGCCGGGAAAAGCTGATCGTCATGGGGGTGCGCAGCGCGGAGATGACCAAATACGCGGCCAACTGCATGCTGGCCACCAAGATCTCGTTTATCAATGAAATCGCCAATATCTGCGAAAAGGTCGGGGCTGATGTGCGCGAAGTGCGCCACGGCATCGGCGCGGATCACCGCATCGGCTATCAATTCATCTATCCGGGCGTGGGGTACGGAGGATCGTGCTTCCCCAAGGATGTCAAAGCATTGATTGGAACGGCCAAGGATATCGGCTACGAGCCGCAACTGTTGACCGCCGTGGATGAGGTCAATGATCGGCAAAAGCTGGTCATTGCCCGCAAGGTGGAAACCTATTTTGCCGAACAGGGCGGGGTGAACGGCAAGACCCTGGCGTTGTGGGGCCTGGCGTTTAAAGCCAACACCGATGACATGCGTGAAGCCCCGGCCGTGGAACTGATCACCTATCTGACCGGGCAGGGCATGCGAATCCGCGCCTTTGATCCCGTGGCCGGAGAAAACGCCCGGCGCATTCTGGCCGGCAACCCGCTGGTCGAAATCTGCGACGATCAGTACCAGAGTCTGGACGGAGCCGCGGCCCTGGCCGTGGTCACGGAATGGAACCAGTTCCGCAATCCGGATTTCGGACGCATCAAAAAGACCCTGAGCGCTCCCATCCTGTTCGATGGACGCAATCTGTATTCACCGGCGCTCATGGCTGCCGAGGGGTTCGCCTATTTTTGCGTCGGGCGCTGACCCCGCGCTCCTCTTTGCGGCGCAACAAAAGCCCCGGACGAACTCACCGTCCGGGGCTTTTGTCTTGGCGGCAGGCAACAGCAGGCCGTCGGGCTTCTGGCGGGGTTTGCATTCCAACTTGGTGCGTAGCGCAACCCCCGACCGCCACGGAATGTATCTTCACTCTCTGGGCGTACTGCAGGTTCCCCACAGCCTAGAAGGGAGTGACGCAGCGCGGCACGTTCAGGCGAAGCCCGCCTTTTTGTCTGACAGGGGGGGGATATTATAGCTTCTTTATGTCTTTGTTTTTATTGATTGGATTTGGGCAGGTTTGTAATCTGGCAGGGGCTTTGTTGACCGCTCATCTTGCTTGTATTACATTGTCATACATCTAACGGAGGTTATCACCATGGCGTCTGTCATAGTCCAGGCAAGAATCGATCCTGAAGTAAAAAAAGAAGCAGCGGCAGTTCTTTCAGCCATTGGGCTTACCGTGTCCGACGCTGTCCGTCTTATGCTCATCAGGGTTGCACAGGAAAAGGCACTGCCGTTTCATCCGTTGATTCCGAATGGAGAAACCCTTGCTGCAATGGCCGAAGCTGAAGCCGGGAACCTTGAAACGGTTAATTCCGTGGAAGAGCTTTTCGAGGTCTTGAATGAGGAAGATTGAGTGGACATCTGTTTTCAAACGAGATTTCAAACGCGAAAAAAAACGTAACGCCCATTTGGAATCTTTGCTTGTCCCTGTCTTGGATAAACTCGCAGGCGACATTCCCTTGGAACCGCATTTCCGGGATCATGCTTTGATCGGAAAGTGGAAAAGTTACCGGGATTGCCATATCAAACCCGACCTAGTTTTGATTTACCAAAAGCCGGTCAGTGAAATTCTTCGTCTTGTTCGCCTTGGTTCTCATTCGGATTTAGGGCTGTAGTTATTCTTTAATAACTACCTATGTTTCTAATTCAAATTTTTAGTTCCGAAAAATTCTTGTCGTTCTTGCGGGGGCCGCTTGGTCTTACCGTTCCGGTCTTACCATGGCTGAAATTCAAACAGTCCTGTGCCATCGATCACCACAGACCACGGAGATATATCTTCGTTCTCTGGGTGTTTTTCAAACTTCTGAGGCTGTCATTGAGTCTCTCGGGGTGGCGCGTCGGATGGCGCAAGCAAAAAGAAAGGTTCCGGCTGCTCGCTAACTGCCCGGAACCTTTGCATGATCTGGTGCCCCCACCATGACTCGAACATGGGCTAACCGGGATTAGGAATCCCGTG
>CAZYZA010000090.1:0-14016 GCA_964651415.1 uncultured Desulfovibrionaceae bacterium
CGGAGATCAGGGCCATGCCTTCTTCTTCCAGCACGACCAGATCGTTGTAGACTTCGCGTTTACGGACCAGCACGTGCTTGTCGCCCTCGACCATGACTTCGGCCGCGCGCGGTCTGGAGTTGTACTGGGAGGACATGACAAAGCCGTAGGCCCCGGCGGAAAAGGCGGCCAGCAGATCACCCTGGCCCACCTTGGGCATGGTTCTGTTCTTGGCCAGAAAATCGCCGGATTCGCAGATGGGACCGACCACGTCGGCGGTCATTTCCTCGCCGCTGCCTTCGCGCACCGGAGCGATGCGGTGGTAGGAGCCGTACAGGGACGGCCGGACCAGATCGTTCATGGCCGCGTCGACAATGACGAAGTTCTTGCTTTCATTCTGCTTGGTGTACTGCACCTCGGTGACCAGAATGCCCGTGTTGCCGGCGATGACCCGGCCGGGTTCCAGAATCAGGGTCACGTCCATGCCCTTCAGGGATTCGACCAGAGCCTTGCCCAGTTCCTCGGGGTGGGGCGGTTCTTCTTCGTTGTAGGTGATGCCGAGTCCGCCGCCAAGATCCAGATATTTGATGTCAATCCCGTTGTCCCGGAGTTGGGCGTAAAAGGTCTTCAGCTTTTCCAGCGCTTCGAGGAAAGGAGAGAGCTTGGTCAACTGAGAGCCGATATGGCAGTCCATGCCGATGGGTTCGATGTGGGGCAGGCTTTTGGCCAGCAGATAGGTCTGCATGGCCTCGGTCCGGGACAGGCCGAACTTGTTTTCTTTGAGCCCGGTGGAAATATAGGGATGGGTTTCGGGATCCACGTCGGGATTGATGCGCAGGCTGATGCGGGCGACCTTGCCCATGTCGCCGGCAATGTCGTTGATCCGTTCCAGTTCCTGGGTTGATTCCACATTGAACATGAGGATGTCGGCCAGCAGGGCTTCCTGGATTTCACCCGTCTTTTTTCCCACGCCCGAATAGACGATCTTTCTGGCCGGAACTCCGGCCCGCAGCGCCCGGAAGAGTTCGCCGCCGGACACGATGTCCGTGCCGGCCCCTTCCTGGGCCAGGATTTTCAGCAGGCTCAGGTTGGAGTTGGCCTTGACCGAATAGCAGGTCAGGTGGTCGATGTCGGCAAAGGCCGAGTCAAAGGCCTTGTAGTGACGCTTCAGGGTCGAGGCCGAGTAGATATAAAGAGGAGTGCCGTATTCCTCGGCCAGGGCGGCCACAGGGATGTCCTCGGCGTGCAGTTCTCCGTTTTTATATTGGAAATAGTGCATATCCTTACTCCTTTGCAGGTTGAGGGGGTTGAGGGACGTAGGTGATGACCTTGGACATTGCCGGCTGAATGATCTGGTGCGTGTTGTCGGCGGAGATTCGGATGCGCAGGGTCTCGGCCGGCAACGGCTGACAGATGGTGAAGATGAAGCTGTTTTCCCGGCGATAGACTCCGTCGCTGAAGGGATAGAGTTTTTTGGTGTACGTCGGGGTAAAGGGGCAAGTCGGACAGCCGTCCTGTTCGATTTCAATCAGGAAGTACTCAAGATTGATCAGCTTTCCGCCGAGTTTGGCGTTGAGCAGCAGACAGCCCTGGCTCATGTTGGCTTCCAGATGGTCGAAATAGATAATTTCCTCGCTGAGGATGGGTTGGGGCCATTCTTTTTTGCCGCAGGCGGTCAGCGTCAGGACACAGCACAGAAAAAGGATTTTCTTCATGATCTTTCTGCCATTGCCTTCCACTGATGGAGCAGGGTCAGTGCGTCCAGCGGGGAAAGCTCGTTGACGTTGAGGGATTTGAGGGCCTTGAGCACAGGGTTTTCCGCCGCGTCTTCTGTCGGCGCCGGCGGCGAAGAAAGGCCCGGCAGACCCATCTGGCGGGAAATCAACTCCCGTCGTTTGGCTCCGGTGGGGGCGTTGCGCTCCAGCACGGCCAGGATTTCCTTGGCCCTGGCCACGACCGAGGCCGGAACCCCGGCCAGCCGGGCGACTTCGATGCCGTAACTGCGATCCGCCGGCCCCGGCACCAGGCGGCGCAGAAAAACAATGTCACCCTTCCATTCCTTGATGGCGATATTGCAGTTGCGCACGCCGGGAAATCGGTCTTCCAGGGCCGTCAGCTCGTGATAGTGGGTGGCGAACAGGGTGCGGATGCCGTCCTGACGTCTGGCCAGTTCCTCGGCCACGGCCCAGGCCAGGGACAGGCCGTCAAAGGTGCTGGTGCCTCGTCCGATTTCATCAAGGATGACCAGCGACCGCTTGCCGGCCTGGCGCAGGATGCGGGCCGTTTCGCTCATCTCGACCATAAAGGTTGACTGCCCCATGGCCAGGTTGTCCGAAGCTCCGACCCGCGAGAAAATACGGTCGCACAGCCCCAGGCGGGCCTGGTCGGCCGGAACGAATCCGCCCATCTGGGCCAGGATGCAGATCAGCGCCGCTTGCCGCAGGACCGTGGATTTGCCGGCCATGTTCGGGCCGGTGATGATCAGCACCCGTCCGCCATCGTCCAGGGTCAGGTCGTTGGGGATGTAGTCGGAGCGTCCCTGCATGGCCTCGACCACCGGGTGACGCCCGCCCTTGATGCTGATCTCAAGGCCGTCGTGCAGCTCGGGCCGTCGCCAGTTCCATTTGCGGGCGGCGTGGGCCAGCCCCTGGATGAAATCAAGCTCGGCCAGAGTTTTGGCCATGGCCATGAAACGGGGGTAGTGTCCGGCCACGTCCTCACGCAGACGCAGAAACAGCTCGTACTCGCGGCTCTTGCGGCGATCCGAGGCGCTCAGCAAGCGCTCTTCCAGGGTTTTCAGCTCTTCGGTGATATAGCGTTCGGCGTTGACCAGGGTCTGGCGGCGGATGAAATGAGGTGGAGGTTCGGCCGCCACGGCCCGGCTCAATTCGAAATAATAGCCGAAAACCTTGGTGTATCCGAGTTTGAGCTTGGGCAGCCCGCAGGACTCGCGTTCACGTTCGAGCATGGCGCCAAGGGCCGCTTCGCCATGGTCGGTCAACTCCATCAATTCGTCCAGGGCCTGGTCAAAACCCGGTCGGAAAAGACCGCCCTCGGTGATGACCGGCGGCAGGTTGTCGGCCAGGGCCCGGCGCAACAGATTGTGGACGTCGTCCAGATCGTCCCAGGTTTCAAGCAAGGCGGCCAGGCGGGCCGGAGGATTGTCCAGCCCGGCCAGACGTTGTTTAAGTTCCGGCAGGCGGGCCAGGGACAGGGACAGTCCGGCGAAATCCTTGGGGGTGGAACGGTTGACCACGATGCGCGTGCACAGTCGTTCCAGATCGTAAACCCGATCCAGAAGGCGGCGCAGGGAATCGCGGCTGTCGTCCCGGGTATAGAGATAGGCGACGGCCTCCTGCACGGGCAGGATGTTCGCCAGATCCTTGAAGGGCTGGCGCAGGCGTGTTTCCAGCAGTCGGCCGCCCATGGGCGTCTGGGTCTGGTCCAGAACCTGCCACAGGGTGCCGCGTCCCTTGCCGCCGTCCATGGTCCGGAACAGCTCCAGGTTGCGTTCCGTGACCTCGTCCAGCAGCAGCGTCGCGGAGAGATTGAGCGGCACAAAGGGAGCCAGATGATCCAGGGATCGTTTCTGGGTCAGCTCCAGATAGGTCAGCAGGGCCCCGCAGGCGCGCACCAGGGCCGGCTTGTCGTCCAGATCCAGGGCCGCGAGGTTCGGCACTTTCTGGGCGCGCAGGAGTTTGTTCTCGGCCCCGCCTTCATCAAAATACGCCTTGGCGGTATGGCGGGAAACGCGTTTTTGCCATGATTCCAGCCCTTTGGGCAAGGCTTGGTTTTCGGCGAGGAGCACTTCGCGCGGATTCATCTTGACCAGCCACTGCCAGAGCATGGGCTCGCTTCTGGTCTGCAGCCCGGACCAGACTCCGGTGGAGAAATCGACCCAGGCCAGCCCGCCGCCAATATCCTTGTCCCAGAACAAGGCCCCCAGAAAATTGTGCCCTTTGGCGTCCAGAGCCAGGTCCTCGATAACGGTCCCCGGGGTCAGAACCCGGGTCACTTCGCGTCGCACCAGCCCCTTGGCCTGCTTGGGGTCCTCGACCTGGTCGCACAGGGCCACGCGGTAGCCCTTCTCCAGCAGCAGCCGCAGGTATTCGTCGATGGCATGGTGGGGCATGCCGCACATGGGCACGGGATTGTCCGCGCCCGGATTGCGGCTGGTCAGGGTAATCTGGAGTTCCCTGGCCGCGATCTCGGCGTCTTCGAAAAAAAGCTCGAAAAAGTCCCCCATGCGGAAAAAGACCAGGGTGCCGGGATTTTCTTCCTTGACCCGCAGGTACTGCTCCATCATGGGCGTGAGTTTGACGGTGTTCATGCTCAGTCGGTCAGCAGTTGGCGAAAGGTGATGGAGTGCCAGGACAGGCAGCGGGGACAGCAGAAAAAGATCTGGCTGCGTTTCAGCCCGCACTGGCCGCAGACAAAGCGTTTGACCTGCCTGGCGCGACGCAGCAGAAAATCAAGCTGCAGCTCAAAAACAGGAGTCAGGGTCTGGTCAGGCAGGGCCATGGTCAAAAGCTCCAGTCGCGCCGGCCAGAATCCCGGATTGAGCAGCAGGGATTTCTCCTGCCAGGTGGTTGCCTCTTCGATCCGGCCGTGAGCGCGGAGCAGACAGCCGGCGTAGTGGGTCAGGGTCAGGCTCTGGGGCTGGCGGCGGATGATGACCAGGATCTCGTCCAGATATTCCGCGGGCACGATGGCGCCCGAAGGCACTCCCGACTCGTCGCGTTCAAAGAAAGGATCAAGCAGCACAAAACCAAGCCGCGAACCCACGGCGGTCAGACCCTGATCAAGCATGGTCACGACTTCCGACCACCGGTCCTGCCCGATGCAAAGCACAACGGATTCGAGCCAGGCTTCGGGCGAGGCCGGATACAATTCCCTGGCTTCGGACAGCAACCCCTGATCCGTGCGTCCATCCCTGCCCGTGGCTGCCCGGACCAGGTAATGGGCGGCCTGGGGCATGAGTTCCATCTTTTTGTATTGACGGCTGGCCTGCAGGTATTCCCCGCTTTTGGACAGGAGCAAGGCCAGTTCCAGGTCGAGTTCCGGGCTGCCTCCACCCTTTTCCCGGCATTGCTCCAGGGCCTCTTTGGCCCGGTCCAGGATGCCGGCCCTTGAGTAGTCGCGACCCAGTTCAAAAAGAATGCGCGTTTCGTCCTCGCGGGTCAGGTCCTCGCGTTTCAGCAGTGAGCTGCGCATTTGGATGGCGCGGTCCAGCTCGCCGCGCAAACGATAGAGATTGCCCAGGGCGGAACAGATTTCTATGGCTCCGTGATGCTGTTTCATGGCCCTGGACAGATGGTCGATGGCGGCCAGGGCGTCCTGGGCCGGACTGGGCGGCACGGGGGCGAACAGATGGTCGTGTTGGCCGGTCATGCCCAGCAGGGATTTGAGCCACTGCATGCAGCTACTCCGATCTTCCCAGGTGCCGGGCGTACCACCGGCCCGCCAGCAGCAGGCCGCCGCGCACGTCGTGACGGGGATTGTAGCCGAGCAGTTGTCGGCTTTTGCCGATGTCGGCCAGCGAATGGCGGACGTCACCGGCCCGGAAATCACGGTAACGGGGCTGGGCCCCGGCGCAGGCCGGAACAAATCTGGCGGCTTCGTCGCGGATCAGGGTGAACAACTCGTTCAAGGTGGTGCGCTGCCCGCAGGCCACATTGAAAACCTGACCGGCCACGGCCGTTTCGGTGCTGCACGCGGCCAGAATGTTGGCCTGCACGCAGTTGTCGATATAGCAGAAATCGCGGCTGCTCTCTCCGTCGCCGTTGATCCAGACGTCGTCGCCCTGCATCAGCCCTGCAAACCACTGCGGGATAACCGCCGCGTAAGCGCCTTCCGGGTCCTGGCGTCGGCCGAAGACATTGAAGTAGCGCAGACCCACGCAATCCAGGCTGTAGGTCCGACCAAAGACCTCGGCGTACAGTTCGTTGACGTATTTGGTCACGGCATAGGAGGACAGGGGCTTGCCGATGACGTCTTCAACCTTGGGCAGGCCGGGGTGGTCGCCGTAGGTCGAGCTGGAGGCCGCGTAGACAAAGCGTTGCACGCCGCTGTCCTTGGCCGCGACAAGCATGTTCAGAAAACCCGTCACGTTGTTGGCGTTGGTCAGCAGGGGATCGGCGATGGAGCGGGGCACCGAGCCGAGGGCGGCCTGGTGCAGCACCAACTCCACGTCCCGGCAGGCGTCCCGGCAGGTGGCCGGGTCGCGGATGTCCCCCTCGATCATGCGAAACCGGTTCCATTGCTCCGGGCTCACGCTCCGGCGGACTTCCTCCAGATTGTGTCGGTGGCCGGTGGAGAAATTGTCCAGTCCGATCACCACCTGATCATGTTGAAGCAGGGTTTCCAGAAGGTTTGACCCGATGAAGCCGGCCACGCCGGTCACGAGCCAGCGGCGGGAAGATTGAAGCTGGTCGAAAATCGTGTTGTGCATGAAATATCCGAAAAAAAAGTGCGTCCCGAAGGGTCAGCCACGGGACGCGCGATATCAGGTTGGACGACTATCCTGGGCGGATGCTCAGTTCTGGATGTTCTCAGTGGATTCGGGTGTCGTGTAGGCATCTTCCATGGCCTTGGGTCGAAGGGATGCCAGTTCGCGTTCCTGAGCCTCCACTTCCTTTTTCAGCTGCTTGCACTGCTTGGACAAGCGCATTTTCTCCAGGAAGAAATAGAAGGTGCAGAGGATGGAGCCAAGAACAAAGGACAGCAGGATGAGCAGGTAGAAGGGCACCGACTCGGACTGGTAATGCCAGCCAAAGAGCTGCAGTTCCATGGATAGTTCCTGGATCAGGGTCGCATGGTTCTGCACGAAGAACAGCATGGAGAAAAAGAAGAGTGCAACGAGGCCTAACACCTTGAGATATCGCATCCGTATTACCTCTACCGTTGAAGGTTATCAAAAAAGGGTTTTAATCGGTCATACGTTGAGCGCAGATGCTCGGGAAGAACGTTCGTTTCGGACATGACAGCCATGAAGGAGTGGTCTCCATTCCAGCGGGGGACCAGATGCACGTGCAGGTGTTCCCGGATACCGGCCCCGGCCGCTTCGCCGATGTTCACGCCGATATTCATGCCATGCGGTTTGAAGGCCTGCTGTAAGATAAAAGCGCTCTTTTGTACATAGTCCATGATCTCATGACTTTCCTCCGCATTCAGTTCGGTGATGTTGCTGACGTGGCGGTACGGGGTGACCATGAGGTGTCCGTTGGAGTACGGGAAGATGTTCATGATGACGAAACAGTGCCTGGCGCGGTGCAGGACTGATCGTTCTTCGTCCTGATCCGTGGTCTTTGGCAGGCAGAAGACGCAGGAGTCGGGCTTGGGTCCGAGGATGTAGTTGATACGCCAGGGGGCGTGGATGGTTTTCATGGCTACAGGATCTGGCTCAAAAATTTCTGGGTTCTGGGATGTTCCGGGCTGGTGAAGAAATGCTCGGGCGTGCCGGTCTCCACGACCTGTCCGTGATCCATGAAAATGACCCGGTCGGCCACCTCGCGGGCGAAACCCATTTCGTGGGTGACCACGACCATGGTCATGCCCTCGCGGGCCAGGGTGACCATGACGTCCAGCACTTCGCCGATCATCTCCGGGTCCAGGGCCGAGGTCGGCTCGTCGAAAAGCATGATTTTCGGGTTCATGGCCAGGGCGCGGGCAATGGCCACTCGCTGTTGCTGGCCGCCGGAGAGCATGGACGGGTAGACTTCGGCCTTGTCGCGGATGCCGACCTTGTCCAGCAGGGCCAGGGCCCGCTTCTTGGCTTCCAGTTCCGGCACCTTCTTCAGCTTCATGGGAGCCATGGTCAGATTGTCGAGCACGGTCTTGTGCGGAAAAAGGTTGAAGCTCTGGAAGACCATGCCCAGTTCCTGCCGGATGACGTTGATGTCGCTGCCCGGAGCGTAGAGATCCTGACCGTCGACGACGATGGTGCCGCTGTCGATGGTTTCCAGGCGGTTGATGGATCGCAGCAGGGTCGACTTGCCGGATCCGCTGGGGCCGATGATGACGACCTTTTCACCGGCGCTGATGTTCAGGTTGACGTTGTTCAGGGCCTGCAGTTGACCAAAAAACTTGTAAACGTTGGAAATTTCGATGATCGGCCTAGTCCCGCTCATAATAGTTCAACCTCTGCTCCATTTTGCTGACGCCCTTGGACAAAAAGAGCGTGATGACCAGATAGACCAGGGCCACCATGGTGTAGGTCTCGAAATACATAAAAGATTCGCTGGCGAACTCGCGTCCCCGGCGCAACAGGTCGGACACGGCCAGGATGGAGACCAGGGAGCTGTCCTTCAGCAGGGCGATGAACTCGTTGCCCACGGGGGGCAGGATGGTCCGCCAGGCCTGGGGCAAAATGACGTACATCATGGTTTGAACCCTGTTGAATCCCAGAGATCTGGCCGCCTCGGTCTGTCCCTTGTCGATGGAGTCGATGCCGGCCCGGAAGACCTCGCCCATGTAGGCTCCGTAACAGATGCTCATGGCGATGACGGCCGCGGCCATGGGCGGGAGATCCTTGAACAGGTCCAGCCGTCCCAGGGCGTAATAGATGTAGAAGAGCTGCACCAGGAGTGGAATGCCGCGGATGACTTCGACGTAGGTCGAAGCGATGAGATTGATGAACCGGTTGCGCGACAGGCGGCCCAGACCGGCGAACAAGCCCAGGACCAGGGACAGCAGGATGGAAAAAATCGTGACCTGAAACGTGACCAGGATGCCGTCGGGCAGAAAGGTCAGGATGCGCCAGTAGGGATCGGGCTGGGTGGTGCAAAGGTAGATGATGATGCCGATGGCGCCGAAAAAGGTCAGCCACCAGGCATTGAACAGCCCGAAGTCCTTTTTGAGCGGGATGGCCGCACCGTCGCCGATGTCGATTTTGACGGTTCTCTTTGATGTGTGTGGAGTCATGACAGGCCCTGTCGTCGAGGCGTGAAAAATGGAAAACCGGGGCCTGGGCCCCGGTTGGTGTATTTATCTGGATCCGAACCACTTGGCGTAGATGGCGTCGTATTCGCCGTTGGCCTTGATGGCGGCCAGCCCCTTGTTGATCAGTTCGGCGATTTCCGTGTTGCCTTTCTTCACGGCAAATCCCAGGTATTCCGGGGATTCAGGGGCGATCAGGAAGGCCAGGGTCAGCTTCTGGGCATACTGCTCGTTCTGCAGGGCGTAGTCGGAGGCTACGGCGTCGTCGGCAATGACGGCGTCAAGGCGTCCATTGAAGAGGTCTTCCACGGCCAGGCCGATTTCATCGTAGGACTTGGCCTTGGCCCCTTCGATTTTCTGACAGACGAAATAACCGGTGGTGCCGATCTGGGATGCGATGGTCTTGCCGGCCAGGTCGGCAACAGAGGTGATGTTCGCGTCTTTGGCGGTGATGACGCCCTGCTTCACTTCAAAGTAGGGGTCCGTGAAATCCATGCCCTGTTTGCGTTCTTCGGTGATGGAAACCGAGGAGGCGATGGCGTCGTACTTGCCTGCGGACAAACCGGCGAAAATGCCATCCCAGGCGGTGTTTTTCAGGATGGGATTGAAACCGGCGGCCTTGCCAATGGCCATGACGACTTCAGGACCGAAGCCGACGATGTTCTTGTTGGCGTCAATCATTTCCATGGGCGGATAGGTTGCGTCCACCGCGAAGACCACGTCTCTGGCCTGGGCGGCGCCGGCCAGGAAGCAGAAAACCACGAGCATCAGGGCAATCCGTGTAGGCATACGTCCTCCAAATCTGGTAAAAAATGTTTTTCCCAAAAAAGTGTCCGACAGAACACAAGACACAAAAGCGTTAAAGAATTGCCCTGCTTCGGTCAAGAAAGCCTGTCAGGACGACCTTGCGGACTTTGCCAATCTTCCGGCCAGGGCCAACTGTTCCTCTTTGGTCCGGACTTGGCCGTTGAGCAGGGCCTTTTTCACTGCGCCGAGAATTTTTGAGTAGGCCGGTCCCGGAGCAAGGCCGAGGTTCGCGATGTCCCGTCCACTGACGGCCGGCCGCACATCCTGAAGGTGGGTCAGGTATTGGGAGATGGCCTTTTTCAGCTCGGTCTTGCGCTGTCTGGCCATGGCGTAGAGCAGCCCCTCCAGGGGCAGGGCAAACAGGATTTCGTACAGATCGGCGGGAGAGCCGTTGCGTTTGCCCCATTGTCCCAGCTCCATGTCCACCTGGCGCAACTGCCGGCGGGTGGTTTCCACCAACGCGGTCTTTTTGGGCGGAAACTGCAGGCGGGTGGTCAGGGCCTGAACCTGGTGGGCGTCGAACCCTGAAACCAGCCCCAGGAAATAGACAATCCAGACTTCCGCCTTTTCCTCCCGGAAAAGGAGTTTGTACCAGCTGACGACGCGTTCGATTTCTTCCAGCAGGGTCTCCTTGCTGGGCGGGAAGTGAAGCAGGGGGTGAATCTCCTGCAACAGACCCAGGTCGCGCATGCGGATCAGCGCCTTGACCGGGGCCGAGTCTTCGGCCAGCAGCCGCAACTCGTGGCGGATGCGCGCTCCGGACAGTTTCTGGAAGATGTTCAGCCGGACCGCGTTCTTGATCAGACGTTCGGTCTGGCCGCCGATGCGGAACTGAAATCGCTGTTCGAAGCGGATGGCCCGGATGATGCGCGTCGGGTCTTCGACAAAGGACAGGGAGTGCAGCACGCGGATGACGCCGTCCTTGAGGTCCTGCTGGCCGCCGAAAAAATCGACCAGCTTGCCGAAGTGCTGCGGGCCGAGATGGATGGCCAGGGTGTTGATGGAAAAGTCGCGGCGATAGAGATCCATCTTGAGCGATGACAGTTCGACAATGGGCAGGGCGGCCGGATACTCGTAGTATTCGAGCCGGGCCGTGGCCACGTCGATCTTCTGGCCCGACGGCAGAATGAGCACGGCGGTGCGAAACTTGAGATGCGGCCGGACCCTGGCCTCCAGGCGTTGGCCCAGTTGCTGGGCAAAGGCGATGCCGTCGCCCTCGACCACCAGGTCGATGTCGTCGTTGGGAATGGCCAGCAGAATGTCGCGCACGAATCCGCCCACGGCGTAGACCGACATGCCCATGTCCTGCCCGGTCTGCCCGGCCAGTTGCAGCAGGTCGATCACCGGGCGGCTGAGTCGTTCGCGCAACAGTTGGCGGATGCTGCGTTCCTGACGCTTGTCCGACAGGGCCGATTCCGGGATGCGGGCCGGTTCCTGGATCATGATGTGGATCAGGTCCGTGCGGGTGATGACGCCGATCAACCGGTGATCGCGCAGGACCGGCACCAGTCGCTGCCGCTGTCCGAGAATGATTTCCATGACCCGGTACAGGTCCTGGTCCTCGGTCACACCCAAAAAATCCTCCTGCATGTATTCCGTGACCCTTTCCTGCCCAAGGCCGTGGCCGACAGCCTTCTCCGCCACCCCGCCTTCGATGATCCCGCAGACCTGTTCGCCGTATTCCATGACCGGCAGGGCCTTCAGGCCGTAGCGGATCATGATTTCCGCGGCCTGGGCCACGGTCTGGGCCGCTTCGATGCGGACCACGGGCGAGGACATGAAATCGCGCACGACCAGCTGCGGGTTGATATGGGAATAGAGCAGGGCGAAAAGCTCGTCCTTCACTTGAGAGATGGTGCGGTCCTTGATGGATGCCGAAGCCGCATAGGTGTGCCCGCCGCCGCCAAATGAGACGCAGATCTGGCCGACATCAACCTCGGGGGCCTTGCTGCGGGCCACCAGTTGCACGCGGTCGCCCATGCGGGCGATGGCGAAGAGGACGCGGATGTTTTCCATGTCCATGAGCTTGTGGGTCAGGATGGCGAAATCGCCGACATAGCTGTCCAGGGATACTTCGCACAGGACGATATCCACGCCGTTGATGGTGTGGGTCGTGCTCGATTCGATCAGATCCGACAGGATGCCGATCTGTTCGGCCGACAGTTCCCGGCTCATGATGTCGCGGACCACCTCCAAATCCATGCCCATGGTCCGCAGCCAGGCCGCGGCCTCGAAATCGTGGGCCGTGGTCGAATTGAAGGTGAACCCTCCGGTATCCTCGAAGATGCCAAGCCCCATGATTGTCGCTTCGTCCGGGGTGACGGTCAGAGATCTGGCCCGCAACTCGCTGACGATAATGGCCGTGGTCGAGCCCCAGGGGCGGTAGACTTCCAGGTCCGCCGCCAATCCGTCGTCCGTGGGTGGATGGTGATCATAAAGATGGATGGCCAGGCCGGGACGGTCAAAAAGCGGGGCGACGTGGTCAAGACGGGCCGCCTGCCGGGTGTCGACCACCACCAGCAGGTTGACGGCCTCCGGGTCAAGATCTTTCAAGGATTTGAAATTGAACAGATACATGGCGCTCTGGATGAAATAGTCTTTGAGCGAGCTTTCCTGAGTGCCCGGAAAAACCAATGCGGCCCGGGGATAGAGCTTGGCGGCGGCGATCATGGCCGCCAGGGCGTCGAAATCGGCGTTGGCGTGACAGGTGATGACCGTGGTGATGGGTGGCTGCATGTTTTTATGACCGGGGATGGTATTTGCGGTGCAGTGCGATCATGCGCCGGGATTGCACGTGGGTGTAGATTTCCGTGGCCATGATGTCGCTGTGTCCGAGCAGAATCTGGACCGTGCGCAGATCGGCCCCGCCTTCCAGCAGGTGGGTGGCAAAGGAATGGCGCAGGGTGTGGGGCGACACGGGCCGGGTGATGCCCGCTTCCAGGGCGTAGCGCCGCAGCAGCTTCCAGACCCCCTGGCGGGACAGCCCCTGACCGGAGCGGTTGAGAAAAACCTTGTCCTCCTTGGGGCCGAACAGGGGCCGCCAGTGACGCAGATAGTCGAGCAGAAAGGTCATGGCGCCCTCGTGCAGGGGCACGTAACGCTGTTTGCTGCCCTTGCCGAAAATGGAGAGCAGGCCGACCTGGGCGTCAATGTCGGTCAGGGTCAGGGAAATGAGCTCGGACACCCGCAGTCCGCAGGCATAGAGCAGTTCGAGCATGGCCCGGTCGCGGAAACCCAGACGCTCGGAAGTGTCCGGCCGGGCCAACAGGGCCAGGACTTCGTCCCTGGACAGCACCTCGGGCAGTTTGCGGGTCAGCTTGGGATTGTCGAGCAGGGCCGCCGGGTTGGCCGGAACCAGGCGTTCCTGGTGGAGGTAGTCGAAAAAACCGCGCAGGCTGGACAGATTGCGGGCCAGGGAGGTGTTTTTGAGGCCTTTGCGCCGCAGGTGGACAAGATAGAGAAAGAGGAAATGTTCGTCGATCTGATCCAGTCCTCCCTGGTGCTCATCCAGGAACTCACGGAAAAAAAAGAGGTCCGAGCCGTAAGCCTGGACGGTTTTTTCGGCCAGGCCGCGGATAACGGTCAGGTGTTGAAGATAGGCGTCGATTTCCTCGTGCATGCTGGCGCACGCTACATCCGCCCCCGTGCCGGCACAAGATGAAAAAGATTGTCGGCCCGGTCTTGTTCCCGACTGGTCTGCTTGGCAGCCATGGCCGACAAGTCCGGCCGTCCTTGGCAGGCGCAGAGCGATGGAGTAAGCCTTGGGGCAGGGAGGGCCGGCCATGACGACCAGAAAAAAACTGCCCATCGGCATCCAGACTTTTGAAAAGCTCATTCTCGAAGGCTACACCTATGTGGACAAGACCAACCACATCTCTTTGCTGGCCCGAAACAGCGGCGGCTATTTTTTCCTTTCCCGGCCCCGGCGTTTTGGCAAAAGTCTTCTTGTCAGCACCCTGAAGGCCGCCTTCGAGGGCAAGCGGGAGCTTTTCCAGGGCCTGTATCTTTACGACCATTGGGACTGGGAGCAGACCAACCCCGTCATTCACATCAGTTTCGGGTCCGGGGTCATGCGCAGTGTCGAGGAACTGCAGGATACTTTCAGCTATCTTCTCGACAAGCATGAGCGAATTCACGGCATTCAGTCCGGCTATGCCGACCTCAAGAACCGCTTCGCCGATTTGATCCAGCAGACTCATGCCAAATACGACCGCCCCGTTGTCGTGCTCATCGACGAATACGACAAGCCCATTCTGGATAGCATCCACCGTACCGAAACAGCCGTGGCCATCC
>CAZYZA010000091.1:0-13678 GCA_964651415.1 uncultured Desulfovibrionaceae bacterium
CCGTGTCGACAACGGGCGGTCATCTGGCTCCGTCCCTGGGCGTGGTCGAACTGACTCTGGCCCTGCTGCGCGTCTTCAACCCCGGCCGGGATCGGATCATCTGGGACGTGGGGCACCAGGCCTACGCCTACAAGCTGCTGACCGGGCGAGTGGATCGCTTCCACACCCTGCGCCAGATGGGCGGGATCAGCGGCTTTCCGCGTCCGGCCGAGAGTCCGTTCGATCATTTTGGGGTCGGCCACTCGTCGACATCCATTTCCGCGGCCCTGGGCATGGCTGCGGCCCGTGATCTGGCCCATCAGGATCACAAGGTCGTGGCCGTCATCGGAGACGGGTCCATGACCGCCGGACTGGCCTATGAGGGCCTGAATCAGGCCGGCGGACTGGGCAAGAATCTGGTCGTGGTCCTGAACGACAACGAGATGTCCATTTCGAAAAATGTCGGGGCCCTGTCGTCGTTTCTGAGCCGCAAGCTGTCCAAGCGCTGGGTGCAGCGGTTCAAAAAAGAGGCCGAGTCCATCATGCGCCAGATCCCCAAGATCGGCGACGACCTGGCCGACTACGCCCGGCGCAGCGAGGATTCCCTCAAAACGTTCTTCACCCCCGGCATGCTCTTCGAAGCCTTCCGGTTCACCTACATCGGTCCGCTCAAGGGGCACGACCTGCACATGATGACCAACGTCTTCAAGCAGGTCCGGGAGCTGGAAGGCCCGGTGCTGATCCATGTCCTGACCAAAAAGGGCAAAGGTTACGAACCGGCCGAGATCAATCCCAGCTATTATCACGGGGTGGGCTGTTTCGAGCCTGAAACCGGGGCGGCCCGCAAATTCGTGGCCTGTTCCCTGCCGACCTACACCGAGGTTTTCGGCTGCACCCTGTGCAAGCTGGCGGAGAAGGACGAAAAAATCGTGGCCATCACCGCAGCCATGCCCGAGGGCACGGGACTGAGCTGTTTTTCCGAACGTTTTCCCGACCGCTTTTTCGATGTCGGCATCTGCGAGCAGCACGCCGTGACGTTTGCCGCCGGCTTGGCCTCGCAGGGCATGAAGCCCGTGGTGGCCATTTATTCGACCTTTATGCAGCGTTCCTACGATCAGATTGTGCACGATGTCTGTCTGCAGAATCTGAACGTGACCCTGTGTCTCGACCGCTGCGGATTGGTCGGCGAGGACGGGGCCACCCATCATGGGGTCTTTGATCTTTCCTATCTGCGCCACATCCCTAACCTGGCAATCATGGCCCCGCGCAACGAACCGGAATTGCAGGATATGTTGGCTACGGCTCTGGACTACCAGGGGCCGGTGGCCCTGCGCTATCCACGGGGGCTGGGCGAGGGTTCGCCCCTGGTCGAGGCCCCCCAGATCCTGCCCATGGGTCAGGGAGAAATGTTGCACGACGGTCCGGACGGGGTTGTCGTGGCTTTGGGCAGCCGGGTTGCCCCGGCCCTGGAGGCGGCCAAGGCTCTGTTGGAGGAAAGCGGCAAAGACGTGGCGGTGTTCAATGCCCGGTTTGTCAAACCCCTGCCCGCAGAACAATTGCTGGAATTGGCGGCCGGCAAACCGTTCATGCTTGTGGTCGAGGAAAACGCCCTGCAGGGTGGATTCGGATCGGCCGTGCTGGAGCTGCTGTCCGACCATGACCGGTTGAACGGGCTGCGCTTTCGCCGCCTGGGTGTGCCGGACTGCTTTATCGAACACGGCAGTCAGAAGCAGCTGCGGGCCAAGCTGGGCCTGAACAAAGACGGGATGCTCCGGGTCTTGCGGGAGATGACCGGGGTGGCGGATCGGGATTGCACCCAGTCTCCTGTGGCGGAGAATGTTTGCGTCCCATGATCTCGCAAGTACCCTTTTCCATGACGGATGCGCCTGGATTGTCTTTCCGAGTTGTGCTTGCTGGGAACCGATGAGCCGCAGCTGGCGCCCCTATAGAGCGGCGGCTGTTTCCGGCCGCGGCAGGAAATGGGATCAACCCCGCCCCGCAGCGTGCGGGACAGGGCGAGGCGTCATCGTTGCAGACGGCGCATCAGCTCAAGGGCCATCTGATATCTGTTGAAGGGCGGGATGATGTATGCTCCGGCAAAATGGGGCCAGGCGTATTCCAGCAATTCCCAGGCAATGTCGATGCCTTCCGCCTGTCCGTTCTCTCCGGCCCGGGCCATGCGCTCGCGGGCTGCCGCCGGAATTTCGATGCCGGGAAACTCGTTGTGCAGGAATTCGGCGTTGCGCAGACTGGCCAGGGGCATGATGCCCAGCACGATGGGTGCCGTGATGTGGCGGGTGGCGGCCAGGATTTCGTCGACGCGTTGGCGTGAATAGACAGGCTGGGTCAGAAAATACGTGGCTCCGGCCTGTATTTTTTTCTCCATGCGCCCGACCTGCAGACTCATGTTGCGGGTATTGGGGTTGAACGCCCCGCCGATGCAGAAGTTGACCGGCCGGCGCATGGCGTCGCCGTAGTGGTTGCGGCCCTGATTGAAACCGCTGAGCAGGGCCATGAGTTCCAGCGAGCGCAGATCGTAGACGCCCGAAACCCGTTCGGCGCTGCCGGCCGAAGGAGGGTCGCCGGTCACGGCCAGGACGTTGTGCAGGCCGGATGCGGCCATACCCATGATGGTCGACTGCATGCCGACCAGGTTGCGGTCCCGGCCGGTCAGATGAACCACGACTTCCGCTCCGGTTTGCGCCCGGATCATCCCGGCCAGGACAATGTTCGACAGTCGGGGCACGGCCAGGGGATTTTCGGCAATGGTGATGGCGTCCACGCCACCGTCGACCAGGGCCCGGGCCGCGTCGAGCACCGGGGAAACATCCAGATGCTTGGGCGGGTCCAGCTCCACCAGCACGACCTTGTCCCGTCCCAGGCGGCGGGCCAGGGAGGTTGGTTCGGCATGATCAACGGTTGGGGTTTCCACCTCTGTCGGACGGAACTGCGTTCTTGGCCGTGACACGGTCAGTTCGCGAACCAGGGCCGCGATATGTTCCGGCCCGGTGCCGCAGCATCCGCCGACCAGCCGCGCTCCATAGGACAGACAGGCTGCGGTCTGACGGGCGAAGTATTCGGGCGAAGACGCATACATGAGCCTGTCGCCGGCGGCTTCCGGAAAGCCTGCGTTGGGCAGGACCGACAGCGGTACGGGCTGGGCAGGTAATTCGCGCACGACGTCCAGGGCATTCTTGGGGCCGATGCCGCAGTTCAGCCCGACCAGATCGGCTCCCCCGGCGATCAGGGCGGCAAAACAGTCTCCGGCCGTGCGCCCGGCATGGGTCCGCCCGCGCTGGGTGAAAACCATTTGCGCCGCCACGGGCACGGTCACGGCCCGTTTCACGCCCCGCAGGGCCGCCAGCAGCATGGTCAGGCTGGCAAAGGTCTCCAGCATGATGAAATCCACCCCGCCCTCGACCAGCGCCAGGGCCTGCCGGGCAAAAATCTCTTCCACCTCCGGCAACTCGGGTCCATCCGGGGCCAAACGGCCCAGCGGCCCCATGGCTCCGGCCACCCACTGATTGGTCCCGGCGGCGGCCTTGGCCAATTCGGCTCCACGCAGATTGATCTCACGCATGGATCGGGCCAGATCAAAGCGTCCGAGCTTGACCTGGTTGGCCCCAAAGGTGTTGGTCTCGATGACTTCGGCCCCGGCCTGGACATAGGCCGCGTGGATGTCGCGGATCAGGGTCGGATCGGTCAGGTTCAAGGCGTCGTAACAGGCCCCGGGGTCCACGCCCCGCTCATACAGCAGCGAGCCCATGGCTCCGTCGGCGACCACGACCCGCTCCCGGAGCACGGCCAGGATATCGGTTTTCATGACTCATCCTCCAGATCTGCCAGTCGTATCCGATGCACGTCGCGGACCTCGCGCTGCACGGCGCGGCTGTAGCGCACGGACGGGTGGCCGAACATCATGGCGTACATGGAACGATGGTCGGCCGGGATGCCCAGTTGGCGGCGCAATTCCGGGACCACGATCTGTACGGCCCAGCGCGCGAATCCGCACCAGACCGTGCCCAGCCCCAGGCTCTGGGCCATGAGTTCGAAATAGCTCAGGGCGATGAACGGGTCGGCCTCCGGTGAAGGGCTGTCGGCCGGGGCCGAGGCCACAAGCATGTGTGGGGCATGCCGGTAAATGATGTCGTTGCCCTGTTCGTAGGGTTCAAGCAGTTTGGCGAAGAACTCCATGCCGTCGGGCAGGCCGTCGGCCAGGACGGCTTCGCGGATACCGGCATAGGTTCTGGTCCGCAGACGCTCCATGACCAGCGGGTCGTCGATCAGCGTGAAGCGGACCTGGCGTTTGTTTTTACCCGTGGGCGCATGGGCCGTGACGTCCATCAACCGGCAGATGACCTGCCGGTCCACGGCCTCCGGACGAAAGCGGCGGACAGAACGCCGTCCTTTGAGCAGGTTTTCGACCAGGTCCGGGTCCGGAAAACGCAGTTCCCGGCTGCGGTCCGGGTCCACGCCGAGGATGGACAGGGCCGCAGTGGGGCAGACGGCCAGGCAGTGTTGACATTGCAGACAGTGGGCTTCTTTGTGCGCGGGAATGAACGGCGTCCCCTGGCTGAGGTCGAAGAGCGACATGGGACAGTCGGCCCGGCATTCGCCACACTGGATGCAGCGGGTTTCGTCGATAACAAGATCTAGCATAACTTCCTCCAAACTCAGGATTTCTCCCCTACGATGCGGCGGCCTGATGCACAAGCGCTTCTGCAACCACGTTGCATGGATCTTGACGTCATGCAACTTTGTTGCATAAGCATCGTTTTCAAATGATGGAGGAAATCATGAAAAAAACCTTGGGATTTACAGTGTTTCTGGTCGCCTTGCTGGCCTCGTCGGCCCTGGCGGCTCCAGCGGCTTTCGTGACCATTGCACCGCAGAAATATTTTGTCGACAGGGTCAGCGGCGGCGACGTGCAGGTTTCGGTCATGGTCGAGGCCGGCGCCAACCCCCACGCCTATGAACCCAAACCCCGGCAGATGGCCGAGCTGTCCAAGGCCAAAATCTACTTCACCATCGGCGACACCTTTGATCAGGTCTGGTTGGAGCGGATCAGGGGTGCTAGTCCCGGTATCACCGTGGTGCATACCGAAGAGGGCATCGCCAAGATCGCCATGGCCGAGCACGACCATCATCATGACGATCATGGCCATGGGCACAGTCATGACGCCGAGCACAAACACGACCATGGTCATGGGCACGACGACGGGCACAAGGACGACCACGGTCATGGGCACGACGACGGGCACAAGGACGACCACGGTCATGACCACGGCACCCTCGACCCCCACATCTGGCTGGACCCGAAGCTGGTCAAGATCCAGGCCGGACATATTCGCGACGGTCTGACCCTGGCTGACCCGCAGCGGGCCGAAGCCTACGCCGCCAATACGGCCGGCTTTGAACAGGAACTGGATGCGCTGGATCAGGAGATCCGGTCCATCCTGGCACCCATTCCCGAGAACAGACGGACGTTTCTGGTTTTTCATCCGTCGTGGGGCTATTTTGCCCAGGCCTATGGGCTCAATCAGGTGGCCATCGAAGTTCAGGGCAAGGAGCCCAGCCCCAAGGACATGGCCCGGATCATCAAGATGGGCAAAGACAGCGGGGCCAAGGTCGTTTTTGTCCAGCCGCAGTTTTCAGAGAAAAGCGCGGCAGTCATCGCGAGTCAGATCGGGGCTACGGTGGTGCGCCTGGATCCCCTGGCCGAGGATTGGTCCGCCAACATGCTGCGGGCGGCGCAGGCCTTTGCCGACGCCCTCAAGTAATTCTCTGTTGTCAACCGGCTTTCTTTGACCTGTTCAATCGTCCCCGTCCTGCCCCAGGACGGGGACGATTTCGTGCTGGACGGGCCAGGCCCGGCAAAGGCATAGGGTTGGCTGCCCGCGACCATCCCAAAGTTGATTTCAAGGACGCATATGCATTCACCCGACCATGTTTGTTCCACCTGTTCCGGAGGCGGCCAGCCCTCGATTCCTGAACCCCGATTCCGACGGCTGCAGACTGACGGCGCCCTGGTCATCGACCTGCAGGGGGTTTCATTCGCCTACGCCGACCGCGACGTGCTGACCAAGGTTTCCCTGCAGGTCAAGGCCGGAGATTTCATGGCCGTCATCGGTCCCAACGGCGGGGGGAAGACCACGCTGATCAAGCTGATTCTGGGGCTTCTGGCCCCTCAGGAGGGCAGGGTCCGGGTCTTGGGGCAGGACCCCGTGGCCGTGCGTCCGGCCGTGGGCTATGTGCCGCAGCACGCCCAGGTCCAACCGAGTTTCCCCATCACCGTGCATGACGTGGTCCTTCTCGGATTGCGCCGACCGCAGCGCTGGCCCGGGTATTCCAGGGCCGACAAGCAGAAAGCCATGGACACCTTGCGCATGGTCGACATGGCCGATCTTTCGGCCCGTCGTTTCGACGCCTTGTCCGGCGGGCAGAAACAGCGGGTGCTGGTGGCCCGGGCCCTTGTTTCGGACCCGGCGCTTTTGCTTTTCGACGAGCCCACATCGAACATCGATCCCCAGGGCAAGGTCTGTCTGTTCGACCTGCTCTCGGCCCTCAGTTCGTCCATCACCATCGTCATGGTCAGTCACGACCTGATTTCGGCTTCGACCCGCATCACCAGCGTGGCCGCCGTCAACAAGGCCCTGATCCAGGGCCAGGGCCGGGAGCTGACTCCGACCATGCTGCAGCTCATCTACGGCACCCACGACGCGTCCTGCCCCCTGGACGAGTACATTCGCGGCGTGTCTTCCATTTTCGGCGACTCAGACCAGAGGCAACGACCATGAGCGAACTTTTGGCGTACGAATTCATGCGCAATGCCCTTCTGGCCGGATTGCTGGCCAGCCTGGCCTGCGGGATCATCGGCTCGCTGGTGGTCGTCAATCGGCAGGTATTCATGGCCGGCGGCGTGGCGCACACTGCCTACGGCGGCGTGGGATTGGCATTTTTTCTCGGCCTGCCCGTGCTGCCCTGCGCCGTGGCCTTCACGGTTCTGGCCGCCCTGATCATGGCCCTGGTCTCGTTCGGCCGTCTTGAGCGTTCCGACGGGGTGGTCGGCATCATGTGGGCGGCGGGCATGGCCTTTGGCATCATCCTTATGGACCTGACCCCCGGCTACAACGTGGATCTCATGAGCTACCTCTTCGGCAGCCTCCTGGCCGTGCCCAGGTCGGACATCTGGTTCATGTTTGTCCTGGATCTGATCATCCTTGGTCTGGTGCTGCCCTGGTACAAGGACTTTTTGTCCCTGTCCTTTGATCCGGAATTCGCCCGCTCCACCGGCGTTCCGGTTCGTTTGCTGTACACCCTGATGCAGGTCCTGACCGCCGTGACCGTGGTCATGGTCATCCAGGTCGCCGGGTTGATCCTGGTCATCGCCTTGCTGACCATTCCGCCCATGCTGGCCGAACTGTTCACCAGATCGCTGTGGAAGATGATGGCTCTGGCCACCCTGGCCAGCCTCTGTTTTTGCCTGGCCGGTCTGGCCCTGGCTTACCATTTCAACCTGACTTCCGGGGCTTCGATCATTGCCGTGGCCACGGCCGGATATGCCGTGGGCTGGGCGGTCCATACCCTGCGCTCCCGAGGGCGCGCCACGTGAGAGCCAGGCTGAGCGAGAAAGAGGCCGCCAAGCGCCTGCAGCGGGCCGGACTGGACGCCACCGACCACCGGGTCCGGGTGCTGCTGGCCGTGGGCAACACCGTGCATCCTTCCAGCGCTCCGGAGATCCTCGAAGCGGTGCGCCGCGTATCGGACATCAACCGGGTCACGGTCTATCGCATTCTGGATCTTCTGGTCGAACACGAAGTGCTGAACCGGCTCGGCCTGGGGGAAAAATCACAGCGTTTCTGCCTGCGCGGGGTGGACCACGCCGAGGAACATGTCCATTTTCACTGCACCCGCTGCGACCGTTATCTCTGTCTGGAGGCCCAGACCCTGCCGCTGGACCTGAAAGCCCTGGACAGCATGGATCTTGACATCGATCACGTCGACATTCGTCTTGAGGGCGTCTGCCCGGCCTGCAAGGCTCAGGGCTGAGACCGGCCGGCCCCGGCAGACACCAGCCGGGATTCAGCCCCTGACATGGTTGTGGATCATGGCCAGGGCATCGGCCGGGGGCATCGGTCGGGCGAACATGTAACCTTGGGCCCGGTCGCAGTTGATGCCCTGCAAACGCTCCAGCTGTTCCCGTGTTTCCACCCCTTCGGCCGTGACCTTCAGGCCGAGGCTGTGCGCCATGTCGACAATGGACCGCACGATTTCCGCATTCTCCCTGGGTGTTTCCGTGCCGCTGATGAACGATCGGTCAATCTTGAGGATATCGACGGGAAACTGGCGCAAGTAATTGATGGATGAGTAGCCGGTGCCGAAATCGTCCACGGCCAGCGCCACGCCCAGCTCTTTCAGCCGTCGCAATTTTTCCGCAGCCATGGATGGATCGTGGATGATGGCGCTCTCCGTGATTTCGAGCTTGAGGCGCTGGGGTGAGATTTCGTGCTCGACCAGATGGGCCGCAACCATGTCGACCAGGGTGTGTTGTCCGAACTGTTTGCACGAGAGATTGACGCTCATGCTCAGTCCGCAGCCGTTTTCGCCCGATGCCAGGTCCCAGGTGCGCAACTGGCGGCAGGCCTCATGTAATACCCATTGCCCGAGGGGCACAATCAGGCCGGACTCTTCGGCCAGCGGGATAAAGCGATCCGGCGGGATCTGCCCCTGCTGCGGGTGATTCCAACGCACCAGGGCTTCGAACCCTTCCAGTCGGCCGTCGTCGACAGTGAAAATGGGCTGGTAGTGCAGTTCGAGCTGCTCGTGATGGATGGCGTGGCGCAGCTCGTTTTCCATGGTGATGATTTCCAGCACTTCCTGTCGCATGCGGTTGTGGAAGACCAGATGTCCGCGGCCGCGCTCTTTGGCCTTGTACATGGCGATGTCCGCGTCCCGGACAATGTCCTCGGCCTTGGTGTAGGACGAGGATTCGATCACGATGCCCACGCTGGCGCCGGGCAGGATTTCCTTGTCGTTCCAGATGAAAGGGCGGCGCATTTCGGTCTGGATGCGATTGGCCACGGTGATGACTTCTTTGCGGGTCTTGAATTCTTCCAGCAGAACTGCAAATTCGTCGCCACCCAGGCGGGCCACGGTATCCATGCTGCGCACGCATCGGGCAATGCGGTTGGCCACTTCCACCAGCAGGGCGTCCCCGGCCTGATGGCCCAACGAGTCGTTGACCCATTTGAACTTGTTGAGGTCGATCAGCATGGCCGCAAACCGATAGTCCGGGCGACGTTTCATGCGCTCCACGCTTCGGCTGAGGCGTTCGCGAAAGAGCGAGCGGTTGGGCAGCCCGGTCAGGGCGTCGTGAAAGGCTTGGTGCACGATCTGACGCTCGAATTCCTTGCGTTCCGAAATGTCCTCGTAAATCCAGAAGATGTTGGTCGTGGCTCCGCCGATGCGCACCGGAGAGCCGAGAATGGTGACCGGGACGAGCGTTCCGTCCTTTGTTCTGCGGACTGTTTCGCGCTGGATGACTTCGCCGCTCAAGACGCGCTGACGCACATTGTTGACCTCGGCCATCTGTTCATCGGGCACGATGGCCAGCCGGTTGTCCTGGCCGATGATCTCGTCGCGGCTGTAGCCGAAGAGGTGTTCAAAACCTTTGTTGATGTCGACGATGATGCCGTTCGTATCGACCAGGGCAATGGCCAGGGATGAATTTTCGAACAGCTGGCCAAACAGGACGTTCTGACGCTCCAGGGCATCCTGCATTGTTCGGCGCTGGCTGATGTCCATGACCGTGCCCTCGTAGTACTGTATTTCATCGTGTGCATTTCTGACCACGCGGGCGTTCTCGGAAATCCAGATGACCTTGCCGTCCTTGCGGTAGATGGCTGATTCGAATTCGAACAGCGAGTCGTGACTTTCAAGAATTTGCTTGAAGTGCCGCCGGCGAGCGGGATCGACATAGAGTTGTGTGCCGATGTCATTGAAATGGTTCAGAAGATCATCTGCGTCATCAAAACCGTAGATCCGGGCCAGGGCGGGATTGGCCTGAAGGTAACGTCCGTCCGGAGTGGTGCGGAAAATGCCTTCGACAGCGTTTTCGAAAATGCTGCGGAAATTCTGTTCCGCTTGCCGCAGTTCTTCTTCGTAGCGTTTGCGTTCGGAAATATCGCGCAGCGTGGCGATGAAAAATTGTCCCTCCCGACCGCCGGATTCCGTGAAAACGGCCTCCAGCGGCACTGTCCGGCCATCGACCCGTCGACCGGTGATTTCCACATGTCTGCGCCGATCCAGGGAGAGCAGCCGGCGTCTCGGATCTTCGGGGCCGATATCCAGCAGCTCGGGCAGAGGCATGCCCTGCAGCCGGGTGTCTGCGTGGCCGAAGATTGTGGTCGCGCCGGGATTGGCGGAAATGATGCGCAGGCTGTCGGCGTTGAAAATGAGGATGGCGTCCGTGGCGTTGTGGACAATGGCTTCGGTCATGGCCATGGCGTCATGGAGGGCATCGAGAACCTGGTTGTAGCGCCGGGCGATATGTCCGACTTCGGTAAAGGGCTGTTCCGGGGCCCGCAACGTGAAGTCGCGGGTCGAGGCCTGGCGGTCCAGCACTTCGAACAGCTCGATCAGATCGGTGCGGGAACCGTGCTCGCTGACGTTGAGGCCGGTCTCCTCGTCTGCGGGGCTCACGCGCAGAGGAAACACGGAGTTCGTGAGGCGCAGCACCAGCAGCGGGATGACAAAGGCCACGACGCAAGCGATCAGCACGCCCATGCTCTGTGCCACCAGTTGCTGCGGTCGGCTGAGGCCTGTCTGCAGCACTTGCGGATCAGCGAACACGGCCACGGCCAAAACGCCCCAGATGCCGCAACCGAGATGAACGGGAACGGCACCCACGGCGTCATCAATGCGCAGCCGTTCCAGCAGGATCTCCACGGCCAGGCAGACCCCGCCGGCAACGAGGCCGATAATGACCGCCTGCCCGCAGGTCACCGCATGGCAGCCGGCGGTGATGGCCACCAGTCCACCAAGAGAACCGTTGACCAGATAGGTGACTTTTGGAGTCCGGCTCTGCCACCAGCCCAGCAGGAGGCAGCAGGCGCCACCGGCCGCGCCGGCCAGGGCCGTACGCGTAACGATCAGGGGAACCTGGGCGTTGAGGGCCAGGGTGGAACCTCCGTTGAAGCCGAACCAGCCGAGCCAGAGCAGAAACGCGCCCAGCACGGTCATGGGCAGGTTGCCGGAATTGATGTCCTGCGGCGGGCCGTCTTCGGGAAAGCGTCCCTTGCGCGGCCCAATGACGATCAGCGCGGCCAGGGCGAGCCAGCCGCCCACTCCGTGCACGACCATGGACCCCGCGAAATCGACAAAGCCCTGCCGTCCCAGCCATCCGTTCAGGGTTCCGGTCTCCAGGCCGTTCCAGGCCAGGTGGCCGAATACCGGGTATACGCACAAGGAGAAGAACAGGGCGACGAGGAGGTAGGCGGAAAACCGCATGCGCTCAGCCACGGCTCCGGAAAAGATGGTCGTTGCCGTGCCGCAGAACATGGCCTGAAAAAAGAAGAACGCGGCGTCGAGTCCCCCGCCTGCTTCCAGGTCGGGCAGGAGGTGTGCGCTGCTCGGAATGCCGGCCAGGAGAGTGCCGAACATCAGGGCGTAGCCTGTCAGCCAGAAGATGCTGATGGAAAGCACAAAATCGGCAAAATTCTTGATGGCGACATTGATGGAGTTTTTGGATCTGGTCAGCCCTGATTCCAGGCACATGAAGCCGGGCTGCATGAGGAAAACAAGAGCCGCGCTGATGATGATCCAGAGCATGTCGAGAGCGTTCATATGTGATTCCTTGTGGGTATTTTGTCGGACAAACTAACGGACAGGCGCTGCTGTGGCAAAATAGGTGCCAGGAAATTTGAAACGGCCAATGCCCTGAATTTATGATTTTTAATTTTCCATTTCCGGATGCGTTGCCCAGGACGGACCGGTTCGGAGACGGGAATGCCTGGTCGTTGCCAAATATGGAAAAACTGATCGGAAAGGGCTGATCTGTAGGACATGGCAAAAACCGTGAGCGGACGGTTGCAGCGACGTTTTTGGCTTTCCGTCATGATGGATATCTGTGCGCCGGGCCGTTGGCTCGACAGGGTTGCCTGTCAAGGCCATAGCAGGGAAGTCGTGGGAGAAAATCCTTGACCGGCGGGCCATGATCGCCCCCCCGGCGTGATTTCGCCTTTTCTTGCCAACGGCCAATCAGTCCTTGTGCGTGAAGATTGATGCCGGTTTCTCAGGGACAAAGAACGTAAACGCACCTTCTTCCCGGCACATTGCTTGCTGATTTCCCTTCAGAGGAGGAGAAATCATGTTTTTCTTACAATTCTGGAAAGATCGAACAACGGATGCGTCTTTGACCACAAATATGGAAGCGGACGGCGAGACGGGTACCGACACGGCCCTGCTTGACGCTGTGGCGGGAGCCATAGCCCTGCAGCGGTTGGCTGTTCCGCTGAATGAGATGGGTCTGCGGCTGCGCAGCACCACCGAAAACGGCTTGATGCAGGTTGCGACCATCGGCGAAAACACTGCCGCCGTGGTCGATCGGGCCGGCACTGTCGAAGGCCATGCCCTGCGACAGGCCGAGGTGGCCCAAGACGCCACCCGCCTCATGGTTCGACTGGAAACGCGTCTGGTCGAGGTTGAACAGCGCATGGACGAGCTTTCCATGGCCATGGTCAATCTGCTCGGGTTTGTCGGCGAGGTGGAGTCGCGGATCAAGGGGGTCGGCTCCATTGCTCAGGCCATCCGGAGCATCGCCACCTCAACCAACATGCTGGCCCTGAATGCGACCATCGAAGCAGCGCACGCCGGAGCGGCCGGCAAGGGGTTTGGGGTCATCGCCAACGAGATCCGCACGCTTTCGCATCAGACCATGGACGCAACGTCCAAGGTTGAAAATCAGAAAGACGAGATCGAAACCAATGTCGGAGCCATGGTGGAGGCCGTGCGGCACGTGGAAGCCTTGGTTGGTCGGATGCAGGAGTCCATGGACGCCTGCCTGCAGGACGCGCGGGTGGCCCGCCCCTGTGTGGAGGAAGGAGGCATGCTGGCCTCGGATTTGCGTGGACAGAGCCGCGACATCGTCACTGCCGTGGCTGCGGTGCGGGAAAGTCTGGCGGCGTTGCACGACGGCAGCGCGGGTCAGGCGGAAGAGGCGGAAAGTCTGGCCGTCCTCGCGCGAGAAGTCAGCGAGACCTCCGAGCGTCAGCTTGCCGCAGTGGGCCGACTGCGATTTTCAGCCCATGACCGGGCTCGTCGGGCTGTGGAGATCCTGGTCCGGGACAGGGATCTGCTCAGCATGGAGCGTCCGCGCGTCGAGGAGGTCTTGCGCCGTTCCTCGGACCACGGACTTTTTGAACTTCTTTACGTCACCGATTCCCGGGGCAGACAGATCGTCGACAACATCGGCCGGACCGTAACTGCCTATGGTGACAGCGGCCTGGGCCGGGACTGGTCGGATCGCCCCTGGTTCATCCATGCCGCGGGTCGGCAGGACGTGTATATTTCGGATTTCTATCGCTCCGCGGCGACCAAGGCGCATTGTCTGACGGTCTCTGCCCCGATTCTAGACGAGGCGGGAAGCCTAGTACCATGTAACAATTATTCTTTCGTTTAGTTCTTCTTTGTGGTAGGCGTA
>CAZYZA010000092.1:0-5965 GCA_964651415.1 uncultured Desulfovibrionaceae bacterium
GGTGGGCGGCTGATTGAAAAGGTTGAAAAGCACGATCATGACCATGCAGATCGCGGCCCACAAAAACAAATTCTTGGAAAAACTATTCAAAGAAAAAACCTCCATATGCCGGATCGCTGATCGTTTCGCGTCCTGGCAACGTTTGTCGGCGTAACAAACAGATTGTAACGAAACAGGCCTTGATTGTTAAGGTCAGTTTTCAGAATGACAAGAAAATTCTCACCGAAAAAACGCTTTTTTTGAAGATCGTTGGAATGCCTTGATCATTGAACGTCGCGCTGGTAGATACGGGCCTCCCAAGCGGAGGCGTATCGTCACCGGTGTGGCGCCCGGTCTTCAAAACCGGTGGAAGGTCGAGAGGTCTTCGGTAGGTTCGACTCCTATACGCCTCCGCCACATCAATCAAACTCCCTCTACTCCTCGCTCTAATCGGTGCAACACCACCCTGTCTTATGGATAACATGCCACCGGATCACGCCTCCTTGACGCACCTGGACTGGCTTGGCGGCCTGGATCTTCTCCATGCGTCGTTTTCGCGTCAGGTCTTTTCCCGGCACAGCCACGACTGCTATGCTCTGGGCGTCATCGAAAAGGGCGCGCTGGCCTTTCGCTATCTGCACCGCGATCATGAAGCCGCCAGGGGCGACATCAATCTGGTCGTTCCCGGCGAGTGCCACGATGGACACGCCGCCGGATCCGGCGGATGGACGTACCGCATGTTCTATCTCTCGGTCGATCTGGTCCGTGACGCGGCCCGGGAACTGGATCACGATTTGCCGGACTTTCGGACCGGCGTCCTGCAGGACAAGGATCTGGCCCGGGACATCAGACAGACGCATCTCTGTCTGTCGAACCCGCAAGCCTGCGTCCTCGAAAAGGAGTCACGCCTCCTGCTCCTGCTGACAAGCTGGATTCACCGCCATGCCGAGGGTGGAAAATCTCCGGTCAATCCTGAAAATGAACCCATCGCCGTTCGACGCTGCAAAGAGTATCTCCATGCCCACCAGGCCGAAACACCACAGCTGACCGATCTGGCCAAGGCCGCCGGACTGAGCCCGTATCATTTGCTGCGCGTCTTTACGCGCGCCACGGGCCAAACACCCCATGCCTACCTGACGCAACTGCGCGTAGACCGATCCAAAACACTGCTTTCAACCAGCGCCCCCCTGGCTGACATCGCCTGCGAATGCGGCTTTGCGGACCAGAGCCACCTGACCCGGCTTTTTCGTCGGCAATTTGGCCTGACTCCCGGCGCATACCGCAAGATCCTTCAAAACAAACCCGATCCCAAAGATTAGGACTTCCTGCACCAAGGAGGTCCCATGCACCGTTTCGCCCCGTATTGTCTGTTGTCCCTGGCCATGATTCTGGTCGGCAGTTCCGTAGTGGCCGGCGAGATACTCATCCGCCATTTCCCCATTCATCTGGGATCTCTGCTACGTTTCGGGCTGGCCGCCGTCCTGATCACGCCCATCTGGCTGTATCGTGAAGGTCGCCCACCCAGACTGCAACTCCGCACCTGGGTTGTACTCACGGGCCAGGCCCTTTGCGGCTCCGTGCTCTTCACCATCCTGGTGCTGCACGGTCTGCGCTGGACGTCTCCCGCCGCCGCCGGAATCATCACCAGCACCACGCCGGCCTGCATGGGCGTTCTGGCCTGGATCCTTCTTGGTGAGCGTCCGTCGCGGCGCGGCATGCTGGGCATCGCCTTGTCCGTGGCGGGCATCGCGATTCTCAACCTGAGCGCGGTTTCAGATCAGGGCAGGCAGTCCCTCACGGGCAACCTGATGGTGGCTGCGGCCGTTGTAGTGGAGTCCCTGTTTCTGCTGGTGCGCCGGACCATCCGTGAACAGCTCTCGCCCCTGGCCGTATCAAGCCTCATCACCCTCCTGGCCACACTGTTCTTTCTCCCCCTGGGGCTCATCCAGGCCAGGACATTCACGTTTACCGGCCTGCCTCTGGAAGCTTGGCTCAGCATCCTGTACTATGCGGTGCCCGTGACCATCCTGGCCTACCTGTGCTGGTTTGCCGGCGTAACCCGGGTACAGGCCGGAATTGCCGGTGTCTTCACCGCAATTCTTCCGATCAGTTCCCTGGTCTGCTCCCTGCTGGTGCTGGGTCAGCCCATCAGGTTGGAACATGGCGTCGGGTGTATTCTGGCCCTTGCAAGCATTGCCCTCATCTGCAGACGGACCTGAATCGTCAGAAATCCGCAGGAGACATCTGGGCGTATTCAGGCGGAAGCACGGACCACCGCGCCGGTCGTCCCGCGGCAAGCAGGCCGTATTCGTGATCTAGACCCAGCACGCGGGCCGGGTTGATTGTCACCAGAGCCAGCAGATCCCAAAGGGACACGGTGGCCGGCAGCAGGCGCCGCACCGCGTGCACTTCGGCCCAAAGATTCAGGTCCGTGTTCGAAGCCAGGGAATCCGTGCCCAGACAAAGGGGGATGTTATGAGCCCAAAATTTCTGTGCAGGAGCCACACCGACGCCGATCCAGGCATTGCTGCGCGGACACAGACAGATTGTTGCTCCGCTTTCCGCCAGAATACTCAGATCCCTGTCCGCGACATGAACGCAGTGTACGGCCAGGGTGCAGGCGTCGAGCAGGCCCAGATCTGCGGCAAACCGCACCGCGCTCCGACCCGGCGCCGCAAAATTTCGGGGCAGAATTCGCCGGGCGCGCAAAAAATCCGCCAGTTCGCCCCGGCCGGAAGACAAAAGATCGTTCTCGCCCGGAACCTCAGCCAAGTGCATGGAAAACGGAGCGTTTAGCTTTCTGCATTCGGCCTTGACGCGACGCGCGCATTCGCCGTCAGTGGAATACAGGGCGTGAACCGCCAGACTCCACTGATCAGGCATGGCCAAATCCTTGCCCGGGCCCCGACCGCGCCCGGAAATTTCGCGAAAGAAAAGAGCGCCCAATCCCGCGTCTTCCACAATCTTTTGGATCCATTCGCCATCACGTCCGACAATGTCGGCCACACAGACGACGCCTGCGTCCCGCATCCCCGCAACGGTCCGCGTCAGCTCCGGTACGGACAACGGCTCACCCATCAACGAAAAAAGGCGGTCGGCCCAGGCCGCAAAACCCAGACCCTGCGGCACGCGCCCACCAAGATAGGACAGGCCAAGATGGGCATGGGCATTGATCAGTCCGGGGCACAGCACGGCCGGACCGTAATCATGGACCAGTTCTTCGCCGCGCAGGACCGAAAACGAATCCAAGGCCGCAATGCGACCGTCCCGGACCACAATCCCGGCATCGTCGACCACCGGCCGGTTGCGGTCCATGGTCAGCACGCGCCGCGCTCTGTACAGTCCGTCCCGCACAGGACTACCCATTAAAAAAGGCGGCCGCGGCCGCCTTGCGCAGATTCAACACGTCCGAACTCATTCAATGACCTTGTCCGCCGATGCCCGCACGGCGTCGGGGACGGTCACGGCCATCTTTTGCGCCGCGCGAAGATTGAGATGCAAGACCAGCTCCTGCTGGGTTTCAACCGGCGTCACGGCCGGATCGGCACCGTCCACCAGCAAACGCTTGGCCATGAGGCCGGTCTGGTAGCCGTGCTGGTAGTAGTCAAAAGCCAGGGCCGCGACAGTGCCGCGTTCCACGGAGTCCACGTCGGCCGAGAAAAGGGGCATCTTCTCTTCCTCGCACACCTTGACCACGGATTCCAGGGCCGAGATGACCGTATTGTCCGTAGGCAGATAGATGGCGTCAACCTTGCCGACCAGGGACTTGGCCGCCTGATAGACGTCGCTGGTCTTGGCCACGGTGGCTTCGACCACGTCAAATCCGACCTTCGCGCCTTCAGCCCGGACCATGGCCACAGTGGTCTTGGAATTGGCCTCGCCCGCGTTGTAGATCATGCCCAGTTTTTTCAGCTCCGGAAAAAACTGACGGACCATGGCCATATGCTTGTCCACGGGCAACATGTCCGAGACACCGGTGATGTTGGCGCCGGGCTTGTCCAGATCAGCCACCAGGCCGGCTCCGACAGGATCGGTGATGGCCGTGAACAGCAAAGGAACGGCGGCCAGAGACGGAGATTTCTTGATGGCCAGAGCGCTGGCCTGGGCCGACGGGGTGGCAATGGCCAGAACCAGATCCGGATTTTCACCGGCGATCTGGGCCGCGATCTGATTGGCCGTAGCCATATTGGCCTGGGCAATGTGCACCGCAAACGCAGCCTCCACGCCCTGGGCCTGCAGGCTGTCCTGAAACCCCTTCAGCACGGCGTCCAGGGACGGATGCTCCACAAACTGATTGACGGAAACGGAGTATGTCTTGGCCCAGACAGAATTGCCAAGGCTCAGCAGGACGAGAAGAAACAGCAGTCTTTTCATATTGTTATCCCGGATACGTTAATGAGTTATTTGATACGGAACATGTGGATGAGCCCCTTGAGCTGCTCGGAAAGTCCACGCAATTCCTCGGCATGGCGGCGCACCGCATCTCCATTGCGGCTCATGCTGTCCGCCGACTGGCTGACCTCGGCCACCTGGGCGGAAATCTCCGAGGATACGGCCGTGGTCTGGGCCACATTAAGGTTGACCTCGTCCAGACCCTGCGATGCCTGTCCTATGTTTTCGGCAATGTCGCGGGTGGTCACGGACTGTTCTTCCACGGCAGCGGCAATGGTGGTCACGATGGCGTCGATGTCGGCGATAACATTCGTGATTTCATTGATGCGGGACACGGTTTGATCCGTGGCGCCCTGAATCCCGCCGATCTTATTGCGGATTTCGTCCGTAGCCTGTGCAGTCTGATTAGCCAGCTCCTTGATTTCATTGGCGACAACGGCAAAGCCCCGTCCTGCTTCTCCGGCCCGGGCCGCTTCAATGGTGGCGTTCAACGCCAGCAGATTGGTCTGGGACGAAATGGCGGTAATTGTTTGCGTTACGGAATGAATTTCACGGGCCACCTTGCCCAAATGATTCACATCGTCCGATGTGGCATGGGCCACGCCGACGGCCACGGCTGTGATTTCCTTGGCGCGGCTGGTGTTGCGGGAAATCTCGTCAATGGTCGCGCTCATCTCCTCGGATGCAGCCGCCACCGTGGAAATATTGACCGTGGCCTGTTCCGTGGCCGCAGCCACGGAGCGCATATTTTCGCTCATTTCCTCGGCCGACGAAGCCACGGTGCTGGAGCGGGCCTGATTGTCCCTGGCCAGGCCGGCCACTGTTTCCGAGACCTGCGTCAACTGACCGGATGCGCTGGCAAGAGTATCCACACCGCCGGTGATTTCCTCCATCATGGAGCGCATATTGACAGTCATGACATTGACGCTGGACGCCAGCTGCCCAACCTCATCCCGACTGGAGGAAGTCACCTCGACGGTCAGATCCCCCTGACTGATGCGCGCAGTGGCCTCGCTCACCGCCCGGACCGGTCTGAACACGGCCTGGCGCAGGAAAAACGACAAGGACGCCAGGAGTACGAGCATCCCCATCGCCATGATCCCCCCGCTTTTGACCTGTGCCTGCATCAAGCCATCCATCTGCCGCGATATGTCCTGACGCATGACCAAGACACCAAGAACCGGCTGACTGCGGCCATGACAATGGTAGCAGCTCGGCGCGTTGGGGATGGTCTTGACCTCCACGAACGACGGCACGCCACCGATATCCAGAATGTCATGGCTCATTCCGTCCTTGACCATACGCTCGGCAACCATGGATTCCACCGCCGGGCTGACCAGCACCTCGCTCAGCTGTCGGCGCACGTTCCGATCAGCCGTGGAATAGGTGATATTCCCCTTGAAATTTGTCAGATGGATGTCGACATCGTCGTAGTTCACACCCATTTCATGAAATTTACTGATCGTGCCGTCATTGTCGCCAATGGCCATGGGTTCACGGATGGCCATGTAGAGCATTTCTGCCGTCCGAACCGCGGCGATCTCCACTTCATGCAGCGTGGACGCACGCTGGGCAACGTAATTCGCGCCGAACA
>CAZYZA010000092.1:6065-13370 GCA_964651415.1 uncultured Desulfovibrionaceae bacterium
AACACAATGACCAGGATGACAAAGGTCATACCCAGAATCTTGGCCCCGAGGGACTTGCGGAAAATTTCCATCTGTCCCTCCTAGTGGGCGCCGCTATAGATGAGTGGTTTGAAATTGAAAGACTGAACCCTGTCTTCATTATGACATGATTCGCAGTCTTGCATGGTCAGCTTACGTTTGATCAGGTCTTCATCACCGCCGCTTTCCACATGATCATGGCCGGGGCCATGACAGACTTCGCATCCCGCATCGCCAAGATGCGGCGTTTTTTCGTAACTGACAAAACCGCCCGGCTTGCCGTAGCCCGTGGCGTGGCAGCCGTAACATTCGGCAAGTTCAGCCGCAGTCAGGTCCGAAGCCATGATTTTCACGGACTTGTCCGACCTTGCTTTCTTGGAATACTTCATGAAGTTGTCGTACTGTTCTTCATGACAGTCCTTGCAGGCCGCAGAGCCCACATACGAATTTTCCGCCCACACAGCACCTGGAAACAATAAGAACCCAAGAACAGCCATATGGACAAACCACGCCTTGACACGTCGGACCATACATCCCCCTCTTGAAACAGGAGCCACCTGTCACGATACAAAAAAAATCGGCCTAAAATAGTGCCGTCATGCCTACAAAGCATCGCACGTAAGGTCAACGGCAAGATGAGAGAAGCAGGGCGTCATCAACAATTTTTGCAGTCGTACACACGCAGTGAGTTGTCCGGGGGGGAAGCTGTCTTGCGTTCTGACCGGCTACTCCTGAAAATGCCGGGCAATCTGCCGGATCTCATCCTCGGAAGCCAGAAAGGCGTCGACCAGACGCGGATCGAACTGCCCGCCCCGGCCGGTCAGGATGATTTCGCGGGTCTTGTCGTGGGAAAAGGCGTCTTTGTAGACCCGCTTGGAGATAAGGGCGTCGTAGACGTCGGCCACGGAGACAATCCGGGCCGCCAGGGGGATGTCGTCGCCGGCCAGACCGTCCGGGTAGCCCCGGCCGTCGAAACGCTCATGGTGGGAGCGGGCGATCTCGGCCGACATGCGCAGATACGCGGCCCGTGGATTGCGGCGATAGGCGCTGCTCAGGGTTTCGTAGCCGATGGTCGTGTGGGTCTTCATGATGGCGAACTCGTCGTCGGTCAATTTTCCGGGCTTGAGCAGAATCCGGTCCGGAATGCCGACCTTGCCGATGTCGTGCAGGGGGCTGGTGCTGAAAATCATTTCGATGAACTGCCGGTTGACCTCGGGAAAAACTCCGGGCGTCTGTAACAGCGTCTGGGCCAGCACCCTGGAATAACCCTGAATGCGTTCCAGATGATAGCCGGTTTCCGGATCACGGGTTTCCGCCAGGCGGGCCAGGGCGAAAATGACCATGTCCTTGTCCTGCAGGGAAAAGATCCGCTCCGCCGCCTTGATGCGCACGGCCAGTTCATCCTTGCGCACCGGTTTGGTCAGATAGTCGTCAACCCCGGCCTCAAAGCCCGTGACCAGATCGGCCGACTCTTCCCGCGAGGTGATCATGATCAGGTAGGTGTAGTCCTCGCCCTCGTTGCCACGAATGGCCCGGCAGAGTTCGGCCCCGTCCATGACCGGCATGTTCCAGTCCGTGAGGACAATCCGGGGGGACTCGTCCTGCCAGCACTGCAGGCCCTGTTGTCCGTTTTCCGCCAGGAAAACCTTGTAGCCCAGTTTTTCCATGTAAAAGCCCAGGGTCTTGCGACTGAGCTTTTCGTCATCGACAACAAGCACCTTCATGCTATTCTCCGGTCGTTTCGGGCGCGTCAGCCCCCTGGTCATTCAGCCAGGCCCGCGCCTCGCGGGCGAAATCTTCCCAGGCCGGGTCCAGCTCGCGGGACAATGCATCGGCCTGCTCCCAGCGGCCCGCAACGGCCTCGGCCATGATCGCCGCACAAAGGTCGCGCAGGCGGTTGGCTCCGACATAGGAGCACGGTCCCTTGAAGCGATGGGCCAGGGCCTCGGTTTGCTCGTTGCGTTGCTGCACCGCGTCCTGCACCGCCAGCAGGCCTTCGAGGCCGTCGGCCAGAAAATCGCGCAGGATTTCGGCTGCAACATCCACTTCGAGGTCATAGCGGGCCAGAAATTCCTGATGATGAAAATCGCGGACCGGCTCGACGGGCTTTTGCACAGTCTGCACAGGTGCTTCCTGCTCCTTGAGAATGGCCAGCAGCCGGTCTTTGGGCAGCGGTTTGGGCAGATAGTCGGTCATGCCGGCGGCCAGACAGCGTTCGCGGTCGCTCTCCATGGCATTGGCCGTCAGGGCGATGATCGGCAGATCAGAAAAGCGGCCGCCCATGGCCCGGATGGTCCGGCTGGTTTCGTAGCCGTCCATGACCGGCATCTGCACGTCCAGAAAGACCATGGCGAAATTCTCGACCCGGAGCATATCCAGAGCTTCCAGGCCGTTTTCGGCCGTGCTGACCCGGTAGCCGAGCTTTTCGAGCACAAGCCCGGCGGTCTTGCGGTTGATGGGATGATCGTCCACCACCAGCACATGCCGGCGGGCATGGTCCGGCTGTGCGCCGGTCTCCTCTTCGTGCGCCTCGTCCTCGGCCATGGTACAGCCCACGCCACGTTGTCCGAGCAGACAATCGCGGATGGCGTTGAAAAGATCGCTGGCGGCCACGGGCTTGGGCAGGGAGGCCCAGATGTCCAGGTCCGTGCATTGCTCCGTGCTGAGCAGGCCCCACATGGAGGTCATGAGGATGATCCGGGGCGACGGCAGACGCGTGTTGGCCTGCAGGGTTTTGGCCAGCTCCAGGCCGTCCATGCCCGGCATGGCGTGGTCCAGCAGCATGAAATCGTAGGGCCGCATGTTCTCGGCGGCCTGGTTCAGCACGCGCAGGGCGCCCAGGGAGCCGTTGACGCATTCATGTTCCACGCCCCACGCCGTGAGATATTCGCTCAGAATGCGGCGATTGATGGCCACGTCGTCGACGACCAGGGCGCGGTATCCGCGCAGGGTAAACAGGGTTTCGGGCTCGGAGTCCTCGACCCGGACCCAGGGCAGATCCAGTTCGAAGTAAAAGGTCGAACCTTCATCCAGACGACTGCGGACCGCGATATGGCCACCCATCAGCCGGACCAGCTGCTGGCAGATGGCCAGCCCCAGACCCGTGCCGCCGTACCTGCGGCTGGCCGAGCCATCAACTTGTGAGAATTGGTCGAAAATGATGGCCAGTTTGTCCTCGGGAATGCCGATGCCGGTGTCTTCGACGGAAAAACGCAGCCGGACCCGTCCCTCCTCCACGTCCACGCACTGCACGTTGAGCAGGATATGCCCGACATTGGTGAATTTCACGGCGTTGAAGAGCAGATTGGACAGGACCTGACGCAGCCGCAGATTATCGGCCTCAACCCGGCGCGGAGCCGCCGGGTCGAAGCGGACCAGCAGTTCCAGATCCTTTTCCCTGGCCCGGGCCGAAACCAGACTGGCCAGCCGGTAGACCTCGTCCTCCAGATCAAAAAACCTGGAAGCCAGCTCCAGCTTGCCGGCCTCGATCTTGGAAAAATCAAGAATATCGTTGATGACGTTCAGCAGGCTCTCGGCCGAGGACTCGGCCATGTCCAGAAATTCGCGTTGCTCCCGGCTCAGCCGGGTGCTTTTGAGCAGATCGATCATGCCGACCGTGCCGTGCAGCGGAGTACGGATTTCGTGGCTCATGTTGGCCAGAAACTCGCTCTTGGCCAGGCTGGCCGCTTCGGCCGCGGCCTTGGCCTCGATCAGATGCTCTTCATGCAGACGGCGGATTTCGGCGTTGGTCAGCAGCACGGCCATGACCTTGAGCAGGGCGATTTCCTCCTCGGACCACTTCTTTTCGCTCTGCACCGCGTCAAAACCGACAAAGCCGAAACAATGGCCATCGTGAAACAGGGGCAGCGTGATCAGGGTCTTGATTCCCTGCGGCTCAAGAATGCGGCGCAAGGCGTCTTCCCCGTCCAGGGCCGCGACGCAGGGCACATGGACCAGATCGCCCCGGACATGGGCTCCGACCCAGTCCGGAAAAAGGCTGTTGGGCACGTCCTGCAGATTGTCCTTTTCCGGGGCAATGCCCGGTGCGCACCACTCGTGGGTGTTGCTCATGGTTGCGGCCGTAAAATCGTAGCGGAAAAGATAGGCCCGATCGACAAAGGCGAAACCGCCGATCATGGCCAGGGCGTTGGCCACGCCCTGATCCAATTTTTCCAGCGGCGTGTTGACGAAGCCGATGGCCAGGTCCATGACCACCTTCTGAAAGGCCGTGCGGTAGGCCAGGCTCTGCTCGGCCCGGATACGATCCGTGACCTCCCAGCGAAAACCCGTGGTGCCCAGGATTTCGCCGTCCTCGCCCTGAATGGAGCGCTTGGAAAACTCAAACCACCGGACAGCGCCTTCCGGCCCCTTTTCCTGATCCAATCCCGTGAGGTGCCGGCCAGTTCGCAGCACCTCGGCATCTCCGGCCGCAAACTCCCGTGCCTTGGCCTCCGGCCAAACCTCATCAGCGGTCCGACCGACAACATCGCCCGGAGTCCGTCCCAAGTATGCGGCAAACGCCCTGTTGACGGCCACATACCGTCCACTGCGGTCTTTCATCCAGGCCAGAAAGGGCAGGTTGTCGAGCAGGGCCTCCTGCGTGGCCTGCACCTGGGCCAACCTGCGCTCGGCGTCCCGCCGCCGCTCGACCTCGATGCAGGCAAGGCAGGCCCTGGTCAGCATCCTGATCAACGGCTCGAATTCCTTGATGAAAACTTCGTCAAATTCCGCCCTGCGACCAAGAACCAGCAGGCCGAAACCAGGCAGGGAAAACCCCAGCATGACCGTCCCGCCCGACAGGGCCGTCAAGCGTCCTTCGCCGGCCGGATCAAGCCCGGCGGCCAGTTCCTGGGCGCTACTCATCCATTCGCGGGAACGCTGCTGGGCCAGGGGCAGAATCATGACCGGACGCAACCCCTGATCATCAGACTGCAGCACGCCGGCCGAAACGCAGTTCAGCTTGCGCAGAAAAATCGGCAGACAATTGCCCAGCAGAACCCGCAGATCCAACTCGCCGCTGATGGACAAGGCGATTTCCAGCAGGATTTGACGCCGCAGATCGTCAGAAAGCGGATTCATGAATGATGCCCACTACCGATGTCTTGTTGTAAAACTGCAGATACGCGTCGCCATTGTTGGCGACCTCGCCCAGGGTCAGGGCCCCGATCAGGGGCAGCCCGCACTGCACCCGCTCCAGCTCCTGCGCGAAATCGTTTTCCAGGAAAAGAACACGGGAGATGCAATCGACAAAAAATGCCAGCGCACCTCCGGCCATATCGGGCGAACCGGCCAGGGCCCGGTCCCTGGCCATGGACGCGCCGTGGACCAGGGACTGCAGATCGCCGTGCATGATATGGACATGGCTGCCCTCCGGCACCTCGCCGACGCAGACCAGAGACTGGTCGCGGACAATGATGGGATCGCGGACAATCATTTCCGCATCCAGGGTGGCGATGCCCAGGGGGTAGGACTTGGCCAGATCGAAAAACGGCTCCGTATCGAACGACCGGTCCGAATGTTTTTCCACCACCTGCCGATAGATCTCAAAGGCAGGCCGCCAGTTCAGCTCCAGCACGGCATTGGCTTCCGCCCTGGTCACTTTGAAGGCTTCGCTGATCGGAGCCCAGCCATGGGCCACACCGACCGAACTGGGGCAGTCGGCCAGGGCCAAAACGGCCGCGTCCTGCAGCATGCCCTGGTTGCAGAGCACGCAGGGGCTTTGCCGAAAGCTGAGGGACCCGGCCCCGCCGCCGATGTAGTTCGGTTCCAGGCCCAGGGTGTTGAAAAGGGATTCCACCAGCCGGGCAATGCCCCGGCTCAGACCGTCGAGCAGCACGAACATGGTTTTGCCGCGCAGGTCTTCTTCGCCGAACAGGGCCAGGATGTGCTCGTCAAAATCCGTGAATTCCGAGCCCAGGCCTTCCAGGGAGTAGACGCGGACCGGACAGCTCAGCCCGGCGACAATCATCCCCTGTTCCAGTTTTTCACGCCCGTGCACGATCTGGGGAAAAACGCCGCCGAAGAGCGGCTTGCGACAACCTTGCAGCAACGGATTCAGTTTGTCCGGGCCAAGTCCGTCAGCCTCGCAAGCCAGGACAAGAATGGACGCCACGGCCGGGTCGGCGTCCATGGCCTGCAAAACAGCGTGCAGGCCGGGAACATCGGGTTGGGAGAGTACTTCAAGACGCATGGTTCCTCACAGGGCCAAGGTGGACAGGACGCTGTGATCATGAATTCTGCGCAGTTTTTTTGCAAGGATATTGTCCACCGCACGGAAAACTATCTCCGAAATCGTGGCTCGGCCGGTCCCGGCCAACGGCGGCAGACTGGTTTTCTCTTTTGCAATGGACTGGTTTTGATGTATGCGAAACCTAGATTGTCACAATTCCCTCAAGGATGCGTGGCGACGGAATCATGACCGGCAGCCCGCCGCCCCATTTCCACCATCTCCCCATCCGGAGGTTCAATCATGAATAGGTTGCTTTCTCGCATCTGGCTATTGCTGATACTGCTCACTCTGGGATCGCAGCCGATCCTGGCCGGAGATCTGCCCGAAATCAAGGCGACCGGGGTCCTGCGCCATCTCGGCGTACCCTATGCCGGATTCATCATCGGGCCGGATCAGGGGCTCGATGTCGATGTGATGAAGGCCTTTGCCGCCCACCTGGAGGTGGCGTACCAGTTCGTGCCCACGGATTGGGCCACGGCCATCCCGGACCTGATCGGCAAAACGTTCACGGTTTCCAGCCCGGACGTGACCTTCACCGGCGAGACGGAAACCCGTGGCGACGTGCTGGCCACCGGCCTGACCATCCTGCCCTGGCGTCAGAAAATCCTGGACTATTCGGAGCCGACATTCCCGACCCAGGTCTGGCTGGTTGTGCGGGCCGACTCCTCCATGACGCCCATTGTACCCAGCGGCGACCTGGATCAGGACATCGCCCTGACCCGCGAAAAAATCCGCGGCATGGCGGTGCTTTGCAAAAGCGGCACCTGCCTGGACCCCCGTCTGTTCGACCTGGACAGCATTGAAGCCCAGGGCGTGGATTTTCCGGGTTCTCTGAACGACCTGGCTCCAGCGGTCATTCTCGGCGAAGCACAGGCCACGTTGTTGGACGTGCCCGACGCGGTCATTGCCCTGCAGAAATTCCCGGGCAAGATCAAAATCATCGGTCCCATCACCCCGCATCAGGAAATGGCCGTGGGCTTCCGCCGGGACCAGCCCGAACTGCGGGCCGAGTTCAACCGTTTTTTCACGGATTTCAAACAATCGGGACAATATCTGGA
>CAZYZA010000093.1:0-13357 GCA_964651415.1 uncultured Desulfovibrionaceae bacterium
ACGGCCGCAAGGAAAGGCAGATGGAGCAGCTGCATAGCTTGGGGTATTTTTAGGGTGCAGTTGGGAAAAGCGCTGAGCTTGGCCAATTTCAGTTTTTCTGGCTCAGTAGCGGCGCATTTTCCAACGTCTCACGGTTTGATTTCGTATCCCATGGCTCGATAACCGTGTCGACGTTTATCCCACATGCGGGCGAGCTGAGTCTGATCAGCCTCGACATAGTCGTAGATGCGCACATCGTGTTTGTCGATATGTTCACGGTGCAGGCGTCCGGCGTATTGCTGCAAGGTTCCTTTCCAGGATATCGGCATGGCCAGCACCAGCGTGTCGAGCGGCGGATGGTCAAAGCCTTCACCAATCAGGCGACCGGTGGCGAGTAGTACCCTTGGAGCCAACTCCTCCAACGCATCCAGTTCCGCGAACACCGCTGTTCGCTGTTTCTTCGACAAGCGGCCATGCAGGACAAAGCAGTGCTCGACCTCATCCCCCAGCGCCTCCTGCAACAGCGGCAGATGATCCGTTCGCTCGGTAAGCACCAGCACCTTTCGCCCTTCTCGGTAGGCAGCCAGCACATCCCCGGCGATATGACTGTTGCGGGCCGCATCGCCTGCGAGGATGCGGAACACATCCTGGATCGGCGAATCCGGCGGGATTTCGGGAGCGGGCAGCACCTTCGGCCAGACCTCCAGTTTTTCCGGGGCGGTTTCCGGTCTGGCGGCGCTATGTCGGATCGGCCCGCACTGCATGAAGATGATCGGCTGGTGGCCGTCGCGGCGTATCGGGGTGGCGGTCAGGCCCACCACGAATTTTGCCTTGGCTTGTTTGAGGATCGCCTCGAAGGAAAAGGCCGACAGGTGATGGCATTCGTCGATGATGATCTGGCCGTACTGGTCGAGCAGTTCGCCAAGATCCTCCCGACGGGAAAGAGACTGCATGACGGCGATGTCGATCTTGCCTGACGGCTTCTTCTTGCCGCCGCCGATGACACCCAAGCTTCCTTTCGGGAACTCAAGAAATCCGGTCAACCGCTCCTGCCACTGGCGCAGCAGTTCAGTGCGATGGACCAGCACCAGCGTGCTCACCTTGCGCCGGGCGATCAGGGCTGCGGCGGTAACGGTCTTGCCAAAAGCCGTCGGGGCGCAGAGTACCCCTACCTCGTGTTTAAGCATCTCCCGCACCGCCAATTTCTGGTCCTTGCGCAAGGTCCCGGTAAACTTGGCCGTCACCCTCCGTCCGGCCAAGCGTTCGTCCTGCAGTTCCGGACGGATATCGTTCTCCTGTAACAGATCGAGCAGCGGGTTGAGGCAGCCTCGCGGCAGGCCGATATGCTGGGGGAAATTCTCGGCGCAGCCGATGACGCGCGGTTTGTTCCACACCGGCAAACGCATGGCCTGGGCCTTGTAGAACTCCGGATTCTGGAAGGCGGCGAGGCGGATCAGCCGGTTGGCCAGTGGCTGGGGCAGGTCGGACTTGGCGATGAAAATCTGGTTGGCCAGCACCATGGTCAGCGATTCCGGTAGTGGACAGGTAATCCGAGCGGGCAGAGGTGAAGAACGTTCCCAGGGTTTGCTGTCTTCTTCGGTCGCAAAGGCCACATCCAGGGGATGGCGGCCGCCGCTGGCCCTCAGGATGGCGTCTTCCAGGTCCAGCCGGGACATGGGACGGATGGCCGCCAGAAAAGCCCACTGGTCTGAATAGGGTTGAAGGTGTTCATCGACGAAGACGCTGCGCCCGGATTCCCTCGGCTGTTTCTGCAAGGGCAATGCAATCAGGTTGCCATAACCTCCCTTGGGCATGGTATTCTGATTGGGAAACAAACGGTCGTAACTGGACAGAGATAATTGCCGGGTGCGGTCGCATGCGTGGCTGATCAGCGCGGCCCCGAGCTGCCGGGCCTCGCGGGCTGGAACTGGCTCGGCAAAGAATATCCAGGCATGAGCGCCGTTTCCGGAACGGGAAATTTCCAGCGCCGCCGGAATGTCATGCTCCCGGCAGGATTGCATGAAGGCTTTGGCATCTTCCCGCCAGTCGGCTTCATCGAAGTCAGCCGCCAGAAAGTAGCAGCTGTCATCGCTCAGGAGCGGATAAACGCCTATGGTCTGCTTTCCGGCCAAATGGTCATAGATTACCTGATCGGTCACGGGCAGCAATTGGCGTTGGTTGCAGTCGCCGCATTTAACCCGAGGCTTGTGGCAGATGCCTGGTTTCCACTCGTTACCGCAGGCCGGTGAATAGCCTGACGTGCCCTTGGCCGACTCCCAGCGTTGGGGGTAGACATCTTCCCGCCCACGGAAAAAGCAACGGAACAGGGCGATCTTATCGTCGGTGCTGAAATGGGTTGGGGCTGGTGCGGATTCAGTTGGGGCGGAGGTGGGTTCATAGCTGGTCGGTTCTTGCCAGGCAATACCGTGCTGGGTCAGCAGATCCTTGAGTCTTTCGTTTTCCCTTCGCAGGCGACGCAGCTCGTTTTGAATATCCGCAGTTAGATCGCTCATGGCGACGTTGACCTCACGCTTTCAGGATGACCAGAGGAACGTTTGAGGGAGACAAGTATGTTTTGCTTAACAGTACAGGTTTATTGTCAAAAATACTGAAGGTATAAGCTCGCCGAGCCAAAACAATGTTTTTCGTCATCTATTATGTATTGTAATGCCTTGTTGAAAGGCATGACCATGCCTCCAAAATCACCGACGGATGCCCACCGGTTGCGATGACTCCACCACATAATTTCCACGTGATCCCCCTTGCCAACCGGCTCCAGTCGAGCCAGGGGGGGATTTTTCCAGGCTGCACATAGATCGACAGACCTCCTCGGTAACGTGTTACTTTGACCACAACACCAAATGAGAGGAAAAAACTGACGATCTTCTCCACATCAAATGTCCTCTGTTTGTCTTTAATCCCCGCGCTGTCTCTTTTTATCGTGTGTTTCATCCTGGCCTCTTGCATTACTTTCTGCAATCTCAATCTCCTGCATCTCTTCCCAGGTGATTCCATACGGAAATCCGCCGTCCGTATAACCGGCAATGTACGCGAAGGTATCGTCCGACTCGGGTTCTTCAGCCTGCATCCTGACAGCCTTTTTCCGTCTGGGCGTGTTCATGCTTTTCTCCTTTGGCAACGCCCCTGTCCTCCGTCATCCAATCAGCGGGCGGTTGTTTTCCAGGCCGTCCAGGACTTCCATGAGACGCCATTTGGGCTTGTGCTCCTTGCGCAGGCTTTGCAGATACGTTTTCCATTCCGCTTCGCGGCCAGTGCGGGCGTATACTTTGTGCATCCGGTGCAGATATCCGGAGGCTTCTTCATATGCCCTGGGTTTGACCTGTCCGATCAGCCAGGCGACCGTGTTTCTCCAGATGCGCAGGGCAAAATCCGGATAATCGGAGGCGGCAGCCTCTGCCAGACGCTCAAACAACATGCGGTGCGCGAGATCTCGTTTCGGCAGTTCCTGAAATATGGCCATGGCATCGGCAATGCGTTCTTCCAGCAGGGCAATTTCAAGCAACATTTCCCGTTGTGGAAAGGTTTTGCGCATTCCATGCCGTGCATCTGGCAGCCTGACCTCTGGTTCGGGGAACGGCCAGCCGGAGTCGCCATTCCCATTCGTCGGTCGTTGCCCGGTCTCCAGATAGCGCAGGGCACATTGCCGCACGGTGGACCAGACGTCGATATTCTCCGCCGCTTGTCTGAGCTGCGAAAACGTAGCCTTGGAAGGCCGGACAAAGAATTCCTCGGCCTGATATGCCGCAGCCAAGTCCCATCGGTTCTCTGCAACGGCCAGTTCCCGTAAATATTTCATCAAGCGGTCCGCGCTGGCTGAATCCTTGGCGGCCGCGATCTGAAATCCCCGGATGCACCACTGCCGGGCCTGTTCATAGTTTCCGGATTCCTGCAGGGTTTTCACCAGCAGATCATAATGGTCTGACTTTACCGCCTCCTGTTCCAGGAAGGGCAGAATTTTATGCTCCTGGCTGCTTGCGCGGTAGGCATGGAGCAGCCATGTGACCAACGTACTCCTGCTGTATGCGGAAAACCGGGTCGATTTTTCCCTGTCAATCTCGTCGAGCCATTGTTCCAAAACTTCGGCGACTTCTTCCCAGTGTTCGCACGCGTAGGCGGAATCATCAATGGACGCTGCGCCTTCAAGAAGATTGAATTCATCTTCCAACTCGCGCGCTATCCGCCACAATAATTGTTCCGACGGTGGCAGGGACGACTGCGGCAGGGCGCACAGCACCACATGCAGACATTCGGCAATGGCCTGGGCCGTTTTTCCTTCGTCATGGGCCGTTTCGACCTGGCGGCTGCCCTGTTCCCAGAGTTCTTCACCCAGTTCCAGCACGGCGTCGGCATGTCCCGCGCTCAGCAGGGCCTGCAGCTGTTCCTGCACATGGGAATAATCAGGCAGACTGCCTTTTCCTTTCCAGTGATCATACCAGGCGTCCTCGGACGTCAGGCGGCGTATCTCCTTGCGCAGGGCGTGAATCACCTGGCCGGTCTGGCCGGACTCGATTTTCGCCGCGCCCCTGAGTCGACGGGAAACTTCCGGATAATCAAGGGCCAGGTCAATTAACAGGGCCAGCAGTTCCTCACGTGTCTTGCCCGCCAGCAGAGACTCTATCTGCAGAGCACGGCCTTTTAATGTCTGGAAGCGCGGATCAGCCGGATCCGCTGGCTCCTCGTCCAGCCAATCGTCACTGTCCCCGAGGATTTCCTGATAAAGGTCATCGCCGGGATCGAGCAGAGGGATGGGTTCATTGCGACCAATCTTCTCGGCCGCAGCCAGTACGACTGCAACCGCGTGCTTGCAGGGTCCCCAACCGTCGTATGGGCAGGTGCAGGAGTAATTGAAACCGTCGTCTTCAGTATAACGCACTGAGGTTGCGTACTCATCACTCCCAAAAACCCAGGCTGCCAGGGTATAGTCGTCAGTACGCGAGAGTTCTGAAACGTTGGGTACATACTCTTTTCCACGTTTGAAAATCTTGCCGCCCGCCCATTTCAGCAGATCAGCGTGAGTCAGGCCTTGAAGCATTTTTTTGATGGATTGCATGGACACTCCTTGTTCAGGCGGTACTGGGTTCGTTTTTCCGTCGAGCCGTGCATCATGCTTCCGTGATCAGATTGACGATGAGGCGGGTGAGCAGGTCTTTGTTGGCTGGCTGGCTTTCGGCCACCAGCAGGGTCAGGGCGGTCAGGGTCGCGTCGCCAATGCTGCCGGCTATGCCCTCCTGGTGCAGATAGAGTAGAAAAAGCAGGGACGCGATGCGCTTGTTGCCGTCGGCAAAGGGATGATCCTTGATGACAAAGTAGAGCAGGTGCGCGGCCTTGAGTTCGCGGCTGGAGTACAGCGGCTCGCCGAACATGGTCTGTTCGATGTTGCCGAGGATGGCGGCCAGGGCTTGGTCGCGTTCCCGGCCGAAAAGGGACGTGGCCTCGCCCCGTCCGGCCAGATCGGATTTCAGACCGGCAATGGCGGCTGCGGCCCGAACGTGGTCCAGCACGCCTCGTGCCGGCAGACAGCCTGCCGGCAGGGCCAGACTGTTCTCGTCGTATTGCAGCAGAAGCCGCCAGGTCCTGGCGTAGCCGGAAATCAGGGCCACCACGGCCTGCCCGGTGTCGGAGACCAGCGAGTTGTTGGTCAGGGTGCGGGCCAGCAGGTCCAGAGCGGCCTGGGCTTCTGCCACGCCGCGTTCGGCCAGACGTTGCCGGTTGAGGGAAAAGCCTTGGAGCAGGTGGTCTTTGAGCACGGTTGTGGCCCATTGCCGGAAGCGCACGCCGCGCTTGGTGTTGACCCGGTAACCAACGGAAATAATTGCATCCAGATTGTAGAATTTGCGACTACGTTCAACACGTCTGGCCCCCTCGGTTTGAACTTGTAAAAAATCCTTACAGGTTGCGTCTTTCTCAAGCTCACCGCTCGTATAGATGTTTCTAAGGTGAATGGTGATGTTCTGGGGCTGGACTTGAAACAGTTCCGCCATCTGGGCCTGGGTCAGCCAGACGGTTTCTCCTTCCAGGGTGACCTGGACCGGGACGGTTACTTCGGGGTCTTCGTAGATGATGATTTCAGTCATGGCTGGATGTCTGTAAAACTGTGAACGTGGAGTTATGGCCAAGGATTCACGTGCGGCTGCGGGTCAAGGAGGCGAATCAGGGGACCGCGTTGTTCAAGCCCGCACCCGTGCTCCCGGCGTGGCGCGAATGGCCAGTGCTAGAGGGAATCGTGCGGAAAGACAATGCAATGAGGACGTTGCTGGTTGTTTTTTCGGCGAAGGCATTGGGGACACTGGTCCGGTTATTGTCCGCCTGTTGGCGCTCTATACGGACCGCGCCCGTTATGCCGCTGAACCCGCCGTGGCCTAACCCTCGCTGCGTTCACGCCCGTCAAAGATCTTCCCGCTGACCCGATTGCGTCTCCAGCGCTGCGATGTCCGGAATACAGATCACGCCCCGGCCTTTGATCTGGATCACGCCGTCTTTGGCCAGGGTGTTCAGCAGTGACGACACGGTCTGGCGGGTGGAGCCGATGATGGTCGCCAGTTGTTCGGTGTTCAGTCCGAGCGAGACCATGCCGCCGGCCTCGCAGCCGCCGCAGTGATGGCATTCCCGGCAGCGCGGCAGCCGTTTTGCCTCGTAGGCCAGGAATTCGATGAGCCGGTTGCGTACGTCTTTGAAGGCCAGGGTGTCGATCACGGAGATGGCATGGGACAAAAGATCCCCCAGCACATGGATCATGGCTGAGCTGAAACTTGGTATGGAACCCAGATGGATGCGGACTTCGGTGATGTTGGCGATGAGGATTTCAAGATCATCAAGGGCCTGGACAAAGGCCCGGGTGTGGGTGGCGTAGACGTCGCCGGCGTCAAGAACGGCCATGGTGAATTCCTTGTCGCGGTAGGCGAGGTAGACCCGGGCTCGACCCTGGGTGACGATAAAGATCCGATTGCCGTCTTTGGGGCCGAAGACCAGTCGGCCGCGGCCGAACTTCCGGGTCCGGAAGGCCCGGCGCAGCGGCTCCATCTCTGGTCGTTGCAGATCCTGCAGCAGGCGGGTCTCGGTCAGGCGCATGGCGTCTCCGGTTCAGCGTCGAAAAGGGATAACGTCTCCGGGGGATCGGGTGGGATATTTCATGCGTTGTTGGCCGGGCTTTGTCCAGTAGGTCAGGCCGCGCGGCCGGCGGAGATCGCTTCCAGCAATCTGGCGCAGGCCGAATCAATGACGTTTTGCTCCTCCAGCCCCAGCACGCTGGACCGGCAGAGCTGGGCGGCAGTCAGGCTTGCCAGGGCGGGGATATGGACGATGGCGTCCGGCAGGCCGGGAATCGGCGGAAGATCCGCCGGGCCATGCAGGCGGTTCAGGGCCAGGACCTGCCTGTCCAGACCCAGATCCGCGGCCAGCGTGGCGACCCTGGCGGCTGTCTCCAGTGATCGGCGGCTGGGTTCGCTGACCACGACCACGGCGTCGACTTCGGCCACGGTGCCGCGTCCCAGATGTTCCACCCCGGCCTCCAGATCCACCAGAACATAATTTTTGTCCGTCGTGATCAGATGGGCGAGCATGGATTTCAGCAAGGCGTTGGCTGAACAGGCGCAGCCGTCCCCGGCCCCGGTGATGGAACCCATGGTCAGCAGGCGTTTGCGACCCGGTCGGCGATTGGGGCTGGCTGCAACCGGCAGATCCAGACACAGTTCATCCGGCAGGTCCGAAACATCGGGGTTGAGGCGCAGGTAGCCCGAACCGATGCGCTGGCGAATGAGGTCTTCCCGTGCGCTCAAAGGCAGGGGCAGGTCCTCCGGGTCCAGCCCGCAGGCCTGACCAAGGCTGAGCGCCGTGTCCGCATCGACCAGAATGACGTCATGGCCGAGACCGGCGATGTATTCCCCCATCCAGGCGCAGAGCGTGGTTTTTCCCACCCCGCCCTTGCCGGCGAATGCGATTTTCATACGTACCTCCGCCGGCAGGGGTACGGCCCCTGCCGGTATGCAGTTGCGCTTCAGGCCGACCAGCCAAGGGCCAAACGTTTGGTCCGGATGCGTGTGTCGATCATGTCTGCGGCCTTGAGTGGGTCGGGTTCGACGCCAAAGGTTGCGCCGTAGACATTTTCCAGACCGTTCAGGGCCAGGTCCGTGATCATGGCGCTGCCCAGAATATGCGGCGGCAGACCGAGGTGGGTGAAGATGCCGCTGGCCACGGCGTAAAGGCCGATGGCCGCCGCCTTTTCCGAGTACCATTCCGGAGCGCTGGCCGCCACGGGCAGGTCGCTGATATCGAGCCCGGCATGGTTGGCCAGGACCGCGCAGAGATGCAAAATGCGTGAATTGTCGACGCAACTGCCGACATGCAGAACCGGCGGAATGCCCAGGGCCCGGCAGATTCCGGCCAACCCGTCTCCGGCCAGGGACGCGGCCTCCGGTTCCAGCAGCCCGGCCTTGCCCATGGCCACGGTGGCGCAGCCCGTGACCACAACCAGGATATCACGCTTGATCAATTCCCGGGCCAGACCGACATGCACGTGGTCGTGCTTGAGCTTGGGGTTGTTGCAGCCGACAATGCCGACCACGCCGCGCACCTTGCCGGCAGCCAGGGCCTGCACCAGCGGTTCCGGACTGCCGCCGAGCCTGTCAAGAATGGCTTCATTGGAAAAACCGGTGGTAATGGATACGGGGTCGGTCGGAATTTCGACCTTGGCCGGATCGCGCCGGGTGAAGGCGCCCACGGCCAGGAGCACGGCCTCGCGCGCCTTGTCGCGGGCGTTGGCCACATGGAATTCCGTGTGCAGGCCGCCGGGGAATCTGGCCTTGTCCGACGTGGACACGAATTTTGTGTGGTAGCAACCCGCCACGTTGACCAGGCTCGGCATGATGCACTGGTAGTCGACGATGACCATTTCCACGGCCCCGGTGACGATGGCCAGTTCAGTCATCAGGTGGTTGCCGGCCATGGGCACGCCCTGGCGCATCAGAACCTCGTTACCGGTACAGCACAGGCCGGCGATATTGATGCCGACCGCGCCGGCTTCTCTGGCCTTGGCCAGGATCTGCGGGTCGCGAGCCGCGGCCAGGATCATTTCCGAGACAATGGGGCTGTGGCCGTGCACGAGAATATTGACCTGATCCTCCTTGAGCACGCCGAGATTGACCGCTGCCGCGGCCGGTTTGGGGGTGCCGAAGATGATGTCCGAGACTTCCGTGGCGATCATGGACCCGCCCCAGCCGTCGGCCAGGGACACGCGGCCGGCGTGCAGGCAGATGGAGGTCGGATCGCAGTCCACGCCCATGTGCGTGCGGTGCAGCATTTCCACGCAGTCGCGGTCAATGCCGCGCGGCTCGGACCGGAACTCGCGCCAGATGGCCAGGCGTTTTTCCGGCACGCGACAGGTGAAGGAGAGGTGTTCGGTCCGGCAGCCGTAGTCTTCGTAGAAAAGATCGGCCAGTTTGCCGGCCTGTTCCCTGACGCTTAAGCCCTGGATGTTGATGCCCAGTTCCGTGCAGATGCGGGCCAGCTTGGCTTCGTCGCGGATGGCGTAGTCTGTGGTTTGGCCGGAGGCGATGGCGGACAGGGTTTCGAGCAGATCGCGGCCGTGGTCCGAATGCGAAGCCGCGCCCGCAGCGACAAATCGTCCGAAATTACGGGCCACGGTCAGGTCGCCGTCCGCGCCGCACACGCCGAGTTTTTTCTTCGGACCCTTGGGATTGATGCGACAGGGGCCCATGACGCATTTGCTGCAGGTCAGGCCCTGGTCGCAGAAGGTGCAGTGAGGAGTCTGGTCCGCCAGCCGGTCCCAAACCAGATTGACGCCTTCATTTCTGGCCTTGGCGATCATCTGCCGGGCATCGTCCCATGGGCTCAGTTCGTTGATTTCTCTGTCCTTGATCATGCCATTCCTCCTTTGGTTTGACGGCCTGCCGGGTCTGCGCTCCGACCTTGGAGCAAATCCTGAGTCGTATGTAGGCCGGTGGACAGATCCTGTCTGTCGGCCAGCTGACAGGGCGGCTTTTTTGAACCCGGCGCTTCTTGGCTTTGATGGGCAAATTCATTAGTCTCTCCGCCCATGACGACACTTTCCCCATCTCCCCTGACCTCCAGGCGTCCCACGCGGACCGTGTCCGTGGGTGGCGTGACGATCGGCGGCGACAATCCGGTCCGCGTTCAGTCCATGACCAATACCGATACCCGCGACATTCCCGCCACCCTGGCCCAGATCCGGGCTCTGGCCGGGGCCGGGTGCGAGATCGTGCGTTTGGCCGTGCTCGACGTCGAAGCGGCCCTGGCCCTGAAAACACTCTGCGGCCAGACTTCGACACCGCTCATTGCCGACATTCACTTTGATTCCCGTCTGGCGGTCATGGCCGTGGAGGCAGGGGTGCGGGGCCTGCGCATCAATCCCGGCAATATCGGCGGGGCGGACAAGGTCGACCGCGTGGTTCATGCCGCGCGTGCCGCTAAGGTGCCCATCCGCATCGGCGTCAACAGCGGATCGGTCGATAAGGACCTGCTCCGCAAACATGGCGGCCCCACGCCCGAAGCCATGGTCGAAAGCGCCCTCGCGCACGTACGGTTGCTGGAGGAGCGCGGGTTTCACGACATCAAGATTTCCCTCAAATCGTCGAGCGTGCTGGGCACGGTCGCGGCCTACCGGCTGATGAGCCGGACCGTGGACTACCCCTTGCATATCGGTGTGACCGAGGCCGGAACCGCCATGCGCGGGGCGGTCAAGTCGTCCGTGGGTCTGGGCATTCTGCTGGCCGAGGGCATCGGCGACACCCTGCGAGTGTCGCTCACGGCTGATCCGGTGGAGGAAATGCTGGTTGCCTGGGAGATTTTGCGCGCCTTGGGACTGCGGGCGCGCGGCCCGGAAATCGTGTCCTGCCCGACCTGCGGCCGGACCGAAATCGGCCTCATGGAACTGGCCGAGGCTGTGGAAAAACGTCTGCGCGGCGTGGAAGAGGTCTTTACCGTGGCGGTCATGGGCTGCGTGGTCAACGGGCCGGGCGAGGCGCGCGAGGCCGACATCGGCGTGGCCGGCGGCCGGGATTCGGGCCTCATTTTCCGCAAGGGCGAGGTCGTGCGCAAGGTCAAGGGCAAGGCGGAACTCCTGCCCGTGTTCATGGAGGAGCTGGAGAAATTTCTGGACGAGCGGCGCGGTGGTACTCAGCCAACCGCCTGAACATATTTCAATTTCATCATTTTTGCGAAAACCGCCGGGTTTCCGGCTGACAAGGAGATTTTTTCATGCTGTTCAGCAAATTCTACGTCCCGACCCTGAAGGAAACCCCGGCCGAAGCCGAAGTCGTCAGCCACAAGCTGCTGCTGCGCGCGGGCATGATCCGCAAGCTGACTTCCGGCATCTATACCTACATGCCGTTGGGGCTGCGGGCCATCAACAAGGTCGCGAACATCGTGCGCGAGGAGATGAACCGGGCCGGAGCCCAGGAAATCTCCATGCCCATGGTTCAGCCGGCCGATCTCTGGCAGGAGAGCGGGCGCTGGGAATTCTACGGCAAGGAGCTGCTGCGCCTGAATGACCGCCACGGCCGGGATTACTGTCTCGGACCCACCCACGAGGAAGTGGTGACCGATCTGATCCGGGGCGAAGTCCGTTCCTATCGTCAGTTGCCGCTCAATCTGTACCAGATCCAGACCAAGTTCCGGGACGAGATCCGGCCCCGTTTCGGTCTGATGCGCGGCCGCGAATTCATCATGAAGGATGCCTATTCCTTTGATAAGGACGACGACGGCGTGAACGCCAGCTATCAGGCCATGTACGATGCCTACACCCGCATTTTCACCCGGCTGGGGCTGGAATTCCGGGCGGTCAGCGCGGATTCCGGGGCCATCGGCGGCAGCTTTTCCCACGAATTCATGGTGTTGGCCAAAACCGGCGAGGATACTCTGGCCGTGTGCACGAGCTGCTCCTACGCCGCCAACCTGGAAAAGGCCGAGATCAAGCCCGGCGTGCCGTGTACCGACACCTGCGCCCCGTACGAGCAGGTCGCCACGCCGGCCAAGCATACAGTGGAAGAGGTGGCCGGGTTTTTGGGCGTGGCCACGGAAAAAATCATGAAGACCTTGCTCTTTGACGTGGATGGACGATCCGTGGCCGTGCTTTTGCGCGGGGACCGGGAAGTGAACGATGTCAAGCTCAAGAACCTGCTCGGCGCGACCAATGTCGAGCTGGGCACGCCCGAACAGGTGAAGGAATGGACCGGCGCGCCCGTGGGCTTTGCCGGACCGGTGGGCCTGAAGGTTGACGCCATCTATGCGGACCATGAAATCGCCCAGGCCACGGATTTTGTCTGCGGAGCCAATGCCGCCGACGCACATCTGGTCCATGTTGATCCGCGCCGCGACATCACCTTGTCCACCGAGGCCGCGCCCACGGGCTACGCCGACCTGCGCTCCATCACCCTGGACGATCCCTGCCCGGCCTGCGGCGCGGAGATCACCATGCCCGAAGGCATCGAAGTCGGCCATGTCTTCAAGCTCGGCACCAAGTATTCCAAGGCCATGAACGCGACTTTCCTGGACGAGAACGGCAAGGAACAGGTTCTGATCATGGGTTGCTACGGCATCGGCGTCAGCCGCGTGGTCGCGGCCTGCATCGAACAGAACAACGATGACCATGGCATGATCTTCCCGCCGTCCCTGGCCCCGTTCGAAGTGACGGTCCTGGCCATGTCGACCAAGGACGAAAAAGTCATGACCATGGGCCGCGAAATCCACGACTGGCTGGAAGCGCAGGGCATCGACACCCTCTTCGACGACCGCGACGAACGCCCCGGCGTGAAATTCAACGAAGCCGACCTCCTGGGCTCCCCCATGCAGATCGTCATCGGCGGCAAGGGCCTGGAAAAAGGCGTGTTGGAAGCCAAGAACCGCAAAACCGGCGAGAAACGGGAGTTGCCCGTGGCGGACTGGCAGCAGGCAGTGTTGGCATGGCGGGATGAGGTGATGAAGGAGTGGGGGTTGGTGTAGCCTGTAGGTTATGTCGAAGCGAAGAACCAACCACCCCGCTCTTCGGGCACCCCTCCTTGGCAGGAGGGGAGTTGGCCTGAGCCGGGGCGGGAGTGCGGAGCTTGGGTGAGAAAGAGTATCACCAGTGAGTTAGCACAGATCGAACTCTCCCCCTGGCAAGTACCCTGAGGGGGCATGCAGGGGAGTACCCTGGCGGGCATACATACCCGCAGTGGGAGGGGGTTTCTTTCCCGACGAAGCTAGCGGCTTGAAACGCCAACCACCCCGCCCTTCGGGCACCCCTCCTTGGCAGGAGGGGAGTTGGCCTGAGCCGGGGCGGGAGTGCGGAGCTTGGGTGAGAAAGAGTATCACCAGTGAGTTAGCACAGATCGAACTCTCCCCC
>CAZYZA010000094.1:0-13317 GCA_964651415.1 uncultured Desulfovibrionaceae bacterium
AGGCTCTAGCTAGGAAAGCAATGTTTTCCTGCTTAAGTCTCGCTGTAGGGTTAATCGGGAGTTCGAAGTTCAAATCAGAAATGTGGTCTGTCTTCAGTATGTTATGACTTTGCGGATACGGTGAAATTGATTTCGACCCGTTCCAGGCTGACAGCGTCCAGAATGACCGTCAGGGTCTGACCCATGCCGAAAGTCCGGCCGCTGCGTTGACCCAGCAGATCCTGGCGTTCGGGGTCAAAAACGAAATAGTCGTCCAGAGTGGCCAGGCGGACCAAACCGTCTACCGGCATATCCAGCAATTCCACCCAAAATCCGAAATCAGCCACGCCGGAGATGACTCCCGGCATTTCCTCGCCGATTCGGCCTTCCAGGGCCAGGATCGCGGCCCTTTTCTGGATCTCCCGTTCCGCCTCCATGGCCCTGCGCTCCAGGCTGTTCAGCTCGTCGCATACCCCTTGCACGTCGTCGGGAGTCTTGCTTTCTGCCTGTGCGGCCAAAACGCCTTTCAGGCTGCGATGGACCATGAGGTCGGCGTAGCGGCGAATGGGCGAGGTGAAATGGCAATACGCTTCTGAGGCCAGTCCGTAATGTCCGTCGTTGTCCGGCGAGTATTGGGCCTGCATCATGGTCCGCAGAATGAGGCGGCCGACCAGAAATTCCATGTCCGTGCCTTTGGCCGCCCGTGCCAGTTCCTGCAAACCCAGTTGGTCCGGATTGCGGGGCAGCTTGTCGACAAGACTGGTGTGGGCCAGCAGACGGAGCAGTTTGTCCAGTTTGGCGTCATCGGGCCTGGGGTGAATGCGGAAGGGAAAGATCCGGCTTTGTTCCTGCAGAAATTCAGCCACCCGCTCGTTGGCGGCAATCATGAACTCCTCTATCAGGCGGTGACTGAACAGGCGGGTACCGGCCAGAACGGTAATTCCTTCGGCCGTGATCCGGACCTGGGGCTCGGGAATATCGAAATCAAGACAGCCTCGCTTGGTGCGATTGGCCATGAAGATGGCGGCCAACTCCCGGGCTGCGTCCAGCATTGCGGTCAGCGGCCGTGTTTCGTCGTCAGGGCTGCCGTCAAGAGCCGCCTGCACCTGGGTATAGGTCAAACGGGCATGGCTCATGATGACGGCATTGTGAAACTGCGATGGACCGGGTTCGCCCTGTTCCGAATAAACCGTGTCCACGACCATGGCCAGCCGCGGCACCATGGGGCGCAGGCTGCACAGCCCGTTGGACAGGGCTTCGGGAAACATGGGTTCCACGGAAAGAGGGAAGTAATACGAATTCCCGCGCATCCGGGCTTCCTGATCCAGGGCCGATCCCTCGGGCACGTAATGGGCCACGTCGGCAATGGCCACGACCAGACGATACCCTTTCTCCAGTCGTTCGACATAGACCGCGTCGTCGAAGTCCTTGGCGGTTTCGCCGTCGATGGTCACCAGGGGCAGGGCGCGAAGGTCCAGTCTGCCGGCCCAGTCGTCTGGCTGCGGTTCATGCGGCAGGCTGCGGGCTTCGCGCAGGGTGGCTTCAAGAAAATGTTCCGGTATGCCGTGGCCGGTTTTGACCAGCAATTCCTGGGTGGCCAGGTCACGCTCCTCGCCCAAGCGGCGGACGGCCGTGCACAGCCAGAGCCCTTTTTCCTGCTCCCTGACCGGTTCCACATGCAGGATATCGCCTTTTTCCGGGGTAGGGATGGGGCTGGTGTCGACCACGGTGTAAAACGGCATGCGCGAGTCCGTGGGATGACAGAAGAATTTATCCTTGCCGATAGGCCTGCTGACCCGAACCAGCAGGGCCTGCACTCCACGCTCCAGGACCTCAATGATCCGCCCTTCGGGCTGGTCCTTTTTGCGATGAGTGTCGACAACGGCGACAACCTTGTCGCCGGGCCAGGCCTGGCCGAAATTTTTCGGATGGATGAAGAGGTCCTTTTGTCGCCTGTCGTCGGCAATGAGATAGCCGACGCCGGAACGCCGCACATCCAGGGTTCCGGTCAAGCGGGGCAGCGTATCGAGCAGACCGTAGCTTTTGCCCATCTGCACGACTTCTCCGCTCTCGACCATTTGGGCCAAGGTGGCCTTGATAACTTTTTTCAGGGCAGCGTCGGCCCCGAACTGACCGTAGATGGTTTTTGTCCGCACGGGCGCGCCGGACTCCATGATCAGAGCCAGGAGGTTCTTCTTGTTGAACTTAGGCTGGGTGTGATTCTTTTTGGGCGGCATGGTTGTTCCGGGATAAACTGTGCATGCGCCCGTCAAGCCAGGCGCGAAAACCGAGGGCATCGGCGGAGGTAAAGGTTGTCGTCAACTGCGAAACCCAAAGCCGTTCATCGGCCAGGGCCGCGAGCTTCACGGCGTCTTTGGGGGTGCAGACGACATGGCTGCACTGATTGCGTTCAGCCGTGGTCACGATGGCTTGCCAATCGCTCTCGGTGAAGGGATGATGATCAGGATAGACAAGGTGGCGGATTGGATTTTCACCCAGTTCCGTGCGGCATGTGCGACAGACCTTGTCCGGGTGGGCGATGCCGGTGACCAGGACAAAGCGCTGACCGTACAGGCTTTCCAGGGTTTCTCCGGTCAGGGCGTTGGTCAACCCCCGGGCTGAAACCCGGAAGAAGAAAATGGGCTTGCCGAGGATGGCCAGCTTGATCCGGGCCAGGGTTTCCAGACAGTCGTCGGCGTCAAACATGGTGTTGACCAAAAAGGCGTCGGCCCGTCCCAGTGCAGACAGGTCCTCCCGCCATGATCCGGCAGGGATTACCCTGTCCCAGGCGTCTTCAAGATCCTGTGGGCAGAGCAGGCAGAGGTTCACGTCGCGCTGAATGGCCATGTGCTGGAACCCGTCGTCCAGAATGAACAGGCTTGTCTTGTCGGCCGCATAAGCCCCGGCCCTGGTCCGTTTGGGATCGACCACGATACGGGCGTGGGGATGCATGCGCTTGAGCAGCAGAGGTTCGTCACCGGAGTGCCGCGCAGGACTGAGCAATTCCACTTCGTAGGGAAGATGGGGCGGCTTGCCGCCATAACCCCTGGTCAGAACCGTGGCCTGCAAGCCTTCGTCTCGGGCCCAGTCCAGCAGCCAGGAAACCACCGGCGTCTTGCCGGTCCCGCCCCAGGATATATTGCCGACGCTGATGCAAGGTGCCGGCGGACGCCACGATTTCCGTCGTCCTGTCCGGTACAGATTGGCGCGCAGGCGCATGATCCGGGCGTAAGCCCGACTGATCGGGGTCAGAAAATGGGCGAATTGCTGTTGAAATTGAATGATGCGGTCTGGTCTCATGAATTGCCCGCAAAGCTGGATGAAGGAAGTGGAATCGGAAAAAGAAAGGGCGGCCGGGGCCGCCCTAAATTAGTCGCGTGAACCGCCGAAAAAGCGCAGCAGGAACAAAAAGAGATTGATGAAGTCCAGGTACAGGGTCAGTGCGCCGAGAATGGTGCCACGCCGCACGGCCAGAGTGTCGTCCATGGGCGCGGATTCGCCCATTTCCTTCAACTTCTGGGTGTCGTAAGCGGTCAGGCCGGTAAAAATCAGCACGCCCACGCCGCTGATGATGAAGTCCAGGGCAGAGCTGGCCATGAAGATGTTGACAATGGACGCGATGATGATGCCGATCAGCCCCATGAACAAAAAGCTGCCCCAGGCGGTCAGATCTTTTTTGGTCGTGGCGCCGTAAACGCTCATGGCCGCGAACATGCCGGTGCAAACGATAAAGGCCTTAAAGACTGACGCGGCCGTGTAAATCATGAGAATTGACGACAAGGTCGCACCGTTCAGGGCGCTGTAGAGCAGAAAAAGGCCGGTGGCGGTACCTGCCGACATGCGGTGCACTGCGCCGGAAATGGCCAGAACAAGCCCGAACTGGGCAATGATCAGGCCCCAGAACAGGATGGTATTGGAAAAGATGAATTGGGCAATGGCCGGCGTGGTCGCCACGGTGTACGCCACCAGGGCCGTCAGCCCCAGGCCCAGGCTCATCCAGTTGTACACGCCGCGCAGAAAGAGATTGGTGGTCTGCACATCGGTGCGTGGCTGGGAAACGGTTCTGTAAGACATTGTTCCTCCTTTATATGTCGTTTTTATGTCCGAAGGTGTTTGCCGTATTGGTTTCGGCCTTCTTGGTTTAGGGCATCTGGGGCGCAAGTCAAGAAAAGTCGGACAGGCCGCCATCCTGCTGTTTACAGACAGCGTCCGTAGATCTGACTCAGATGAAGCATTTGGCGTTCCAGCTCGGCGGACAGCCTTTCCCCGGGGGCTCGCCAGCCCCAGTTGCCACCGGCCTGGCCCGGAATATTCATCCGCCCTTCGCGGCCCAGGTTCAGGTAATCCTGCAGGGGAATGATGCACAGCTCGGCCACGCTGCCAAGCGCCATGCGGATCAGCACCTCGGCCACCGTGGCTTCGGTCACGTTCTGACCGGTGTAGTCCGTCAAGCGGGCCCGCCCGTCCTGGCCTAATTCTTCGGCGTACCATCCCCGCGTGGTGTTGTTGTCGTGGGTGCCGGTATAGACCACGCTGCGAGGGGTGATGCGATGGGGGATGTAGGCGTTGACGGCCATGTCCGGCGAAAATGCGAACTGCAGGACCTTCATGCCCGGATAGTCGAAATTGTTCATAAGCTCGACGACATCCGGGGTGATCACCCCCAGATCTTCGGCCACGATCTCCAGGCCGGGAATTTTCTTTTCCACGGCGGCGAAGAGTTCTGCTCCGGGTCCCGGCACCCACAGGCCGTTTTCCGCCGTGGGATCGCAGGCCGGGACCTGCCAGAAGGCGCAGAAACCGCGAAAATGATCAAGGCGGATGAGGTCAAAGCGGCTGCTCTCATGGGTCAGGCGGCGTATCCACCACGCATAGCCATCCCGGCGGTGTCGGTCCCAGGCATAGACCGGGTTGCCCCACATCTGTCCGGTTTCCGAGAAATAATCAGGCGGGGCACCGGCGCTGAAGATGGGCCGACCTTCGGCGTCAAGTTCGAAGAGGTGTTGACAGGACCAGACATCGCTGCTGTCCAGACTGACGTAAATGGGCGCATCGCCAAGAAAACGCACGTCCCGGCCATGGGCGTAGTCGCGCAGGGCCTGCCAGTGCTGCGCAAAGAGATACTGAAAAAATCGTTCCCGCAGCAGTGCGTAGCCCAGCCGTTCCCGGGCCTGTTCCAGGGCAGCTGGCTGGCGCAGGCGCAAATCCCGCGGCCAGCTATACCACGGCGCGCCTTTGTGTTCCTCTTTGAGCGCCATGAACAGCGAGTAGTCGTCCAACCAGTGGCTTTCCTCGCGGCAGAAGCGAAGAAAGGCGGCGTCTCGGCGAAGCGAGGCGAAAACGTTGTCAAAGGCCTGCTCCAGCACCCGTGTCCTCCAGCTTGTGGCCAGGGCATAATCGACCCGGTCCGGCGGAAAGACGGGCATTTCGCGGACATCCCTGGCTTGCAGCAAGCCCTGACGAACCAGCAGATCCGGGCTGATAAAAAGGATGTTGCCGGCAAATGCGGAATAGCTGCTGTAGGGCGAATTTCCGGCCCCGGAGTTGATCGGGGTCAAGGGCAGCACCTGCCAGACCGATTGACCGGCGGCAGCCAGGAAATCGACAAATTCATGGGCCTGGGGGCCGAAGTCTCCAAGTCCGTAGCGGTTCGGCAATGAGGTCACGTGCAGCAGCACTCCGCTGCGTCGTTGGCGGTTCATGATCGCCCCTTAAGCGGTTGCAGGTACACTACCCCAAGAGGGGGCAGATAGAGATTCAACGAGTAGGGATGGTCGTGGACCGGAATGGGCTCGGCCCGAACCGCGCCCATGTTTCCGCTTCCGGACCCGCCGTAGGCCAGGCTGTCGGAATTGAGGACTTCACGCCACTCGCCGTCCGTGTCGACGCCGACGGCGTAATTCTCCCGAGGCACCGGGGTGAAGTTGCAGACGACCAGCACGGCATTGCCCCGGCTGTCCTTGCGGAAAAAGCTGAGCACGCTCTGCTCCGCGTCGTGGCAGTTCTCCCAGGCAAAGCCATGAGGATCGAAATCCAGGGCGTGCATGGCCTCAGTCTCCCGGTAGACATGGTTCAAGTCCCGCACCCAGGCGCGTAGTCCGTCATGCACCGGAAATCCGAGCAGCTCCCAGGGCAGGGCCGTATCGTGATTCCATTCATCCCATTGGCCGAATTCCGTGCCCATGAAGATCAGTTTTTTGCCGGGCAAGCCATACATATAGCCGAGTAAGAGGCGAAGTCCGGCCATTTGTTGCCACGCGTCTCCGGGCATTTTGGACAGGATTGATTTTTTGCCGTAAACCACCTCGTCGTGGGACAAAGGCAGGACAAAGTTTTCGGCATAGGCGTACCATAAGGCGAACGTCAGCAGATTATGATGATATTTGCGGTAGATCGGATTCATTTCCATATACGCAAGGGAATCGTTCATCCAGCCCATGTTCCATTTCAGGCCGAACCCCAGCCCGCCCAGATACACGGGCCGTGACACCAGCGGCCAGGATGTGGATTCTTCGGCAATGGTCTGCACGTCCGGAAATTCTTCGTATACCGCCTTGTTCAATTCGCGCAGCACATCAATCGCGGCCAGATTTTCCCGGCCGCCGTATTTGTTCGGTATCCATTCTCCGGGTTGTCGGGAATAATCCAGATAAAGCATGGAGGCCACGCCATCGACGCGCAGGCCGTCGAGATGGAATTCACGTAGCCAGTACAGGGCATTGCAGATCAAAAAGCCGGCCACTTCGTAGCGGCTGTAGTTGAAGATGGCGCTTTTCCATTCCGGATGAAAACCCTGCCTCGGATCTGCGTGCTCGAACAGGGCCGTGCCGTCGAAATTGGCCAGCCCGTGCTGGTCCATGGGAAAGTGACCCGGCACCCAGTCGAGGATGACGCCGATGCCGCGTTGGTGCAGGTGGTCGACAAAATAGCGGAAATCCTGGGGGCTGCCGTAGCGGCTTGTCGGCGCGAAGTATCCGGTGCTCTGGTAGCCCCAGGACCCGTAGAACGGGTGCTCGGCCACGGGCATGATCTCCACGTGCGTGAATCCGGCATCAACGACATATGCGGCCAGTTCATGGGCGATACGCCGGTAGTTCATGAAATTGCCGTCTTCGTCCCGTCTCCATGAGCCCAGGTGAACTTCGTATATGCTCCAGGGGCTGTTCAGGGCATTGGCCCGGCTGCGGCTGTGCATCCATTCGTGGTCCTGCCATTCGTACTCCAGATCCCAGATGATCGAAGCCGTCCGGGGCGGATGCTCGCAAAAAAAAGCAAAAGGATCCGATCGCTCCGCCTCGCCACCGGGCCAGGAAAGATAGTATTTGTAGCGCTGCCCATGCCGGGCTGAGGGGACAAAGCATTCCCACACCCCGGAACTGTCGGCGCGCAGAGTCATGGGAGCCTGGGTCCGGTCCCAGGCATTGAAATCGCCGATGACCGAGACATAGGACGCATTGGGAGCCCAGAGCACAAACCTGGTGCCGGAACTTTCCTGGCCGGGTTTTTCCGGATGGGCCCCGAAATGTTCATAAAGTCGGACGTGACGACCCTGCTTGAAGAGATAAACATCTAGTTCGCCAAGACTGCGGGGAATGGACATGGACAACCTCCTGGGTGGATACCCCACGTTAGAGAGAAGTCCCGACGATTGGCAAGGTTTGAGAAGAGGCGGCACAAAAAAAACATTTCGGCAGAGGCATCATTGAATATGGGCGCGACACAAATCGAGAGGATTACGCCTCTTTGAGCCGACCTCGTTCCGACTTGAGACGTCCCAGCACTACTTGCAAAGAAACGACTGCAGGGCCTGGTAGCTCGCCAGCTCCACGTCATCGTAGCAGGCTCCGACCTGAAAGTGGAAGCGATGCTGCTGTATCCGCTGTGATCGGCATTGGAAGGTGATGGGTCGTGGGCTTTGGGGCAGGGAAAAAACCACTCCGAATGCACTGAGCTTTCGACGTTCGACATTTCCGCCATAGCCGTGTCTGGGTATGATCAGACTGATGCCCCCCATGGACAGGTTAGTGATTTTTCCGGCAAAGCACGCGTTCCCGGGTGTGTCCGGCAATTCCAGATACGCCGGAATCGACTTGTGCAGGCGTGGAAATTTCCTCCGGTCCTTGCGCAGCAGCTCCTGACCTGTCTGGGATTCAAGATAGTTGTTCAGTACAGTGTTGATCATGCCGGACACCGACGTATTGTCGCGATCAGCCATTTTTTTCATGACGTCGCTGAATTCTTCGGTTGTCCGTACGCTGATTATGGTTACTTTCGGCATGAGAGCTCCGTTGATGCATGAGTTTTTAAACACACGGACGGGCGCTATTAAATATTCGTGCCATTTGTTGTTAATTTTTTAATTTCTAGACGATGCGTTTGGGTGTCGACAAAGACCAGGCGGGATGGAGGGTTGTTTTTCCGGAACGGCAGGATTTTGAGTGTGTTTTGTCTGCTTTTTCCGGGCAAACGTGGCGATTGTGCTTGGCTGTCAAGTTGAATGCCTTGCTCTTAATAGATTTAGTCTGAAACAAATGGATTTCGTGTGCGTGTTGCTCTTTGGAGCGGGAGAGGGATGACGAACAGGTCTTCCCTGCGGATGATTGATGTGCTTAGTGTTTTGGCAATTTTCCGCAACACGCCTACCCATCTACCGTTTTTATTCCCCGTGGCCCCGCAGGGGCGAATTTATGTGTTCGCCCCTGCGGTTTCGCATGGGATCGTACGGCATTCCTGAGCATCTTCTGTCTTGCGAGTCTGAAAAAGTCGGACTTACACCAAGTCATCGTCAACGATGGTCCTTACGGCCGTCAGCTTGATTATGTCCTGCCCAAAGCTACCACCGACAGGGTTAAATACGTCCAAAAAAAAGAACTCGTTTGCCTCTGGGATAGTATCGCCGATGATTTCAACTGGAATGACTGCCTGACTTTCACCTGGGTATAAAATCAATGTTCCGGAGTTGGCGATGTAATCTTCGCCAGCCTTCGCCGTTCCATCCCGGGTGGAAAAGTCAACACTGATCCACTGGGCTGGGCTAGATCGCTCTCCGAGAAACTGTAACAGAAAATAGGCTAGCGTTGTGCCGGAGTTTCCTTCCGGCACCGACTTCTGAACTTCAAGTGGTGTGGTTGGAGCGGACGGATAAAAATCGCGCATATTTTGATCGATCCACTGCTGATAATGGCTGACTCTCGACCAAGCCCCGATTTCGCCGAAGCTGCTGTTTAGTTCAGCATCAATGTCAGGATAACTGACTCCTTTGCTCAGGCTTGTCGTATAGCTGGCAATTCCAGCCACCTTGGAGCCGATAAACGCCGGACTGCCGCTGTCGCCAGGAGCAATCATGCCTTCGTCTAGGCCCAGGCCGAGGTCGTAGCGCTGTAAAAACAAGCCGAGGGCGTCATTGGCTGCTTTTCCGTTGTCAAAATCAGCGATAAGTTGCGTGCCGACAGGCGGAGTCCAGTTCATAATTTTGCCCATGGCCGCTTTTAATTCATCGGCGGTGGCGTCAAAGGTGTTCCAGGCACGAGTTTTTGTAGGCTGGTCTTGACTATCAACACCACCTGTTGACCCGGTGCCGGTCTGACCGTAGCCGACCATAGTTGCAACTGCACCACGCTCGTCGTTAGCCCTGTATAAATCCGTGCGTTCCGCATTCAGAGGCGGGGACGACTGCAGCCAAACAAGCGCCAAATCATGATTGATGTCGGTGCGGTCGTAAGCGGGATGAACGAGAACGTTGCTTACTCGCAGCTGTTGAATACCGGAGGACGTATCAAATGATATCAACGTTTCAACGGAACTTCCATTATCAAAAAGATGGGCGGCCGTGAGCACGGCCCGTCCGTCGTAGAGCAGCACGCCTGTTCCGTAATAGCCTGCAACAGAAACTCTGACTACGCCGTCATATCCATCTCCAACCAGGATGCGGTTACGAGATGCAGGGAACTGTGCGGTGATCATATTTTTCTCCGGACCTATGTGTAGCCAAGTTACAGTACGCTACGCCAGGCAATGCTTTTGATTAAGAGAATTTGATCATGTCGTCTTCAAATTTCACAGTGGAGCTCGGTGCAGGTGTTTTTCTGGTGGTGCGCAGTTCCGCCAACTTGTTCAGCGTGGGCAGCTGCTGCATGGAGATGAGTTGGCAGTAAATCAACGGCAAGACTCCATTTTGTCGCAGCTCAAGGAATGCCTCGTCATCCAGGCTGTTGAGAGCCTGTTCATCAACTTGGAACAAGCCCTCGATTTTCTTGTCTCCGGAACTGGTTTTGACGGTGATGGGCCATGGGCAGATAATTTTGTGCTTGGCCAGCACCTGACACATGGCGATCGTGGTTTGGTTGTTCGCTTCCACTTGGCGCAGGAATTCCATCACATCCTGCACGGCCTTAGACGGACCACCCTCCGCGTTGAAAAACAACTCACCGTCTGGTCCGTCGGTAATAAGGCCGGAATCTTGATCAACGCACACGACAAACTGGTCGTTGTCCATTTTGGCCATTTTGAATGGATGACTGCGTAAGACCGATGGCACATAGGGCCCAATCCACTTACCTGAATCATCGATCAGCATGTTTTGCCCTTGTTCAAAGCCAAGTAAGGCTACAGGCATAAATTTTTCCCCCTGCGCGATGAAGGCGATGGGCAAAGACAGGCAGGCTTTGGGTAGCTCGGCAGCGACTAAGGGCAAAACGGCGTCCTTGGCGGCAAAAGTGTACGAAGAATAGCGGACCCAGCGCTTCGCGCCAAGAGTTTCGGGTGAAACGGGAATGAATGTTGGCATGCTGCTCTCCTGATTGGTGAATTTTTTAACAGAACCATGTTAAGTCAGGGAAGTGCGAGTGGCAACCTCCCCGCAAGTAGAGTGTGAACGGATTGGTTTCCTGCTCGGCGCGAGTGTTACCAGCATGCGTTCAGCCCCGGAGTCACAGGCTCCGGGGCTTTTTGCTTGTGATCGACCAAAGGAACATATTCCCGTGTGGCTGGAATCACGGATAATCGATTTCTGTCGCCATTTGGCCGCCATGCTGTCTGCAGCCTGCAACATTGCCGATCTAGTGTCCGGCAACGGCGAAACAGATTCCATCCCGGAGAGGCCGGGAGGAAGAATGCGCCACCACCGCAGGAGGTTCTCCATGTCATCTGTCAGGAATATGCATCAGGGAATTGAGCGCCAGTTGCGCGACAAACGCGATAAAATAATCACTGAAAATAATGACCTCATGGAATTCATGCGTCAGAACCGCGAGTTGGAGCCCGATCTGGCCGACCGGGCCAGTACTGCGTCGTCACAGGACTGGAACATGATCCGCTACAACCGCAATCAGCGCCTGCTCAAGGACATCAACGCCGCCCTCAAGGCCATTGACAACGATGCCTACGGCCTGTGCGAACTGTGCGGCGAACACATTGCCGACCGCCGTCTGCTGGCCATGCCCGGAGCACGGTTCTGCATCGAATGCCAGGAAATGGTTGACGCCAATCCTGGCGAGTTCGGACGAAACGGCATCGGAATTCTGGCTGCAGTCTAGCGGACAGCTACATAATTCAAGACTGGCGGGCGTTAAAAACAGCTGAGATGCCAAGACAGCGGAAAAATTCCGGACAGGGAGCTATGACAAGACATAATCGGTCCGGTTTTTTTCGCTGACGAAGCGGATCGCCGTAATTGAGGCGGCCTGCCAGGCAGCTCTGGTCCACGGCCGGCAGCGCCGGCGTTCTTTCTTTATGGCCGCCCGAGGGTCAAGCAACGAGGATCGCACCATTCATGCAGAAAAACTATGTCCTCGACACCAATGTGCTCATTGAAAATCCACTGTGTATCAAATCCCTGCGCAACGGTCAGGAAAACAGGATCATCCTGCCCTACACCGTGCTGCGGGAACTGGACAAATTAAAGCGCGAACCGCGTGTTTCCCATATCGTGGCCAAGGCCATCGCCATCCTGCAGGAGGACCCGGAGATTGTCTTTCTGCCGCCCAAGGCCTTTGACAACGGCGATGGTCACGGCGACGATCACATTCTCGAAGAACTTAAAGACGCTTCGTTCAACGATCCCATCCTGGTCACCAACGACCGCATCCTGCAGCTCAAGGCCCGCATCCACGCCATTGCCTGTGAAAGCTACCGCGATTCCAACCCGTTTCGGTCCGAATCCCAGTCCTACACCGGCTTTGTCCGTGACGGGGAGCCCGCCCTGCCCAACAGCTTCACCTGGATCAACGGCCAACCTGTCATGCAGGCCGCTGACGGTCCGCGCTGCATCGACTACCAGCACTGCGTCTGGAACGTGCGGCCGCGCAACGTGTATCAGAATCTGGCCCTGGAACTGATGCTGGATCAGGCCGTGCATCTGGTTTCGGTCCAGTCCGAGGCCGGATACGGTAAGACCTTTTTGGCCCTGGCCGCAGCCCTGTACCTGGCCCTGGAGGAGAAGGACAACCCGTACCGCAAGATCTATCTGGTCAAACCGGTTATCGAAATCGGGGCCAAGCTCGGCTATCTGCCCGGCGACCTGGACGAAAAGATGGCTCCCTACGTGCGCTACATTCAGGATCTGCTCCTCAAGCTGCACGACCTGCGCCCGGCCAATCGCATCTTCCACGACAGCGAAGGCGGCAACTTCCGCTTCAACCCCAAACGGTTCGAAATCCTGCCCATCGGCTTTATCCGGGGTATGAACGTCGAGAACGCCGTGGTCATCATCGACGAAATGCAAAACCTGTCCCGCAATGAAACCCGCGCCCTGCTGACCCGCATGGGCGAAAACGTGAAATGCATCTGCCTGGGCGACACCCGGCAGGTGGACAATCCCTATTTGAATGAATCCAACAACGGCCTGAACTGGACCGTGAAAATGCTCAAAGGGTTGCCCGGCTACGGGCACATCGTGCTCAAAGGCGAAAAATCGCGCGGTCCCATCACGGACATGGTCATCAAGACCGGCCTCTGATTCCCCTCCGGCTCCGGGCCCCACGCCTGCCCCCCCCAGGTTCGTCGGTCCGGAGCCCTTTCCCCAACCGTCACGCCGCCGGCTTTTGTTGGTCCATGTACAGATCCCAGGTGGCCAGAAAGGCTGCGTCAAAACTGCGTTCTTCCGCGAAAAGACGGGCCTGTTGGCCCATGTTCCGCAGCCTGTCCGGCTCGGAGCACAGTTCGGCCAGGGCCGCCGCCAGCCTGCCGGCGCCGCGTCCGGGCACGATCTGGCCGGTTTGTCCGGGATGGATATTTTCGCACGGCCCGCCCTGATCGCTGACAATGACCGCCAGTCCGGAAGCCTGACCCATGTTTATCACTTAGACCCGAATTTCTGGCCAATTTTAGCCATGCCACGAC
>CAZYZA010000095.1:0-6377 GCA_964651415.1 uncultured Desulfovibrionaceae bacterium
TCATGGGCTTGGAGCGTAGGGGATTAGGTGGGCTGCTGGCAAGGGGGCACACCTTGGCTTTGCAGATTCTGCCTGCCCATCTTCTTCAATGAAAACAATCCATCCATACCTCTACGCAAGGAGAGGCGCTCCCTAACGGCGAACCCCTGGCCCTCTGTGCTTCTGGCCCAAACCCTGACCACCCACGGCCCCTGATCCGCCAGGGCGAACCCGGATATGTGGGGTGATGGAGCGGACAAGAGCAGGTAAAGATGAAAACCATGAATAAACACTGCAAATGTGCACCAAGCGTTTGGCACAAGCAGACACTGATCTTCAGGACTGGAAGAATGGGCAGCGCAGAAATCGTCTGGATGCCGATTTCAAAGGATTTTGGGGACACGAGGGCGCTGTGCAGGACTCCGACATTATAATCTAGGAAATCAAGAAGGAACGGCAGCGCAGAGCGGGTGACTGGACGCATGAGTAGCGCCTCAATCTTTCCATGTACGTGATGTTCACGTTGCACACTTCATGGTCCGGCAGTACAAGACAGGCATCCCGGCGCGATGGTCGCAGGTGGCAGCGGGGTTTGGGGCCGTAAGGCCCCCAGCATATCGGGGGTTCGAAGCCCCCCGCGCCGGATCAGACTGATTTCGTAAATAATCGACGTTCGGTTTTATTCAACCCGGATGGAGAAATTATGTCATTAGCAGGGAAGCATATACTGCAATGCCCTAAATGCGGGCACCAACAGGAAACAATGATTTGGAAATCCGTTAACGTTACTCACGAACCAGAATTGAAAAATAAATTATTTGCTGCCGAAATCAATGCCTTAGACTGTTCTCAGTGTAAAAATAGAACATTCGTCAATACGCCGTTGATGTATAATGACATGCGTTTGAAATTCTGCGTTCAATTCTATCCAGCTGATTTTGTGAATGATCCGAATTTGATGCGTCAGTTCAGAAAGGACGGAACCCTTGATTTTGATGACATGCAAGAGCTGACAGCTCATTCATGCGAATATCTTGCGAAGCCTCATGTCGTTTTCAGTATGAATGAAATGGTGCGCTATATTTACTTTCGCGATAAAATTATTTCTGCGCATGAGTCGTAAGTTTATCGCCGTGTCGCACATGTACATTCGAACACAGAGCAATCATGAGCCTGACCCTACACCCTGAAGTCATCCGGTTACTGACACAGATTGACGATTTGAAGCACCGTGTCGGCGATCTTCTGGAAACGCAGGCCCATCTGCGCGCCCACGCCATCCCCATTCTCACCGCCCTCTACGAACAACAGATCGGGCCGCATGAACATGCCTTGCTGGCCGTGCGCATCGAGGTCAGCGAGCTGAAATTCCGTGTCGAAAGTTTGATGAGCATCGTCAACCGGGGCGGGGTCGTGAATATGGCCGATCTGGAGCGCATTGACGCCCAGGTGCGGGAGCTGCAGACGGTCTGGCAGCGGGAGATGGCGGACAAGGCCCGGCAGGTCGAGGCGGCCGCGGCGTTGCTCAAATCAATGAAAATACTCGCCGTGGATGAAGAGCAGCAGCTCAAAACGCTTTACCGCCGTCTGTGTTTGCATCTGCATCCGGACATGAACAGCGATCCGGCCCTGCGTGAGGCGTTCTGGGACCATGTTCAGGCCGCCTATGGGGCGGCGGACCTCAAGGCGCTGGAGGCCTTGTGGGTGGCTGTGCGTGATGGGCGCGGCGATGTTGTGGACGAACAGTCCGGCCTGGAGGCTTTGACGGCGGAACGCGACCGCCTCGAAACTCTGGTCCTGGAACATTCCGGCCGCATTGCCGAGGCCCGTCACAATCCGCCGCTGTGCATGGAGCAGGAACTGCATGATCCTGTCTGGATCGCATCCAGACAGTCTGAACTGCAAACAGCCCGCGACGCCATGATGACCAGGCGCGATGAACTGCGTCTGCTCTGCGATCAGCTCATGGCCCGGGGCGATATTCGGGTGCACTGATGGACCTTGTCGAAAAAAACGGCCTGACCGGCCTGCTGATGCGGGTGTCCGTGGATGGCCGGGAGCTGGCCCTGCCTTTTGGGCGGGATATTTTTCTGATCAACACCCACGTCGCGGGCACCGGGTATTACGACGCGGCCCAGGCCCTGGAAAAAATTCGGGCGGCCAAAACCCTGATCCTCAAACGTCAGCCGGACAATCCCCACGACGAGCTGGCCATCGAAGTTTTTGCTCCGGGCGGGGAAAAGCTCGGCTACGTGCCGCGCAAAGCCAACCCCATCCTGGCCCGGCTCATGGACGCAGGCAAAATCATCACCGCCACTCTGGCCGACTGCGAGACAGAAGCTGAAGGGAAATGGGTGGAGATGCGGATCGATATTGTGCTCAAGGATTTGTGATAGTCCCGGTCAGCTTCGCCGATGCTGCAGGTCTTTGTTGTGTTCGTTCAGGCGGCATGGAGGCGGGTAGTCCGGCAGGAAAAATCAGTCAGGAGTCAGGGTCTCCCGGAGGCGAGGCCTCCGGGAAAAATGAAATTCAGCGGCCGGTGACGGCGTTGCGGAAGGCGGCATGTCGCTCTGCCAGCGGAGGGTGTCCGAAAAAGGCTGAGCCCGAGACGAGTACGTCCGCACCCAGGTCGAACAGTTCGCGTGCATTGTCCAGGGTCACGCCGCCGTCAACCTGGATCAGGGTGGGGAGGTTGCGGGCCTGGATCATTGCGGACAGGTCGCGGATTTTGTCCCGGCAAAAGGGAATGAACGACTGCCCGCCAAAGCCGGGGTTGACCGTCATGATCAGGACCATGTCCAGCTGGGGCAGAAGGTATTCGGTGATTGTCAACGGGGTGGCCGGATTGAGAGACAGGCCGACCTTCATGCCATGGTCGCGGATGAGGCTGACGGTGCGTTCCAGATGCACGGTGCTTTCGGCGTGCACGCACAAGAGATCCGCGCCGGCGTCGGCAAATTCCCGGACGTACCGCTCCGGGCGCTCAATCATGAGGTGGACGTCAAAGAACAGCTTGGAAGTTTTGCGTAAGGCCTTGATCACTGGCGGGCCAAAGGTGATGTTGGGGACAAAAAGACCGTCCATGACATCCCAGTGCACCCATTTGAGACCGGCGTCTTCCAGGGCTGCCAGTTCGGCCCGAAGATTGCCGAAGTCCGAGGACAACAGGGACGGCGAGAGAATGAATTCGCGCATCATTCCTCCCGGTCGCCCATTTTGAAATCAACCTGGATTTTGTACATCTTGTCCGCCGGCAGATTGAGGATGGGGATGCCGGTCTTGCGCGTCACCCCGGCCAGGGTGGCCTGCACATCTTCCCAGGACGGGCCGATGAACGTGAACCAAACGTTCTGGCGGTGGGCGCGCAGATAGTTGTGGGTCACGCCGGGCAGCTGATTCACCTCGGCAATGAACTCGTCCAGCTTGTCCTCGGGCACGGCGGCCGAACACAAGGTGGAGCGGAAGCCGAGCTTGGCGGACTGAAAGTTGGCGCCGATACGTCGGATCACCCCTTTTTCGGTCAGCGCGCGGACCCGGGCCAGGGTCTCGGCCTCGGTCAGGCCGACCTGGCGGCCGATCTCGGCATAGGGCCTGCTTTCCAGGGGAAAGGCGGTCTGGATGATGTCCAGAATCTTTTTGTCAAAATCGTCCATGTCATCCTCTGCGCAGGTTGCAGGCATGCTCGTCGTCAAGGCTTTGTCGTCAAGGAGCAGCCTAAAGCGATTCTCCCAGCCAAAAGACGTGCCGCCGTTGTTATTTGCGTCGGAGCTCGGCCAGCTTGGGCGTGTAGGAACACAGGGGTTCCTCGCCCATGTAATTGTTATCCATGGAATGGGCCCGGGCCCGGCAGCCGCCGCAGACCTTGTGGTATTCGCACACGCCGCATTTGCCTTCGTAATCGTCCTGATTGCGGAACTGCTTGAACTGTTTCGAATTGCGCCAGATTTCCGGGAACGGTGTGGTGCGGATATTGCCGCAGTCCAGCTCCAGATAGCCGCAGGGCTGGACCTGGCCGACGTGGGAGATGAAGCAGAAGCCCGTGCCGCCGAGACAGCCCCGGGTCATGGCGTCCAGGCCGAAGTTTTCCGGGGTCACGGGGACGCCTTCGGCCTTGGCCCGCTGACGCATGATGCGGTAGTAGTGCGGGGCGCAGGTCGCCTTGAGGTGCATGGAGGTGGTTTTACGGAAATCGTAAAACCAGTTCAGCACGTCTTCGTATTCCTGGGCCGTGATGACCTCGGCCCCAAGCTGGGCCGCGCGGCCGGTGGGGACCAGCAGAAAGATGTGCCAGGCCGCGGCACCGAGCTGTTCGCAGAGGTCAAAGATCTGTTTGAAGCTGCCCAGGTTGGCCCTGGTCACAGTGGTGTTGATTTGAAATTCCAGGCCGGCCTCTTTGAGCATCTCGATGCCGCGCATGGACGCGTCAAAAGCGCCGGGCACGCCGCGGAAGTCGTCGTGACTGGCCGCGTCCGGTCCGTCAATGGAGATGGAGCAACGCTGTACCCCGGCCTCGCGCATCATGACCGCGGTTTCGGGTGTGATCAGAGTGCCATTGGGCGACATGACGCAGCGCAGCCCCTTGTCCGTGGCGTAGCGGATCAGTTCATAGACATCGGCGCGCATCATGGGATCACCGCCGGTGAAAATGATGATCGGGCTGCCGACCTGGGGAAAGGTGTCGATCAGGGCTTTGGCCTCGGCCGTGTCCAGCTCGCCCTCGTAGGGTTCGAGGTGGGCCTCGGCCCGGCAGTGCTTGCAGGCCAGATTGCAGGATCTGGTCACTTCCCAGGCAATGAGCTTGCAGGCCGGGGTGCCGTCGGCCAGGGTCTTGACCATGCCGCCCGGGTGTCCTCCGGGATGACCGGGTTTGCCGCCATGGGGCGGGTGGCCGCCCGGATGACCAATGGGTGGGCCGTCCAGATTGGGATGGCCGCCGGTATGTTGCGGATGTTTGTTCATGAAACGTGTCCGGCCTTGAGCAGGTCTTGGGTGAAGTAGGACAGGATCAGGTCGGCCCCGGCCCGTTTGAAGGCGATGAGGCTTTCCAGGGCGACCTGGGTTTCATCGATCCAGCCGTTTAGTCCGGCGGCCTTGATCTGGCTGTATTCGCCGCTGACCTGGTAAGCGGCGACCGGCAGGTCGAAATTGTCCCGCACCAGTCGGATGATGTCCAGGTAGGGCAGGCCCGGTTTGACCATGAGGATGTCCGCACCTTCGTCCACGTCGGCGGCGGCTTCGCGCAAGGCTTCGCGCCAGTTGGCCGGATCCATCTGATACGTTTTGCGATTTCCGAATTTGGGCGCGCTTTCGGCTGCGTCGCGGAACGGGCCGTAAAAGGCGGATGCATATTTGACCGCGTAGGACATGATCGGCGTGTTGACGAAGCCGGCACTGTCCAGAGCCCGGCGGATGGCTCCCACCCGGCCGTCCATCATGTCCGAGGGCGCGACCATGTCGGCCCCGGCCTTGACCTGGGCCACGGCCGCGCGGGCCAGCAGCTCCAGGGTCGGATCATTTTGGACTTCGCCGGCCGGTGTGACCAGCCCGCAATGGCCGTGGGACGTGTATTCGCACAAACAGGTGTCCGCGACCACGATCAGTTCGGGCCAGCGGTCCTTGATGCGGCGGATGGCTTCCTGGACAATGCCCTGGTCGTCATATGCGCCGGAGCCGGCCGGATCTTTTGTCGCCGGGATGCCGAAAAGGATCAGGCTGGTCAGTCCGTTATCCACGGCCACGCCGACCTCGGACATGAGCTGATTCAGGCCCAGCTGGTACTGGCCGGGCATGGAATGGATGGGCTTTTTGAAGTCCGGATCGGATTCCACGACAAAATACGGCTGAATGAGGTCCTGGGCGCGCAGGTGCGATTCCCGGACCAATTCCCGCAGCCGCGAGGATGAGCGCAGCCGACGGCCGCGATAGAAACTGTCCATGGTCATCTCCCTAGATGGGTTCGCCGCTGATTTCCTCGTCCGTGAGGTAACAGGCCGGATCGTGCGCCCAGAAGTCGTCGAAATACGCTTCGGCCCGGGCCCGGAAATTGCCGCCGCAGATGTTCAGGAAACGGCAGGTGGCGCAGCGGCCCTTCACATGGGGGCGTTTGTCCTTGAGTTTGTGCAGCAGCTCAATGTTCTCATCCGTCCAGATTTCGGAAAACGGGCGTTCCAGGACATTGCCAAAGGTGTGGTGGCGCATGAACTGATCGGCGTGGACCGAGCCGTCCCAGGAGATGCAACCGATACCGCGGCCTGAGGAATTGCCTTCGTTCATCTTCAGCAGCTCCATGACCTCGGCCGCTCGTCGGGGATCTTCCTTGAGTAGGCGGAAGTAGACGTAGGGACCGTCGGCATGGTTGTCCACGGTCAGCACTTCCTTGGGCAGGCCGCGGTCATGCA
>CAZYZA010000095.1:6477-13158 GCA_964651415.1 uncultured Desulfovibrionaceae bacterium
TGGACTTCTTCGGCTCCGTCCAGGGAAATGCCGACATAGGACAGGCCGACTTCCTTCAACTCTCTGGCCTTGGCCTTGGTGATGAGGGTGCCGTTGGTGGAGATGACCGCGCGCATGCCTTTGGACGTGGCGTATTTGGCCAGCTCGACCAGATCTTCGCGGACCAGGGGCTCGCCGCCGGAAAAGAGCATGACCGGCGCGCCGAACTGGGCCAGGTCGTCGATGATGGCCTTGGCCTGATCCGTGGAGATGGGGTCCTTGTGTTTGCTCGGCTCCACGGCGTGGGCGTAACAGTGCACGCATTTCAGGTTGCACCGCTGGGTCATGTTCCAGACCACCACGGGTTTTTTGTCCTTGGCGAACTGCAGCAGGTGGGAAGGAAGCTGGGAGGAATGGCGTCCGTAGCGCAGGGCGTCGGAAGGTTCCACGGTGCCGCAGTACAGTTTTGAAATACCGATCATGGTTGCCTCATGGGAGCAATTGGGTTCGTCGGGAAAAAGGGGCCGGCAGGCGCGTGGCGTGCCGGTCGGCCCGGAAAATCGTAAAGCCGAAAGGCTTGCCCTAATGGTTCACGGTGTCAAGTCAAGGACTCGCGGGTTGACGCAGGCTGACGGGTCCATCTTTGGTGCAGTGTTGGAGCAGTCGGCGGAGGCGCCGGGTTAATTCGTCCGGCTTCAGATGCCTCCCACAATCAGGGCGAGGATGATGCCGATGGTCAGGGCCAGGAGCATGGGCAGAACCAGAACGGCAACGATCTGCTTGCTGGTGGCTCCGTGCACGTGGCGCAGTCCCAGAAATTTGTACACGGTCACGCCGATCATGGCCAAGGGCAGACCGATGAACGGCACTGCCATGAGCAGCATGGGCGCAGCGCTGTAGACCGCAGCCCGGAAGGTGCCTTCAAATCCTTTGGTGTCGGCTTTGAACAGGCGGAGAAAGAAATGATTGATGGTGGTGTCGAGCAGTAAAAAAAGGCTGACTTCCAGGGGGTACAGGATAAGGACCAAGGCGGCTTGCAGTGAAGCGCCCAGCTCGTTGGTCAAGGCGCTGGGGGGCAGAATGCCGAGCAGTTGCCATGCCATCTGCGACAGGGCCACGATCTGGACGATGATCAGGAAAAAAAGCAAGGGCCGCAAATACCCGTGGCCTACGGGCATGGCTGAGAAGAAAATCTTGGGATTGGTCAGCACGTCGGCGAGAGTCTGGATAAATGCCCGGGGATAGTCGGACGTTACCCGTTCCCAAATCGGCAGGGTTTGCGGCGTCGAGGGACGTGCGTCGTCGTACCCGGAATCGTCGAAGTCATCCGTAGCCTTGCTTCCGTGGTTGTTCAGGGCTTCAAGTTCCGTCCACAGGTCGTCATCGTGCACAGAGGACGGTTGCGTCTTTTTTTCGGGCGCCTGGGGCGCAGCCGGTGCGGGCGGCTGATTTTGACTCTGGTGGGGAGCGAGGTCGGCTTCCGGGCTTGGGGCGGGCTCGTTGTCAGCAATGAATGGCAACTCGCGAAATTTGAAACGGTGCTTGCATTTTGGGCAGGTGGCCATGACCGCCTTGGCGGGCAGGGTCGCTTCATCGACGGTGCGGGAAAATTCACATTGGGGGCAGACTATGTTCATGACTGGCGCGATCTCCTCTTGCGAGAAGGCAGATACCCGCTCTCGCCCTGATTAGCAACCAAGGCGCGTCCTGGGGTCAAGGAACAAGTCGTCAAAAAGATGAACAAAGACGGCGACAATGATTACCCCGCTGTAGTCCATGGGGCTGTCCTGATCAAACTCCTTGAGCATGAGGTCCACGCATTCCGGGCGGAAATAACCTTTGGCGCGTAGTGTACCCGGGGACAGGATGTCGCCGATCATTGTTCTGAATTTACGGACAAACCATTTGCTCGGTGGCGTCAGAGGCTGTTTGCGGCGCTCGCATATTGCCGGCGGCAGGAAGGACTGAAAGCTCTTTTTGAGCAGACTTTTTTCGTTCAACGCGCGCATTTTGAGGTGCGCGGGCAGGGAAAAGGCATATTCGACCAGACGGTGATCCATGAACGGCGAGCGAAGTTCCACGGAGTTGGCCATGCTCATGGTGTCAGCCAAGGGCAGGGTCAGGTTGGGCAGACGCATTTTTGTTTCGAAATACAGGGCCTGGTTCAACAGGTCGGCGGAGGTGGGCGGCAGGGGCAGATCGTCTACCCGGTCAGGCGCATGGGCCATGATGCGATCCAGAAAATCGTCGCTCAGCAGCTGTTTTTTGAGCTGAAAAGCTTGAAACCGATACGGAAATGCCGGGTGGGGCGTGGGATAGGTCTTGAGTATGGAGTATTGCTGCCGAGCCTGCGACAAGGAAGCCAGGGCCGGAAAGACACGGTGCAGCAGGTTTACGCGCCCGGGGCTTTCGGAGCGGCCGATAAACGGCATCAGCTTGACCAGCTTGAAATAGTCGTAACCGCCAAGAATTTCGTCCGCTCCGTCGCCGGACAGGACCACTTTGAACCCCATGTCACGGATCTGACGGGACAGGAGATACAGTGGCAGATTGAGCAGGGTGACCATGGGTGCTTCGAGGTGCCAGATCAGTTTGCCGATTTCATCTTCGGCAATGGAGCAGAGGAACTCATGGTGGTTGGTGGCAAAGGATTTGGAAACCAAGCGGGCGAAGTGTCGTTCGTCGTAACTCGCGTCTTCAAAAGTGATGGACAGACTGTGCACGGGCGTTTCGCTGAAGCTGGCATAGAGGCCGGTGACAGCGCTGGAATCGATACCCCCGCTCAGATACGACGCCACGGGCACGTCGGAAACCAGTCGGCTTCTGACCGCTTCTTCCAGGTGGTGACGCAAGCCTTCCGCTGCTTCCTGCTCGGAAATGGCGGTTTTTTGGGCCGGGACTGGAAGATTCCAGTAGGATTGTTCGACCTGGCCTCTTGCACTGATCTGCAGGAAGGTGCCGGGCATGATTTGTCGGACTTGGCGGAAGAATGTTGATGGCGCCAAGTTGAACCCATAGTCGAGCAGACGGTCCATGGCGGAAACATTCATTTCCGGATGGATGTCCGGGCACTGGAGAATGGATTTGATTTCCGAAGCAAAATAGTAGGTGTTGCCTGGTGTCCTGGAGTAGTAGAGCGGCTTTTTCCCCATGCGGTCGCGGGCCAGAAACAGGCGTTGGTCGGCTGGATTCCAGACGGCAAAGGCGAACATGCCCACCAAGCGGTGCAAGCAACCCGCGCCCCATTCGACGAAAGCGGTCAAGAGCACTTCTGAATCCGAATTTGTGCGAAAAATGTGTCCCTTGGCCGTCAGCTCCTGTCGCAGTTCTCGATAATTGTAGATTTCGCCGTTAAAAACCAGCACCATTCCGGTCTGAGGATGACATATCGGCTGATTGCCGTCGGTCAGGTCAATGATGGCCAGACGTCTGGAGGCCAGTGCGCACCAGCGATCCTGGAAGAATCCCTCATGGTCCGGCCCCCTGTGGGCCATGACTTCAGCCATGGCTGTCAGCAGATGGGCGTTGGGCTCTATTCCCCGTGGATTAAAATAACCGGCGATGCCGCACATGTGTTTTTCCCCTGGCAAAGGCGTGGTCTTGGGTCACTGCTGCGGGATGCCTGCCGTAACTTGAGGGAAAAGTACAGGAAGAGGCATCGGTCTACCTGGGGTACTGGCGCATGCCCTGTTGCGGCGTGGGCTTTTGGGATATTTCGTCGAAAGCGGAGCGGAACTGGGACAAAATGCCGATGACCTCATCGACAATGGCCGTATCCATCTTCAGGTTGGCCATGAGCAGGCGGGTGTTGCAATATGTATAGAGCTGATGGAGGTTCTTGGCGATTTCACCGCCTTTTTCCACGTTTAAAGATCCGTCGAGTTCGGCGATGATGTCCAGGGCCTGAGAAATGAGAATGCCTTTTTTGGCATAATTTCTGGCTTCCATTTGCTGCTTGGCCTGTTCCAGAAAGGTGATGGCCCCACTGTAAAGCATGACCACCAGATGGCCTGGGGTGGTCGTGGTGACCTGGGTCTGCATGTAGGCGTTGGCGGCTCTGTGCACAGGTTCGTCTCCGTCAATTAAGATTTTTTAGTCAGACTGCTGATCTGGGAGCTGAGTTGCTTGGAAATGCTGTCATAGCGGCCCAGCAGAGCTTCCAGGTTGGCAAAGCGCAGGCGCAGATTTTTTTCCAACAATGTCATACGCTTTTCTTCATATGCGATCTTGGTGTCGATGGAATCCATGATGTCCTGGTAGTTGTCCTTCAGGATTTCCAGCGGGCCGGCCAGGGGATCGGTCAGACGTTTGATTTCACGAGCTAGTTCTTCGGTCTTGCCGGCTTTGAGCTGCACGCTGCCGGAATAGGAACCGGCTGTCAGGTTGATGACTTCAATGGCCAGACCTCGGGCCGGGTTATCCCCGCCCATGGCCACGATCTTGTTACCGTCCATGCTGGCCGGATAACCGTTGATGCGCGCGGAAGTGATGGTTCCGCCTGCGTCCACGGTGTAGCTGACGTCGAATTCTCCGGCTCCGGTCACCCCTGTGACAAAGGAGTCAAACTTGAAATTGGTAGATTCCGCACTGACGCCGCCGCTGGTCTCCTTGGTCGAGGGATAGTAGTCGGCGCTGAAAATTCGGGCCACGGCGTCAGGGTCCCGACGCAGGGCGGAAGAAAACGCACTCTCGTCAAACTGCAGAAATCCGAACGTCGGCGAGCCCTGGTTGGTGTCGGTGGTGATGCCCACGCTGCTCAAAGAAACCAATGGGTCAAGATCGTAGTCAAAGCCCAGGCCTTTCTGGGACAAAATGGATTTAATGTTTTGCTGAATCATCTGCAAACCGTAGTTACCGGTCAACAGCGAGCCGGACACGCTGGAGCCTACGGACGTGACCTGGGTTTGCTCTTTGATGATTCCGAGCACCTCGTTGACGGCATTGACAAAGGTGCGGACGTTTTCGACCACGGCCCCGGAGTCCAGGTTGGTGGTCAGGGTCGTGGCGCCGAGGCTGGCCAGGTTCATGGTCACGCCTGGGATAACATCGGATATGGTGTTGGCGGGACGTTCGATATAGCCGTCCGTGGCGCCTCTGGTTTGTTCGAAATGACGAGCCTGGAGGTTGCCGATGGTTGTTCCGGGTGAATTGATGATGGATACCCGGCGGTCTGATCCTGCTTGGCCCGTCAGGGTCAGCTCCACGTTGTCGCCACTGTCGGCCACGGTGGCCATGGTGAAACCAACAGCTGTGTTGATTTTTCCGGCCAGGGCCAGGTAGTCGTCACCTGCGTCCACGGCCACGGCATAAATGTTTCCGTCATAAGTGAACTTGAATTGTCCGTTGCTGGAGGTGGCCGCATCCGTGACAGTCTTGCCGGCGATGGTGGCTTTGAGCACATGCGCCGTGGGCTCCGGCGTGGTCGGCCAGCCATTGACCACCAGTTTGGCATTGCTGGCGTTTTGGGTCTGAATGAACATATCCTTGCCGAAATTACCGCGCAGCTCGGCTGTGGTCCGGGCATCGTCGATAATGATATCATTGCCGGCTCCGAGATCCATGCCGCGCAGCTGCAGCCTGAATCCACTGCCGTCGTCCACCACGCTGGCCCGGATGGCGTTGCGGTTGTCCGGGTCTGCGTTGATGAGAGTGACAAACTGGGACAGGGTCGTGTTGCTGTTGACGTCAATGGTGATCTGCCGATTGCCGTAGGTCAGGGCAAAAACGCCGTTCACGCCGCCGCTGATGACCGCATCTCTGGAGGAAAAAATTGCCGACCCGACATGCATGTCGTTGGCGGCCAAGGCAACAACATTCAGGTCGTGCGTGCTCTCTTCGGCCGCACTGGAAGCCGTGGCGGTCAGCACCGAGGCATTGGAGGAGTTGACCTGCTTGATCAGGAACTTGTCCTGGGTGTCCATGGTGCCAAGCGTTGTTTTCAGCGACAACATGCCGGCCGTAAGTTGGTCGAATGCATTGCTTTTGGCTTCCCATTCCGAGCGCCAGCTCTGCAGCCGTTTGGTGCGGACCTGCTCAATTTCAATGAGCTTGCCCACCATGGAATCGAAATCCGTGCCTGAGCCAAGGCCGGTAAAGCGGATGGATCCGGAAAGAAGAGAGGAGGACAGGTCGTCAGCCATGGGCATTCTCTGGTGCTTGAAGTACAGAAGTTCTGCTTAACATAAGCAAGCCTGATGCCAGGGGCGGTTGGTCAAAAAAGGCCGGACCGCTTCCGCGATCCGGCCGGCGAAAGGATTCTTAGGTCAAGAATTAACCACCCAGCAACTGCATGGCCATCTGCGGCAGGCTGTTGGCCTGCGACAGCATAGCTACGGAGGCCTGGGTCAGGATCTGGTTGCGGACAAAGTTGGTCATTTCCGTGGCAACGTCCACATCGGAGATCCGGGACTCGGCCGCCTGTACGTTTTCGGCCTGGATTCTCAGGTTGGTGATGGTGTTTTCCAGGCGGTTCTGCAGCGCGCCGAGGCTGGCCCGGATGTTGTCCTTGGAGGTGATGGCCGCGTTGATGGCGTCCAGGGCTTTTTGGGCAGCAGCCTGAGTGGAAATACTATAGCCTGCATCTCCGTCAAGTCCTGTACGGTTGGCTCTGGTGCGATCAGAGCTATTGCCCAAACCAAGGGCCGAAGCCGTGGAGTTCTGGATGGCGATGTAGTAATAGTCCTCGGCGGATTCGTTGCCGGT
>CAZYZA010000096.1:0-13096 GCA_964651415.1 uncultured Desulfovibrionaceae bacterium
AGGGCACCATCAACGGCTATGGCGAACGCTGCGGCAACGCCAACCTCTGCTCCATCATCCCCAACCTTGAACTGAAAATGGGCAAATCCTGCCTGCCCACGGGGCATCTGGAACGCCTGACCGGCACGGCGGCCTTTGTTTCAGAAGTGGCCAACCTGCGCTGCTTCAAGCGCCAGCCCTACACCGGGCAATCGGCGTTCACGCACAAGGGCGGGGTGCATGTGGCCGCAGTGCGTCGCAATCCGCGCACCTACGAACACATTGAGCCGGAACTGGTCGGCAACAAGCAGCGCATTCTGCTCTCCGATCTGGCCGGTCAGTCCAACATTCTGTTCAAGGCCAAACAGTACGGATTCGAATTGGACAAAGGCGACCCCTTTGTTCTGGAGCTGCTGACGGAACTCAAGAATCGTGAGGACAAGGGGTATGAATACTCGGCGGCCGAAGCGTCCTACGAGCTGTTGGTCAACCGTGTCCTGGGCCGGGCCCGGAACTATTTCCGCTTGATCAGCTTCCGGATTCTGGACTCGGTCTTCACCGAAGGCGTCGAGCCCTTCACCGAAGCCACCGTCATGCTGCGCGTGGGCGGAGTGGTCGAACACACGGCGGCCACCGGCAAAGGCCCCGTCAACGCCATGGACTGCGCCCTGCGCAAAGGCCTGGAACGCTTCTACCCCAACCTGAGCGAGATGAGACTCATGGACTTCAAGGTGCGGGTCTTAAGCGCCAACGTCAAAGAGGACGGCCACAGCGGCACGGCCTCGGTGGTCCGGGTCCTGATCGAGTCCGGCGACCACAAGAGCCGTTGGACCACGGTCGGAGTGTCCTACAACATCATTGAAGCCAGCCGCCAAGCTCTGGAAGATTCCATCAATTACAAGCTGTTCAAAGACGACCAAAAAAAGCTGACCCAGGCCATCCGCGACATCTAGCCCATGCCCTGCCACCGGGCAAAAATTGTCTCGGCCCTGCAGACCACGCGTTGAAGCCCGCGGCCGGAATCCATCCGGCTGCGGGCTTCTGTAATGGCGGACACAGGGACCAAGGCCCCTTTCTAACCGCGATCTTTCATCAGGATGTAATCGCGCTGGTTCGGCCCGACATAGATCTGTCGGGGGCGATGGATGCGGGTACTCTCTTCCAGATGCTGTTCGTGCCAGTGGGCGATCCAGCCGGGCATGCGGCCCATGGCGAACATGACCGGGAACATGTTCACCGGGATGTTCAGGGCGCGCAGGATGAGGCCGGAATAGAAATCCACGTTGGGATAGAGCTTGCGCGAGGTAAAAAAATCGTCGTTCAGGGCAATTTCCTGCAGTTCCATGGCGATATCGAGCAAAGGATCGTGAATCTCCATGGTGGACAGCAAGCTGGTCGCGCATTCCTTGAGCACCCGGGCCCGGGGATCAAAATTCTTGTAGACCCGGTGACCAAAGCCCATCAGCCGGAATTCCTTGCGCTTGACCTTTTCGATGCACTCCTTGACCGAAAAATCACCGTCGCGGATGTGTTCGAGCATGTGAACCACGGCCGAATTGGCGCCACCGTGCAACCGTCCCCACAAGGCGCAGATGCCGGCCGAAACCGAGGCGAACAGATTGGCCTCGCTGGAGCCGACCATGCGCACCGTCGAACAGGAACAGTTCTGCTCATGATCGGCATGAACCAGCAAAAAGACGTCCAGCGCCTTCTGGGCCTCGGGCGTGGGCACATGCTCCTTGTAGGGCACGGTGAACATCATGTGCAGAAAGTTTTCGCAGTACGACCGGCTCGGATCAGGATAAATGATGGGTCGACCGATGGATTTGCGATAGCTGAACGCGGCGATGGTCCGCACCTTGCTCATCAATTTGGCCACGGCCAGCCGGAATTCCTCCTCGGTCTCGATGTCCAGCAGTTCCGGGTAATATGAACCAAGCGAGTTGATGACCGCCGACAGGATGGCCATGGGATGGCCATGCGGCGGAAAACCCTCGAAATGATGCATCAGGTCCTCGTGCAACAAGGCCTGATCGCCCAGAATATTGCGGAAGGCGGCCCGCTCCTGCCTGGTCGGCAGTTCGCCGAAAACGAGCAGCATGGCCGTTTCGACAAAAGAGCTGCTGCGGGCCAGCTGTTCGATGGGATAGCCGCGATAGCGCAGCACGCCCTTTTCGCCATCGACAAAGCTGATGGCGCTGAAGCAGGATCCGGTATTGGCGTAGCCGGGGTCAAGGGTGATCACGCCGGAAAGGCTGCGCAAGGCGCTGACGTCGACCCCGATCTCCCCTTCGGTGCCACGGACCACGGGCAACTCGTATGTCTGCCCGTCAATGGTCAGGGTGGCTATATCGTTTTTGCTCATATGTCCTCCTGGAAATTCTGCCCGCTCAGGGCAAAACGATTTTCCACCGCCAGCAGGCGCGCATCCGATCAGGAACAGACCGGACAGGCAAACCGTTGGCGGCAAAAAAAATCGCTTATAGGAAATCGATTGGATTAGCCAGACGACAAAAGGCTACTTCCCGGGTTCCCACTCCCAGAGAGGCAGGCGCATTTCGACCAGTTCCTCTTCGTAATTGTGGGTCACCGCCAGGCCGAAGTGCTTGGCCAGACCGATCATGCCCTTGTTGCGCGGCATGGTCTGTCCTTCCAGGTATTGGGTTCCCCGGCTTTTGCAGTAGCGGATCATCTTCTCGAAGAGTACGGAACCAAGCCCGGAGCCTTTCATGTCCGAGCGGATAATGATGGCGAATTCGGCCGAAGAATTGTCCGGCTTGGTTGAGGTGCGGACCACGCCCAGGGTTTGCGGCTCGCCGTCCACGACGCGGGTGGCGATAAACGCCATTTCCCGGTCATAGTCGATCTGGGTGAACTTGGGCATGTCGCTCAGGACAAAATTCTGGACCAGCCCGAAAAAACGCAGGCGCAAGTCTTCCTCGGACAGGCTGTGGATAAAGTCCAGATGGGCCACGGCATCCTCCGGCCGGATCGGCCGCAGCAGGACCTGTTCGCCGTTTTTGAGCCGCGCGCATTCCTCAAGCTCCCGCGGATAGGGCCTGATGGCCAGACGCTCGGGACCGGTGGTCTGCGCCGGCTGAATCCAGATGCGCGCCCCCAGGGCCAGCACACCCTTGTCGTCGGCAAAGACCGGGTTCATTTCCAGGGTCACAATCTGCGGCAGATCAATGACCATCTGGCTGATCTGGATCAGGGCCAGGCAGATGTCATCGATGTCCGCCGCCAACTGACGGCGCGAGCCCTGCAACAGCTTGAAGATGCGGGTCCGGGAAATGAGTTCCTTGGCCAGCCCCATGTTCAACGGCGGCAGGGCCACGGCCTGATCGTTGATGACCGGAGCCGCGACTCCGCCGTGACCGAAGCGCAGGACCGGGCCAAAGGTCTTGTCCGTGAAAACGGAAATGAACAATTCGTGCGCCCCCGGTCTGCGGCCCATCTTCTGCACCATGAACCCTTCGATGTAGGCGTTGGGCACCTGGGCATGGACCCTGGCCGACATGTTGGCCGCAGCCTCGAAGACCAGATCGGGCGTGGTCAGATCAAGGGCCAGACCGCCGATGTCAAAGGGCTGGCTGATCTGCGGCGAACGGATCTTCAGCGCCACGGGGAAACCGATCTCGGACGCGGCGTCCACGGCCTGCATGGCCGACTTGCAGATCCTGGTTTCCACCACGGGAACGCCGTAGGACTCAAGCACGTGCCGGGCCTCCTCCTCGGTCAGCTGATTGCGGCCCTGCTCCAGGGCGGCCTTGATAATCTGCAGGGCATGATCCGTGTCCGGAAAAAAATCCGCAGCCAGCGAATCCGGGGTCTGCATCAGGATTTTCTGGGTGCGCTTGTAACGCAGCATGTGCAGATAGGCCATGATGGCCTTGCCCGGCCGGTCGTAGACCGGGATGGTCGCGTCCTCGAAAATTTCCTTGGTGGTCTGGACGGTCTCCTCGCCCAGCCAGTTGGCGAGCACCAGACAACGGCTGGTCTTGGCCACCTGGGTCACGGCCTGGGCGATTTCCAGGCTGGACGTTCCCTGAAAGGGCACATGCAGGATCAGCACGCAGCCGACGTCCTTGGCGCGGACCAGGGTGCTCAGCACCCGGGCATACGTTTCCGGCGCGGCATTGTACGGAAGGGTCACGGGATTGTCCGAACAGCGTTCCTGTCCGAGAATCTCTTCCAGCTTGAGCTGGGTTTCCTCGGTGATGGTCGCCAATTCGCCGCCGCCGTCGATCAGGGCGTCGGCGGCCAGAAGCCCGATGCTCTGCCCGTTGGTCATGATGGCCAGCCCGTTGCCGCGCAGGGGCTTGTAATTGGCCAGTGTCCGCGCACCTTCAAACAGCGAGTCGATGTCGTCGACACGGACCATGCCGGCCCGGCGAAAAGCCGCGTCGTAGATGTGATCCAGGTCCAGCTCGGTAAATTCCACGGCCGCGTCGCGCAGATCGCACGGCAACCGCCGGGGACGGATGACCAGGATGGGCTTGTTGCGGGCGCTGGCCCTGGCCGCGGACATGAAGCGCCGGGCGTCCTGGATGTTTTCGACATAGAGCAAAATGGCCTTGGTGGCCGGATCCGACCCGAGATAATCAAGAACGGAGCTGAAATTGACGTCAAGCTGACGACCCAGGGAAATGCAGTGGGAAAAGCCGACGTTGTTGGTCCTGGCCCAGTCCAGAACCGACTCGAACAAGCTGTCGGACTGGGTGACAAAGGCGATACGACCCTCCTTGGCCCCGACCCGCGACAAGCTGGCGTTGACGCCGGACGCGGGAACGATCATGCCCAGACTGCCCGGACCAAGGACCCGGATGTCCTTTTCCCGGACAACCTGACGGATCCGCTCATCCACGGCCTGACGTTCATTGGCGTCCATCAGGGCGTAGCCGGGGTCCATGAGCACGGCCACCTTGGTGCCGTTGTCGGCCAGCTCGGCCAGGCGGAGCGGTGCGTCATGGATCGAGGAGCAGATGATGGCCATGTCCGGGGTCAGCGGCAAGGAAGCCACGTCGGTATAGGACAGAACGCCGAAAATGGCTTCCTGGGCACCGGACACGGGCAGCACGGGACCCAGGAACTTGCCGGACATGAGGTTGCGCATCAGCACCGCGCTCACGGATTCCGGGTCGCGGGATGCGCCGATGATGGCCAGGGAATTGGGTTTGAACAGCAGATCAAGGTGTTTGACGCTCATCGTCCGAAAAGCTCCGTTTACCGACATGAAGGTGGTGGCGTTTCCGTTAACCGCCGATATCAGCCATTTACCAGAAAAACAGGGAAAACAAAATTCATTTCTTCTAGACAGGTTTTTACGTTACTGACCGCAAGGCCTACCACAGAACACACTTCGCCAAGGAGGAATCCATGATCGCTGACAATATCCAGAGCCTCTTGCATGAGCAACGCCTGTTCAATCCCCCGGCCACAAAGCGCGCCCATATTCCCGACATGGCGACCTATGAAGCCCATTACGCCCGCGCCGATCAGGATCCGGAAGGGTACTGGGCGGATCGGGCCACGGAATTGGTCAGCTGGTTCAGCCCCTGGAGCAAAGTCATGGACTGTGACTTCAACGCCCCCAAGATCAACTGGTTCTGCGACGCCACGCTCAACGTCAGCTACAACTGCCTGGACCGTCACGTTGAAAACGGCCGGGGCGACAAGACCGCCATCATCTGGCAGGGCGAACCCGAGGACGATGTCCGCCACATCAGCTACCGCGAACTGCTGGCCGACGTTGTCCGCTTTGCCAATATCTTGAAAAAACTGGGTGTCCAGCGCGGCGACCGCGTCGCCCTGTACATGCCCATGGTGCCGGAACTGGCCGTGGCCATGCTGGCCTGCACCCGCATCGGCGCGACGCACTCCATTGTCTTTGCCGGTTTCTCGGCGGCCAGCCTCCAGAACCGTATCCAGGACTGCGAAGCCAAGGTCCTGGTCACCGCCGACGCCGTGCTGCGCGGGGGCAAGAAAATCCCTCTCAAAGGCAATGTCGACGAAGCCCTGATTTCCTGCCCGACCGTGACCAGCTGCGTGGTTCTCAAACGGGCCGGCAACGACATCAACATGGTCGAGGGCCGGGATCTGTGGTGGCATGACGTGGTCGCCGATCCGAACCTCGCCGAGACCTGCCCGCCCGAAGCCATGGACTCCGAAGACCTGCTCTTCATCCTCTACACCAGCGGTTCCACCGGCAAGCCCAAAGGCATCGTGCACACCACCGGCGGCTACCTGACCTACGCCGCCCACTCCACCCAGCTGGTCTTCAACCTGCATGACGACGACATCCATTTCTGCACCGCCGACATCGGCTGGATCACGGGCCACACCTACATCGTTTACGGCCCCCTGACCCTGGGAGTGACCTCGATCATGTTCGAGGGCGTTCCTTCCTACCCGGACCCGTCGCGCTTCTGGCATCTGGTCGAAAAATTCAAGGTCACCAGCTTCTACACCGCGCCCACGGCCATCCGCGCCCTGATGCGCGACGGTGTCGACTGGACGCGCAAAAACGACATGTCGTCCCTGCGGGTTCTGGGCAGCGTGGGTGAACCCATCAATCCCGAAGCCTGGATGTGGTACCACGAAAACATCGGCAACTCCAAACTGCCCGTGGTCGACACCTGGTGGCAGACGGAAACAGGCGGCATCCTCATCTCTCCCCTGCCCTTTGCCACACCCCTCAAGCCAGGCTCGGCCACCCGGCCCCTGCCCGGCGTCCACGCCCGCATCGTCGACGCCGAAGGCAATCCGACCGCAGCCAACGAAGGCGGACACCTGATCATCGAGCGCCCCTGGCCCGGCATGCTGCGCGGTGTATTCGGCGATCCCGAACGCTTCAAGCATCAATACTTCGAGCGTTTTCCCGGCCGCTACGAAGCCGGCGACGGGGCGCGGCAGGACGAGGACGGCTATTTCTGGATCATGGGCCGCCTGGACGACGTCATCAACGTCTCCGGTCACCGTCTGGGCACGGCCGAAATCGAGTCGGCCCTGGTTTCCCATCCGGCCGTGGCCGAGGCGGCCGTGGTCGGCATGCCGCACGAAATCAAGGGTCAGGCCATCTACGCCTACGTCACCCTGCGCGCCGATGTGGACGAATCCGACGATCTGATCAAGGCCCTGCGCAACCATGTACGCAAGGAAATCGGACCGCTGGCCTCGCCGGAAGTCATCCAGTTCACCCTGGGCCTGCCCAAGACCCGCAGCGGCAAGATCATGCGCCGGGTCCTGCGCAAAATCACCTCCGGCTCCACCTCCATGGAAGATTTCGGCGACACCTCGACCCTGGCCGATCCTTCGGTCATCCAGGATCTCATCGCCGGCCGGCAGATGTAACACCTTTCATCCATCCTCCCTTTGCAGGCGCGTCCGTTACGGGCGCGCCTTTTTCTTGACAGACGCCCCTGGTTAATAAATAAACGCTCACAAACAAGGAGGCGTCATGTCCCGTCCCGTCATGAAACGTGAAGTCATCGAGGAATCCGCCATTGAGCTCTTTGCCACCAAAGGCCTGGCCCGCACCACCATCAAGGATATCGCCACCAGGGCCGGTGTGACCGAAGGAGCCCTCTACCGCCATTACGACGGCAAGGAAGAGATGGCCTGGAAGCTTTATAATCGCGAACTGGAGCAATTCGTCCGACTGGTTTCGAGCCCCTTGTTCGACGACCGCATGCCTTTTGCCTTGCGCCTTGGTTTGGCCATTCAGACCATCTACGACTACTACACCTACAACAGCGACCAGTTTGCCTTTATCCTGCTGACCCAGCACGGCTTTCCCGAGGACAGACTGCTCAACCGGGAAAGCGATCCCCTCAACATGGCGGAGCGTTTTGTCGGCCAGGCCGTGGGAGCGGGGGAAATCCCGCCCTGCGACGCCGATCTGCTGGCCAGCCTGATGCTCGGCGCCATCCTGCAGCCGCTGGTGCTGCACCGTTACGGCCGTCTGGAACTGACCCCGGCCACCCACGGCCACGTCACGGAAATCTGCCTGCGCATGCTGGGTGTGTCAAAATCATGAAAATCCCACCCCATCAACGACTGCTGCGCATCAAGGGTTTCCTGCCGTATCTCATCGTGGTGCTGACCAACGCCATGATCGATCTGGGGCACAAGATCATCATCCAGAACACGGTTTTCAAATGCTACGACGGCCCGACCCAGATCGGGTTGACGGCCCTGGTCAACGCCTGCATCCTGTTGCCTTTCATCATGTTTTTCACTCCGGCCGGATTTCTGGCCGACCGCTTTTCCAAGCATGTCATCATGCGCTGGACAGCCGGGCTGGCCATTCCGCTGACCATGCTCATCTACGGCAGCTATCTGCTTGGCTGGTTCGAGGCGGCCTTTGTCCTGACCCTGATCCTGGCCGCCCAGTCCGCCTTCTATTCTCCGGCCAAATATGGATACATCAAGGAAATGGCCGGCAAGGACAACCTGGGCATGGCCAACGGCGTGGTTCAGGCCGTGACCATCATTGCCATTCTCCTTGGGGGCGTGGTTTTTTCCCTGGTCTTTGAAATGCTGATCGGACCGGCCCAGACCAAGGAGGACATCCTGCGGGCCGTGGCCCCCTGCGGCATCCTGCTGGTGCTCGGCGCCGTGGCCCAGACCCTGACCACCCTGCGCATTCCCGAATACAAGGCCGGTGACGCCCACCTGCGCCTGGACCGGCAGGACTATCTTCGGGGTCGGTATCTGCGCGCCAATCTGACCAACCTTCGCCGCAACAAGACCATCTGGCTGTCCGTGCTCGGCCTGTCCCTGTTCTGGGCCGTCAATCAGGTGCTCTTCGCCGCCTTCGGCGCGCACCTCAAGGAATCGGCCGGCGTGACGTCGACCGTCATTGCCCAGGGCCTGCTGGCCATCGGCGGCCTGGGCATCATCGCCGGCTCCATCACCGCCGGCCGACTGTCCCGCAGAGGCATTGAAACCGGCGTCATCCCCCTGGCCGCCCTGGGCATGACGGTCTGCCTGGCGCTCATTCCCTCCATGTCCGGCACCGTGCCCTTGGGTGCGCTGCTGACCGTATACGGCTTTTTCGGCGGACTTTTTGTCGTGCCCCTCAACGCCCTGATCCAGTTCAACGCCCAGGATTCCGAACTGGGCACCATCCTGGCCGGCAACAATTTCGTGCAGAACGTTTTCATGCTCAGCTTTCTGGTCGGCACGGTCCTGGCTTCCCTGACCGGCCTGGCCAGCATTCCCATCATCCTGGCCCTGGCCGCCGTCATGGCCTTTGGCGCGATCCAGAGTCTGCGCAGACTCCCCCACGCCTTCATGCGTTTTCTGCTGCGGGTGGTCATGGCCCAGCGCTATCGTCTGACGGTCAGCGGCCTGCAGCACATTCCGACCAGCGGCGGCGTGCTCCTGCTCGGCAATCACGCCAGCTGGATCGACTGGGCCGTGCTGCACCTGGCGGTACCCCGACCGACCCGCTTCGTCATGAGCCGCCTCTACTACAACCGCTGGTACGTGCGCTGGTTTTTTGATCTGTATCGGGTCATTCCCATCTCGTCGGCAGCCAGTTCCGCGGCCATGCGCAAGATCACGGAATTCCTGCAGGCCGGCGAATGCGTCATCCTCTTTCCCGAGGGAGCCATCAGCCGCAACGGCCAGCTCGGCCCGTTCCGACGCGGCTTCACCATCCCGGCCACCCAGACCGGCTGCCCCATTGTGCCCTTTTACCTGCGCGGTCTGTGGGGCAGCAGATGGTCCGCTGTCAGCCGCCACTTCCGCCGCACCAGCACCGACACCATGACCCGCGACCTCCACGTCTGCTTTGGCCCGGCCCTGCCGGCTCAGTCCAGCCCCCAAACGGTCAAGGACGCCGTCCACCGCCTGTCCATTCTGGCCTGGCAGGAATTCCGCGACACCCAGCCGACAATACCTGAAAAACTCCTGCTGGCCGTCAGACGCGCGCCGTCACGTCCGGCGGTGACCGATTCCGGCGGACGACAGGACAGCGCGCTGCAGCTCTTTCTCCAGGCCCTGGCCCTGGCCAAGACCCTGAGCCATCTTCCCGACCGGGTCATCGGCGTGCTGCTGCCGCCCGGCGTGCTGGCGGCCAGGGCCAATCTGGCGGTGCTGCTGGCAGGCAAAATCACCGCCAATCTGGACCCGTTCATGAGCCGGGACTCTTTTGCCGACTGCCTGACCCAAGGTTCCATCGCCACCGTTCTGACGTCGGCCGCAGCACGGGCCAAGCTGCAGGACGAAAACATCCAGCCATGCCCGGACTCCATCAACTTCCTGGACGTGGAAACAATCACCATGCCCCGTCCACGCCAGGCCGTACTGGGCGCTCTGCTGCGCATCCTTCCAGTGCCGGCCTGCCGCGTTTTGTTTCCGGCCAGGGTCAAGCCCGACAGCACGGCCGCCATCTTCTTTGTCCACCGCGACGAACCACGGCCCCTGGGCGTGGAGGTCAGCCACCAGGGCATCATTACCAACGCCCGCCAGGTTGCCTCGCTCTTTCCGCCCAAAAACAGCGACATCCTGCTGGCGGCCATGCCCCTGCACCGCTCCCTGGGGCTGACCATGACCATGTTCCTCCCCCTGCTTGAATCCGTGCCCGTGGTCTGCCACGACAATCCCTTTGACGCCAGGAGCATGGGACGGCTGTGCGTCAAACATCAGGCCACCGTGCTCTGCGCCGCGCCGGCCATGTTTGAAGCCCTGATCGACGCCCCCCACCTGCATCCGCTGATGTTCTCATCCCTGCGCCTGGCCGTGTCCGGCGGCGGCGTCCTGGCCGAAGATACCGTGCAGGCCTTTCGACACAAATTCGGTCTGTTGGTCTACGATGGCTACGGCACCGCCGAAACCACGCCCGTGGCCACCATCAACGCCCAGGATGTCCTCAATCCGGCCGACCTCTCGGTCCAGCAAGGCCGCAAGCCGGGCACGGTCGGCCTGCCCCTGCCCGGCGCCGCCGTTCGCATCGTTCATCCGGAAACGCTGGCAGACCTGCCTCGCGGCACGGTCGGACGCATTCTGATCGGAGGCGCGCAGCTCATGCAGGGCTACGCCGACAGGCCGGACCGGACCAACCGGGCCATCATCGAAGACGGCGAAATTCGTTGGTTCATCACACAGGATTCAGGCCGGATGGACGAGGACGGGTTTCTCGTGCTGGATCGCTGACACGACATGCCGGCCACGCCTGATGGTCGGCCGGCATGTCCTTCGCTGCCGACGCAAGAACTCTGTTTATCCCGTTGGCCGGTCGCAACAGGGGCCAGCACCTGCCCTTGAACTTCTCATCCGCCCGTTTTACAGCCCACACTCCACGCAACATCCGGCCTCAAGGCCGTCCAAGGAGCCCTATGATCACAGTCCGCATCGAACCCGAAAACCGGGAACTGACGTTTGAACGCGTGAACACGGTTTTGCAACTGCTGAACAAAATCGAACGCAAACCCGGAAGAGCCCTGATCATCCGTCAGGGCGAACTGCTCACGCCGGACCTCCACCTGTCTCCGGGCGACCACATCATTGTCCGCGACGTCGGTTCAAGGGGGTAGGCATGAAGTGCAAACGTTGCAAAATACCGGCGGTCGTGGCCCTGCCCAGTCACCACACGGCATTCTGCAAAGAATGTTACCTCGTTTTCGCCAAACGACTCGTGGAGCGGGCCATCAAGGAACACGACATGTTTTCCTTCGAAGACCGCATCCTCATCGCCATCTCCGGCGGCAAGGATTCCCTGGCCCTGACCTGGCAGCTGAAGGAGCTGGGTTATAATGTCTCAGGACTTCACATCGACCTGGGCATTCCCGAGTCGTCGCCCATCGCCCGCAGCTACACCGAACGCTTTTGCGCCACCTACGACGTCCCGCTGCACGTCATCGAAACCGCGTCCATGGGACTGGCCATGTGCGACGTCAAACGCCGCATCAAGCGCCCCATCTGTTCTGTCTGCGGTCAGACCAAACGCTATCTTTTCAATAAATTCGCCCGAGAGAACGGATTTACAGTCCTCGCCACCGGACACAATCTCGACGACGAAACCTCCCGTCTTTTTGCCAACATCATGCGCTGGGACGTGGAATATCTGAGCGATCAGGGACCGGTCATGCCGGCGGAGGAAGGATTTGCCAAAAAGGTCAAGCCTCTGTTTCGCATGTCCGAATTCGAAACCGCCAACCTCTGCTTTCTGGCCGGCATCGACTACGGCTATGCACCCTGTCCGTACAGCTCCAAAGCCAGCTTTCCCATTTACAAAAAGCTGCTCGCCGACCTGGAAGACATCCAGCCCGGTCGGAAAATCCACTTTTACGACGGTTTCCTCAAACGAGGCCGCGAGGGTTTTGCGCCGCTGAGCGAGCAAGAGCGTACGGTCCACCCCTGCACCCGGTGCGGCTCGCCGACATCGGCCGGTGAATGCGGTGTCTGCCGCCTGCAAGACCTGATGCAAAATTCTTTGGACTCTGGCCAAAACACCCCGGATGATTAGTCCAATGACAAGCGTCCATAATATCAGGATGCTCCGCTTGTCTGAATCGAAATCACCATATGTCGGACACGTCGAATCGACAAAAACTCTCAATCCAGACAATTGACATCAAAATCATCAATAACTACCACCGTTCCCACACCAAAGGAGGATTTCATGTTTGAACTGACCAAGGCTGCCAAAGAGCAGCTCGATATGCACTTCGCTGGCAAGGAAGTGTCCCCGATCCGGGTCTACATGGCGGCCGGCTGAGGCGGGCCTCGCTTGGCGCTTGCTCTGGATGAGCAAAAAGACAACGATGTGGTACACGATATTGAGGGTTACACCTTTCTTATTGAAACCGGTTTGATGAACGAAGCACAGCCCATCTCGGTGGAATTCCACCCCCACATGGGCTTCAATATCAAGTCAGGCCTGAAAGCGGCGGCCTCCGGATGCAGCTCCTGCACATCGTGCGGCTGATCGGAAACGGTCGACACAAACCGCTCCGCAAGGGGCGGTTTTTTTTATGCCCGGCCATGAGGGCATTGTCCGCAGAGACCGCACCGCTCACCCGCCCGGAAGACAACGAACTGAAATTTTTTTCGTTTTCCTGAAAAAAGTCTTTGACAGGTCAGAATCAGCTCTATAAAGACTGTTTCT
>CAZYZA010000097.1:0-13020 GCA_964651415.1 uncultured Desulfovibrionaceae bacterium
AAAAGCCCGAAGGTCTCCGGGAAACCCGAAATCCGGACACAGTGCCGCAAATTAATTTTTGCGAAGTACCTTGAAGAAATACCAAAATCAAACGATTTGTGTCGAATAGTATCGACTTGGGAGGCCTGAGCGGGATCTAGATTTCATGATTATCTTGTTTCAATGTTGATTGAATGGATCAATGTCCTTTCGAAACAACTCTATTGAGTGGGAATGAAGGGAGATCACTCGTAGCGGATGCTGATTTCCAGGAAAATCCGCTCGCTCTCCAGGAAGGCGTCGACCACGTCGGGATCGAAATGGCTGCCGCGGCCGTTGACAATGATCTCCACGGCTTGGCTGTGGGACATGGCGTCCTTGTAAACCCGCTTGCTGATCAGGGCGTCGTAGACGTCGGCCAGGGCCATGAGCCGTCCGCCCAGGGGGATATCGTCGCCCTTGAGACCTTGCGGATAGCCGCTGCCGTCCCATTTTTCATGGTGGGTCAGGGCGATTTCCCGGGCCAGGCTGAGGTAGGACAGGCTGGCGTGATCAAAGGCCTGGCGTTCGGCTTCGGCCAGGGTGTGCGCGCCCAGGGTCGTGTGGCGTTGCATTTCCTTGTATTCCGCCGCGGTCAGCGGACCCGGCTTGAGCAGAATGGAATCGGAAATGCCGACCTTGCCGATATCGTGCAGAGGGGCGGATTTGTGCAGGAGTTGGACGACTTCGGGCGTCAGGATGGCTCTGAATTTGGGTTTTCCGGCCAGATTGGCGGCCAGGGTCTGGACGTAGTCGCGGGTGCGGTTGATATGGCCGCCTGTTTCCGGATCTCTGGTTTCGGCCAGAGCGGTCAGACTGAGGATGGTCGCGTCCTGGGCCTGGACCAATTGTTGAGTACGGATGCGCAGTTCCCGTTCTTCCAGGCCGTACTTGATCAGGCTGAGCACAGCCACGTTCACCAGCAAAATGATTTCTCCGGACAGGGGAGATATCCAGTAGCCCGGCCCGTTCAGCAGCCAGAGGCTGCCTTCCCATAGTATCAGGCTGCCGGCGGCCAGACTCAGCACGCAGAGCAGGGGGCCGGCGACGAGCAGGAACAGGGTGGTCAGCGCGCCCACGGCCATGACCACGAAGGCTTCGGCGCCGATGGCCCAGTCCGGCCGGATCAGTGCGTCGTTTGCGAGCAGGTTGTCGAGCATGGTCGCGTGGATCTCGATGCCGGGACAGAATCGGTCCAGCGGCGTGACGTGGGTGTCGCCAAGGCCGGCGGCGGTCGGTCCGAGAATGGCGACGCGGCCTTTCAGATCGGGCAGGGGTTCATGCAGCAGGTCGGCGGCGGAAATGGTCCGGTAGCTGCCGCGAGGTCCCCGATAGCGCAGCAGCATGTTTCCCTGGGCATCCGTATGGACTCTGGTCTTGCCGATCTGGACAAAGCCGCCGTCAAGGTCGCGACCCAGACCGACCACAGGCTCCTGTCCGGCTCTGAATGCGGCCAGAGCCAGGCTTGGCACGAGGTTGCCGTCCACAAGCGCAATGACCGGCACGCGCCGGAGCACGCCGTCCGTGTCGGGCAGGGCATTGATGAAGCCCGACCCCTTGGCCGCCCGGCCGAGGATGGGCAGATTGCAAAAGAGGTCGGAAGGCTGGTGCAGGTCGAAATACGGGTGCGGGGGCTGGTCCTGGATCAGCGTGTGAAGGGCGCAGTCCTTATCGGTCCGGCGGGGGGAAAACAGCAGCTTGTAGCCCAAAACTGCCGGAACCTGCTGCAGGGTCTGGGCCAGAACCAGGTCGTAGTCGATGCGTTCCTCGGGCAAGCCATCCAGGCGCAGCGTCAGCCCCTGGTCGCGCAGCAGGTCGTTGCGCACGGACAGGGGCGAGGTGCGGTCCGGTGTGGCCAGGACCATGTCGAGTACGATCATGTCGGCCTCGGCCTCATGCAGACGGGTGACAAGCCGGGCCATGAGATGCCGGGGCCAGGGCCATTGCCCGAGAGCTGTGAGGGATGGGTCGTCGATGGCGATCAGCACCGGCACCCGGCTCGGTTCGCGTGGGGTTGTCCGACTCAGGAGCACATCAAAGATTTTCTGCTCCATGTGACTGAAAAGAGCCGGTCGCGTCACCAGCAGCATCAGCACGCCCAGGGTCAGGATGCACCCCATGCCGATGACCCGCAATATGTCACGTCGCCGATACGAGACCTTTTGCCGGACCGAACGCGACAACCAGGTGGGCACGGTCAGCGCACCAGGACTTCGACCCTGCGGTTGAGGGGTTCTGGCACCTCGTCTGCGGTCGGGATCAGGGGGTTGCCCTCGCCGTGGGAAAAAACCTGGATCATGCGTTCATCAACTCCGGCCCGGATCAGCGTGTCGCGCACGGTCATGGCCCGTTCCAGGGACAGTCGAGCGTTGACGTCCATGGCGCCGACCCGGTCCGAGTGACCGATGACGCGGATGTCGTTGGATCTGCGGCCGGCAATGGCCTCAAGGATTCTGGCCGGCATTTGCTGGGATTCATGGGTCAGGATCGAGGTCCCGGTTTCAAAATAAAGCAGAAAGCTCAGCGGCGCTTCCGGCAGGGACTGCAGGGCCTGGCCGAAATCGCGCTCGATTTCCTGCTGTTCCAGGACGCGCGGTTCTTTTGGCGCTTGCGTGGCCGTGGCGCTGGTCGACTGCCTGGCGCCGTCCAGGGTTTGCTGGCCGATGTCGTTGCTGACCAGTACCTGGCCCAGAGTGCCGTCGGGATTTTCCAGCAAGACCACGCTGGTGCCTTTGGCCGCACATCCGACCGTCATGGCCATGATCACAAAAAGCATGAGGCGGGTTATCATTTCTTGCCCTCCACGCTGACAACAAATTTGGTTCCCAGGGTGGCGATGACCACGTCCGGAGTTTCGATCCGGATTTTTTCAGGGGCCAGGCGGCCAATAACCCCGGACATGTAGGCAAAGGAGCCCTTGACCAGACGAATGGCCAGGGCAAAGAGTTCGGACTGTGGTTCAAAGACAAAGTCTTGCAGGGTCATGGAACTGCCGGGGCCCATGGAAAGAACCGTGTCGTCTTCAAGCATGAGCCCAAGGCTGGCTCCTTCGCCGGTGGTCAGCGTATCGTTGGTCAGGACCACATCTCCGACGGCCACCGGCAGGATCAGACTGCCGCGGATGATCTGCGCGGATCCGGTCAGGGTCTTGACCCTTCCGGCCGTGGCGGTCTCGGCTCCGACCTGGACCGCGTGAAAACAGAAGAGCGCAAGGCAAAAGAGAGAACAAAATATCCGCATGGGAGCCTCCACAGTGGCAGAAATTTGAATTATGACCACATACGGGAATTCAACATTGACCTCAAGTACCTTGACAAATTTGCCGTTTGTTGTCCGGCATGAACCGTGAGCGTCGCCGGACCGCTTGCCTTGCAGCGTCGCCGGAGCTAGGGACGGCGCATCGCATCCCTCATTCATCAGCTCCGGAGTCCGTCATGTCCCTTTCCCTCTGGCTTGCATTCGTAGCCGCCTGCTTTGTCTTCAGCCTGTCCCCGGGAGCCGGGGCGGTTTCAACCATGAGCACCTCCCTGACCCACGGCCCTGGTCGGGCCCTGGCCAATATCCTGGGGCTGCAGCTGGCCTTGTCCCTGCATATCCTTGTCGTGGCCGCCGGACTGGGTGTTTTGTTGTCATCGTCGGTCTGGGCCTTCACGACCCTTAAAATTGTCGGCGCCCTGTATCTGATCTGGCTTGGGGTCCAGAAATGGCGTGAAGCGCCCGTGCTGGCCGTGGCCGGCGCACCGGTGAGAGAGGTCGGGTGTTGGAAGCTGATCCGTACCGGACTTCTGGTCAACCTGACCAATCCCAAATCCATCGTCTTTCTGGCCGCCTTCCTGCCGCAGTTCGTGCGACCGGAATCGGATCACCTCCAGCAGTATCTTATCCTCGGCCTGACCGTGCTGGCCATGGATTGGCTGGTCATGATCGGCTACGCCCTGCTGGCCGCATCGGTTCGTGGCGTCATGTCCACCCCCTTGGCCATCCGGCGGGGAAACCGCGTTTTCGGCTCCCTGTTCGTGGGCGCGGGACTGGCCCTGGCCACGGCCAGGACAAGCTGAGTTCATTGATCTCCTGTTTTGACAGCAGTCAATGAACTTGGATAGGCAAGCTCGAAATCCTTTGCTTCGAGGTTGCCCGTGTCCACTCCGCTTGATGTTCTGCGTACTGTTTTCGGCTACCAGGCCTTTGTCGGCCCGCAGGAAGCCGTCATTGAGACGATACTTTACGGCCACGACGCCGTGGTGCTCATGCCCACGGGCGGCGGAAAGTCCGTCTGCTATCAGATTCCGGCTCTGATCCGGCCCGGCACGGCCGTGGTCGTCTCGCCGCTCATCGCCCTGATGCGCGATCAGGTCCAGGCCCTGACCCAGATGGGCGTGCGCGCCGCCATGCTCAATTCCGGCATCTCCCTTGAAGAGGCCCGCCAGGTCGAAGCCGATCTGGCCGCCGGAAGCCTGGATCTGATTTACGTCGCCCCGGAACGCCTTGTTCTTCCCGCCTTTCTTGATCAGCTCTCGCGCATTCCCCTGGCCCTGTTCGCCATCGACGAGGCGCACTGCGTGTCGCAGTGGGGTCACGACTTCCGCCCCGAATACGCCCGTCTGGCCGTGCTGAACGAGCGTTTTCCCTCGGTGCCCCGCCTGGCCCTGACCGCCACGGCCGACGATCTGACCCGCCAGGACATCATCCGCCAGCTTGGCCTGGATTCGGCCCGAATTTTCGCCTCCGGCTTTGACCGCCCCAACATCCGCTACCTGGTGGAGGCCAAAGACAGTCCCGAGCGTCAGTTGCTGGCCTTTCTGCAGTCCCGTCCGCGCGGTGAGGCGGGCATCGTCTACCGCATGTCCCGCAAAAAGGTGGAGGCCACGGCCCAGCGGCTGTGCGATGCGGGCTATCCAGCCCTGCCGTACCACGCCGGACTGCCGCCGCAGCTCAGAACCGATCACCAGGAGCGTTTCATGCGCGAGGAAGGGGTGGTCATGGTCGCCACCGTGGCCTTTGGCATGGGCGTGGACAAGCCCAACGTGCGTTTTGTCGCTCATCTGGATCCCCCGTCCAGTCTGGAGGCCTATCATCAGGAAACGGGCCGCGCCGGCCGCGACGGACTGCCGGCCGTGGCCTGGATGACCTACGGTCTGGCCGACATGGCCATGCTGCGCCGCCTGGTGGCGTCGGACGACCACCACGATATCGGCAGCGATCCCGAGGCCCGTCGGCGGCACGAGCGGCTCAAGCAGCAGAAACTGACCGCCTTGCTCGGATACTGCGAAACGACCCTCTGCCGTCGACAAGTCCTGTTGCGCTATTTCGGCCAGGATCTGCCCGAGCCCTGCGGCAACTGCGACACCTGCCTCAACCCGGTCGAAAGCTGGGACGGAACCGTGCCCGCCCAAAAGGCCCTGTCCACCGTGTTTCGGGTCCGGGAGGGGTTCGGAGCCGGACACCTGGCCGACATTCTGACCGGCAAGGCCACCAGGGCCGTGGAGCGATGGGGGCATGAACAGATTTCGACCTTCGGCATCGGCGGTGAGCTGACGCGCGCCCAGTGGCTTGGCGTCTACCGCCAGTTGGTTGCGGCCGGATTGCTGGACGTCGATCTGGAGGGCCACGGCGCGCTCAGGCTCAATGCCGGCAGCTGGGACGTGATGAAGGGCCGCCGGACCGTGGCCTTGCGGCGCGATCCCCTGCCAAGGAAATTGTCCGGGGACGCACCGTCGGCCACAGCCGAGGCCAACACGCCCGAAGCTCGCGAATTATGGGACAGCCTGCGGGGACTGCGTCTTGACATCAGCCGGGAGCAGAACGTGCCGCCGTACGCGGTCTTTCCGGATCGGACGTTACTTGAAATGATCCGTTACCGTCCGCGCAGTGCGGACGAATTGCTGGCCATCAGCGGCGTGGGGCGAACCAAGCTCGGGGCCTACGGCGAACGTTTCCTTGAGGTCCTGGCCGCCCATGAGAGAGCCCACGGCAGGCCGGATTCCCTGCCGCCACTGCCGGCCGTGGCCGTGGACAAGGTGCGTCCTGCAGGAGACCGGTATTCGGACACCGAGCGCCGGACCCTTGAGCTGTTCCGGGAACTGGGTTCTGTCCCGGAGGTCGCGGCCCGGCGCAATTTGAAGGAAGCGACCATATACGGCCATCTGAGCAAGGCCGTGGTCAGGGGGGAGCTGGATGCGGCCGCAGTCACGGGACTTGGCTCGGGCGAAATCGCCGACATTGAAGAGGCCGCTCGGGCAGTCCGGGGAGGAGCCGGGCTGACGCAGCTTCACGCCCGGCTGGATGGCCGTTATTCCTACGATGTCCTGCGTTGCGTGTTGAGCGGGATGAACCGCGAATGAAGATCTATCTTGTGGGCGGGGCCGTGCGCGACATGCTGCGCGGTCTGGAGCCCAAGGATCTGGACTATGTGCTGGTGGGCGGTGACGAGGCCGACCTGCGGCGGCAGGTCCCCGGACTGACCAGGGTCGGGCAGGGCATTCCTGTTTTTGTCCGCGGGGAGGAACAGTACACGATTTCGGACCATGCCGACATCATGGCCGACCTTTGTTCCCGTGATCTGACCATCAATGCCCTGGCCATGGACCGGGACAAGACCGTTATCGCCCATCCCCGAGCTCTGGCCGACCTGAAATCCCGGGTGCTGCGTCCGGTCAGTGCCGCCAATTTCCTGGCCGATCCGTTGCGAGTGCTGCGGGCGGCCCGGTTTGCGGCGGCGTTGCCTGATTTTGCCGTGCATCCGGACTTGATCCTGGCCATGCATATGGTTTCTGCCGACCTCTTGGGAGGCGTCGCGGCCGAACGGGTCGGGCAGGAAATGCTCAAGGCGTGTCAGGCCGGGCGGCCAGGGGATTTTTTGCGGGTCCTGCGGGACGGCCGGGGACTTGCGCCGTGGCTGGCCGAATTTGCTGCTGCCGATCAGATCCCGGCCGGACCGCCCCGCTATCATGACGCCTCGGTTCTGGAACACACGGCCCGGGTCATGGACGGCTGCGCCGGAGACCCTGTGGCCGTGTGGATGGCCTTGTGTCACGATCTGGGCAAGGTGCTGACCCCGGAAGCCGAACTGCCGCGTCATTTCGGCCATGAAGAGCGGGGAGAGGAGATGGCCGGGAGGCTGTCCCGGCGGCTGCGTCTGTCGGGCCGATTGCTTTCGGCCGGTCGTCTGGCCGCACGCTGGCACATGGCCGGCGGCAGTTACGAAAGTCTGAAGGCCTCGACCCGGGTGCGGCTCCTGCTGGCCCTGGACAAGGCCGGCGTACTGGATGCCTTTTTCCGGCTGGTGGCCGCCGATGGGGGAGGATGTCACCGGGAGCGGGCCAGATCCGAACTGGCCGTGCTCAAAGCCGTGCACCTGCCCGAAAAACACCGCAATCTCGGTCCGAAAAGCGCGGAAATTCTGCTGCAGCTGCGTTGCGAGGCCCTGGTCGCCAGGGGTTCATGACCGACCCTGCTTCATTTTCTGTTGCCCCGATCTCCCGAACCCTCTATCAATTCTGGCCGGATTGGTATTCCCGTGACGCAGCAGGAGCGTGACAATGCTGTCTTCGTTTGATCATTTGCAGGCCCATCTTGACTCCCTGGGCCTTTTTTCCATGCAGCTGGGGCTTGAGCGCATGACCCAGGCCCTGGAACGGATGCGGCTTGGCCGGCCCGAAGCCGTTGTCGCGCATGTCGTCGGGACCAACGGCAAGGGATCGACCTCCGGCTTTCTCGATGCCCTGGCCCGGGCTCACGGGCTGCGCACCGGTCTGTACACCTCTCCCCATCTTGTCCTGGTTCGGGAGCGCATCCGCATCGACGGGCGGCTGTTGCCCGAGGAAGACTGGCTGCGGGTCGCAAACCTGGTCCTGGCCAGGTGCGCCGATATCGGATTGACCTATTTCGAGCTGCTGACGGTCATGGCCCTGGAGCTTTTCCGGCAGGCCGGGGTGGAACTGATCGTGCTGGAAGCAGGGCTGGGCGGCACCCATGACGCCACCCGCGCCGTCAGCGCCGATCTGACCGTCATGACGCCGGTGGGCATGGATCACGAATCCGTGCTCGGGCCGACGCTCGGGCATATCGCCCGTGACAAGGCCGGGGCTTTGGGTCGCTGTCCGGCCGTGACCGGCCTGCAGGAAAAGGACGTGTTGGAGATCTTGCGGCGGCACAGCGGGGCCGAGCCGCTGGAACGCCTGGATCAGTGCCGACGGAGAGACGGATTCGTCGTTGACGGACTGCGACTGGGATCGGCCATGCTGCCGGACCACCCTCCCTATCAACTGGCCAATGCGGCCCTGGCCCTGCTGGCCTGGAGCGCCCTGGCCCGACTGCAAGGCTGGCAATTTCAGCCCGGTCTGTGTACGGAAGTCCTTGGCCGGACATACTTTCCCGGACGTTTTCGCCGCCATGGCCGCGTGCTGGTCGATGGCGCTCACAACTCCATGGGTCTGACGGCCCTGTGCGAGGCCCTGGACGGGCGGGGAGAACATTTCGACCAGCTTGTCTTTCAGGCCATGCAGGACAAACAAATGGACCCGGCCGTGCTGTCCCGCTTGATCCGTTTGGCCGATACGGTCGTCGTGCCGGCCCTGCCGCACGTGGAGCGGGCAAGCAAGCCCGAGGTGCTGGCATCGCGCCTTGGAAGTCAGGCCAGGGTTGCCGACAATCTCCGGCAGGCCCTGGCCCGTCCCGGCTCGACGCTGCTTTGCGGCTCCCTGTATCTGGTCGGGGAATATTACTCCCTGCATCCCGAGCATCTGGAATTTTAAGGAGAGGATGGTGAGTTCCCTTTTTCGGCATATTCCGGCGGTGGACCGCTTTCTGCACGAACTGGACGGAGATCAGACCCTGACCGCCGTGCCCAGGCCCATGTTGCGCGATCTGATCGGCGAGTTTCTTGATCTGTGTCGGGAAGAAATCCGGCACGGCGTCATTACAGATAGTGCGGCCCTTGAGTTGAAGGTGCTGCTGACCAGGGCCCGTCTTTATGTCCGGGCCCGTTCGCGGCCCCGTTTCCGGCGGGTGCTCAATGCCACCGGCGTGGTCATTCACACCAATCTGGGCCGCTCCATCCTGGCCGAGTCGGCCGTGCAGGCCGTGCTTCAGGGGTGTCGTCACTATTCCAATCTGGAGCTGGATCTGGCCACGGGCCAGCGCGGCAGCCGCTACAGCCATGTGGAGGAACTGCTTTGCCGGCTGACCGGGGCCGAGGCCGGACTGGTGGTCAACAACAATGCCGCCGCCGTGCTTCTGGTCCTCGATACCCTGGCCAAAGGCCGGGAGGTGATTGTCTCCCGGGGGCAGCTGGTGGAGATCGGGGGCTCGTTCCGCATTCCGGAAGTGATGAAGAAAAGCGGGGCCGTGCTGCGCGAGGTCGGGGCCACCAACCGCACCCATCTACGCGACTACGAAGAGGCCATCGGCGAGCAGACGGCCATGCTGATGAAGGTCCACACTTCCAACTACCGCATTGTCGGATTCCACAAGGAAGTGGATTTGGCGGAGCTGGTCGCCCTGGGTCGCAGTCGGGACCTGCCTGTTTTCGAGGATCTGGGCAGCGGCAATCTCTTTGATTTTTCCTCGTATCGGCTGATGCCGGAACCCACGGTGCAGCAGGTGCTCAGAAGCGGCGTCGATGTGGTCTCGTTCAGCGGCGACAAACTCCTGGGCGGCCCCCAGGCCGGGATCATTGTCGGCCGCCGGGACTATATCGACCGCATCAAGAAGAATCAGCTCAACCGCGCCCTGCGTCCGGATAAAATGACCCTGGCCGCGTTGGAAGCCACTTTGCGCTTGTATCTTGATCCGGAGCAGGCCAGACAGCTGGTCCCGACCCTGGCCATGATCACGGCCGGTCCAGCCGACCTGTTGTTGCGCGCCCGGCGGCTGCGTCGGCGTTTAGCAAAAGATCTTGGCGTCTTGGCCACGTTGACTCTAAAGCCCGGTTTTTCCCGGGTCGGCGGAGGGTCTTTTCCGGAGCAGGACCTGCCCACGACCCTGGTGGCCGTGACGCCGACGGGCATGGATCTGGAAACCCTGCGTCAGGGTTTGTTGGCACAGGACATTCCGGTCATCGGCCGGGTGGAGGACGGTGCGTTCTGCCTTGATCCGCGAACTCTTATGGACGAGGAATTCGCCCTTGCGGCCGCAGCCGTCGCAGCGGTCCTGAGCAGCGCAAACTGAGCCGGTCTTGATGCCGGCGGTGTCCTGCGGCGAAACCTGAACATCGGGAACACGTGTTCCCGGTCAATTGCGTGATTGATCGCTTCCCGACCCCGGTGAGGCGTAACAAAGGAGAGGATATGACCAAGGTGTTGGTGCGGCCGGAGGTGGAGGGGTTCAAAGCCTACACGCCCGGCTTGTCCATTGACGAGATCAAGGAAAAATACGGGCTGGCCAGGGTGATCAAGATGGCCAGCAACGAAAATCCCCTGGGGGTGTCGCCCGTGGTCCAGGAGACGCTCCGGCACGCCGCTCCCCTGGCGTTTCGCTATGCCCAGGCCGGAACCCCGGCCCTTTGCCGGGCCCTGTCCCGCCATCTGGATGTGCCGCAGGACTGCCTGGTGGCCGGCAACGGTTCGGACGAGATCATCGACCTTTTGCTGCGGGTCGTGGCCCGGCCCGGCGTGGACAACGTGGTCGCCTTTGACCCCTGCTTCAGCATCTACGACGTGCAGTCCCGTCTGTGCGGCCTGGAATTTCGGCAGACCAGGCTCAACCAGGATTTTTCCTTTCCCTTTGATCGGTTGCTGGAGCAGGTCGACGAACGGACGGCCCTGGTTTTTGTCACCAATCCGGACAATCCGTCGGGCCATGCCTGTCCGGCCGCCGAATTGACGGCCCTGGCCGGTCGGCTGCCGGAACGCACCCTGCTGGTCGTGGACGAAGCCTATATCGATTTCGCCCAGCCTCTGGACAGCTATTCCATGTTGTCACAGTTCGGGCGGCTTCCCAATCTGGTCATCCTGCGCACCTTTTCCAAGATGTACGGCCTGGCCGGATTGCGTCTGGGCTACGGCCTCATGCCGGCGTGGCTGGCCGATCTGCTGCTGCGGGTCAAATTGCCGTTCAGCGTGAACATCCTGGCCGAGCAGGCCGGTCTGGCCGCCCTGCAAGATCATATCTTCGTGACTGAAACCCTGCGTGTGGTCAGTGAGGGGCGCGCATTGCTGCACCGTGAACTGACCCGGCTCGGATGCGTGGTCCAACCGTCCCAGGCCAATTTTCTCATGTTCACCCCGCCCATGGACGCGCGGACCCTTTTTGAGCAGTTGCTCCGACAGGGCGTGATCATCCGCCCCCTGACCAGCTACGGTCTGCCGGACCGACTGCGGGTCAGCATCGGCAGCGAGGACGAGAATCGTGAATTTCTGGAAAAAACAGCGGAGGTACTGCGTGGACATCACCATCGTCACTCTTGATGGCCCGGCCGGGGTAGGCAAGACCACTGTGGCCCGCAAACTGGCCGACCGATTGGGCATCGCCTATCTCGACACCGGGGCCATGTTCCGTTCCGTGGCGCTGACCCTGGGCGACGGAGCCTGGGAACTGCCCGTGGATCAGCTCATGCCGCAGCTCAACCGGTTGGATTTCGATCTGGAAGGGATCGGCGGGCATTCGGACCTGTTATTGAACGGATATCCCATTTCGCCCGACATCCGCAGCGAGCAGGTCGGGCTGTGGGCTTCGCATCTGGGGCGCATCCCCGTTGTCCGGGACTTTCTGCGTCGCAACCAGCAGGCCATCGGGCGGGAAACGCCGTTGGTGGCCGAAGGACGGGACATGGGCAGCGTGGTATTTCCCGAAGCGCGGTTCAAGTTCTTTCTGGACGCATCCATCGATGTCCGGGCGCAGCGCCGATTTGAGCAACTGCGGGAGATGGGCATGGAAGAGGAGCTGGAGCGCATCAGGGCCCAGATCCGTATCCGTGACGATCAGGACCGCAATCGTTCCGTGGCCCCGCTGCGGCCAGCGGCCGATGCCGTGATCATCGACACGGGAGTAACCGATGTCAGCGGGGTGCTGGAGGAAATTCTGTCCGTTATCGCCCGCAAGAGTCTTTGATTTCGTCCCAGAGTTTGTCCATTTCGGTCAGGGAGAGCTGGTCCAGATCAAGGCCGCGCTCCCTGGCCAGTCCTTCCATGGCCTGAAAGCGGCGCAGGAATTTGGCGTTGGCCACGGACAGGGCCGCGTTGGCCTTGATGCCGCGGCGGCGTCCGTATTCCACCAGTGAAAACAGGTAATCCCCGAATTCTTCTTCCATGTCGGCCGTGTCGTTTCCGGCCAGGGCGGTCTGAAATTCCGTCCATTCCTCGGCCAGCTTTTCTTCCTGATCGCCGTCGGCAGCCCAGGTGAAGCCGATGCGGGCGGCCTTGGAGTTGATGCGGTAGGCCTTGAGTAGCGGTGGCAGGCTGTTCGGCAGAGATGCGAACACCCCTGGATCACACTGCTTTTCCGCTTTTTCCTCTTTCTTGATTTTTTCCCAATTGGTCACGACCTCTGCCACGCTGGCCGCTTTGTCGCCGTAAACATGTGGGTGGCGGCGGATCATCTTGCCGACGTTGGCGGCCAGGGCGGTCTGCAGAAAGTCGGGAATCTCCCGGTCCATGCTGCGGCCGATAAAAAGGAGCAGAAAAAGGACATCACCCAGTTCTTCGGCCACTTCAGCCGGGTCGTTTTGCCGGATGGCTTCCACCAGCTCAAAACATTCCTCAATGAGATAGTCGCACATGGACTGCGGGGTCTGTTCCTTGTCCCAGGGACAGCCTCCGGGTCCGGTCAGGGTGTCGATGACCTCGATGATCCGATCGAAATTATTCTTTTCCACCAGGGGTTCCTTGCATTTCCTTGAGTTTGTCCACAACCCGCTTCTCCCACTCCTGCTGCAGTTCGTGACTGCGTTCCAGGAATTGGTCGCGCATTTCCTTGGGCAGGGCATTGGAGAGGATGGTGTTGAAGGTGTTGATGTGAGGCACGATCTGCGACGTGGTCAGGATTTCGGCCTTGGCCGGCAAAAAG
>CAZYZA010000098.1:0-12957 GCA_964651415.1 uncultured Desulfovibrionaceae bacterium
GCCGACATGCTGTCCCAGGCCGAGCACGACCCTCTGGCATCAAGCATTCTGGTTTCACCGGACCGGAATCTGCTGGATGCCGTCCGCCAGGAGCTTGAACTGCAGCTGCCGCTCCTGCCCCGATCAGACCTCGCCACCCAGTCCCTGACAAACTGGAGCGCCCTGATCCATGTTTCGGACCTGGCAACCGGCATGGAACTGATCAATCTTCTGGCCCCGGAGCATTTCGAACTGAGCGTGGCCGACCCCTGGGCCATGATCGGCATGGTCCGCAATGCAGGCGCCGTGTTTATGGGGCATGCTACGCCGGAGCCGGTGGGTGATTATTTCGCCGGGCCGAACCATGTACTGCCCACCTTGTCCACGGCCCGCTTTTCCTCGGCCCTGTCGGTCGAAACTTTCTGCAAGAAAACAAGCCTGCTATGCACGGATCAAGCCTATCTGCAGCAGCACGGGGCCAAAATCGCCCGTCTGGCCCGGCTGGAAGGTTTGGAAGCCCACGCCCGCAGCGTGGAGCAACGTCTGGGCTGAAGCGGTTTGCTTGAGCGCATCATCGGAGCAACAGCCAACACTTACGTGGAGCAACCATGAATATCGTCACCAAAACCACCATTCGCGAATACCCCCTGCTCTCGCGGGGCAAGGTGCGCGACATCTACGAAATCGACCCGCAGACCCTTTTGATCGTGACCACGGATCGCATGTCGGCCTTTGACGTCATCATGAACGAACCCATCCCGTACAAGGGCGTGGTCCTCAATCAGATCACCCTGTTCTGGATGGAACAGTTCAAGGACCTGGTTGCCAATCATCTCCTGGCCACCGATGTCCGCGACTTTCCGGCAGCCCTGGCCCCGCACAAGGCAGACCTGGAAGGACGGGCCGTGGTCGTGCGCAAAGCCAAGCCACTGCCCATCGAGTGCATTGTGCGCGGCTATCTGACCGGCTCCGGCTTCAAGGATTACAAATCAAGCGGCTCGGTCTGCGGCCACAAGCTGCCTGAAGGGCTTGTTGACTCGGACAAACTGGAAACGCCGCTTTTCACCCCATCCACCAAGGCCGATCTCGGCGCTCACGACGAGAACATCACCCTGGCCGACGCCAAATCCCGCATCGGCGACGGCCTGCTGAAGCGCATCCAGGACCTGTCTCTGTCCATCTATTCCCGTGGACGGGATCAGGCCGCCAAGCGCGGGATCATCATCGCCGACACCAAATTTGAATTCGGTCTGGACGGCAAGGACATCCTGCTCATCGACGAAGTCCTGACGCCGGACTCATCGCGCTTCTGGCCTGCCGACAAGTACACTCCGGGCACGTCCCAACCGAGTTTCGACAAGCAGTATCTGCGGGACTGGCTGACCGGGACGGGCTGGGACAAAACGCCGCCCCCGCCGACCCTGCCGGCCGAGGTCATCGCTGAAACCCAAAAGAAATATCTGGAAGCATACGAACTGCTGACGGGTTCCCCTTTGCAATTGCCGTAAGGCCCAAACCTACTGGAGAATGCCCATGCTCGTTCAAGGGAAAAAGGCCCTGATTTTCGGAGTGGCCAACGACAAGAGTATTGCCTACGCCATTGCCAAGGAGCTCAAAGACAACGGTGCATCCATTGCCCTGTCCTATGCCGGCGAAGCTCTGAAAAAACGGGTCGAGCCCATTCACGAAGAACTGGGAAGCGAGTTTCTCTTTCAATGCGACGTGGCCGATGACGAGGCCATCCGTCAGTCCGCCGAACTGGTCCAGGAGAAATGGGGCAATTTCGACATCCTGGTTCATTCCGTGGCCTTTGCCAACCGCGACGATCTGAAAGGCCGCTATGTCGAAACCTCCCGCGACGGATTCCACCTCGCCCTGGACATCTCGGCCTATTCCCTGGTGGCCCTCTGCCAGGCTTATGAAAAGCTCTTGAACGACAATGCCTCGGTCATGGCCATGACCTATTACGGCGCGGAAAAAGTCATCACCCATTACAATGTCATGGGCGTGGCCAAGGCCGCCCTGGAGTGCAGCGTACGTTACCTGGCCATGGATCTGGGCGAACGCGGCATCCGGGTCAACGCCATCAGCGCCGGCCCGCTCAAAACCCTGGCTGCTTCGGGCATTTCAGGCTTCAAGACCATCCTGGCCACCATCGAAGAGCGCGCGCCCCTGCGCCGCAACATTGTGCAGGAAGACGTGGGCAAAACCGGGCTCTTCCTGGCCTCGGACCTTTCCCGGGCCATCACCGGCGAGGTCATCTACGTCGATTCCGGCTACAACATCATGGGCATCTGACAACCACGGGCTGGGGGGATTTGCCTACCCCAGCCCTGACCGCATCAGCCCTAACCGACCATCATCGTCCGCCCCCCGCCGCCTCCAGCACCGCTAGAGCCTGATTCCACCTTCGGCCAGTTCCCGCAAACGATCGAGATCAAGCAGCATGATCTCTTTGCCGTGAACTTCGATCAGTCCTTCCTGGGTCAACCTGCCGAGCACCCTCGACAGGGTTTCCTGGGACGTGCCTAAAATGTTGGACAGTACGCCCTTGGATACGTCGAGCTTGACCCGGGCCGAGACGGGCCGCTGGGCCTGCTGATGCACCAGATACGTGGCCAGACGCTGCGGAATCTCCTTCAGGGACAGGTTTTCGATCAGCACCGTGAATTCGCGCAACCGCCTGGAGAGCACGGCCAGCATGTTCATGGCCAGGGAGGGGCTCTCGCGATAGAGGTCGATCAGCCTCTTGCGGGGAAAAAAATACAGCCCGGCCTTGGCCAGGGTCTGGGCATTGGCCGGATACGTCTGCCCGGCAAAGACCGGCACCTCGCCCAAGGGGTCGCCCGGTCCCAGGATATGCAGGATCTGCTCCCGGCCATCAAAAGACATTTTGAAAACTTTCACCTGTCCTGTGGCGACGACATAAAAACCATCGCCCGGCGCCCCTTCGTGAAAGAGCATGTCCCCTTTGTCGAAGTGCCGCAGTTCGCTGATGCGTTCCAGCTGGTTCAGTTCCTCCGCCGGCAGGCCTTTGAAAAGCTTGCTCTGGCCCATGGTCGATAAAAAATCCATGCATCCTACCTTGTGAAGACAAAAATGTTGGCCGAAAAAACCTCCGGCTCAAATCCGCTCCCCGCATAGTCCGAGACATGCTCGACCAGGCGAAAACCTCTGGCCTGATGTCCGGCCGCAATCTCTGCCGACTTGAGGGGATAGAGCGTCACCTGATCGTCGAAAACCCTCTGCCCGTCGATGTCCAGGCCCGTCCTGAAGGTCAGGCTGCCAGCGGTTATCCCCTCGTAGGAACGGTGAAAGACCGCGCCGTCCATGACCTTGGGCGGAAATGCGAATCCGGGCAGACCCAGCACATAATCCCAGTTCATGACTTGCAGAACCCAGATCCCGCCGGGCAAAAGACGATCGGCCACCTGATCGACGCAGGCCCAGAAACGCTCGGGAGGGAGATGGGCCGCTGTGTTGCCGATGGAATAGATCATGGTCCACGGCCCGCCCAAAGCCGGAAAATCGACCATATCCATGACCTGAAATTCGGTTTCCGGGGCACGGGTCCTGGCCTGGGAAATCATGGCCGGATCAAGATCCAACCCCACGGCCTGTATTCCGTCACGGGTAAAGGCCGCGCAGTAATCACCTGTGCCGCACCCCAGATCCAGCACCGGTCCCCCACGCTCTCCCAGATGATGAGTCAAAAAAGCGTACACCCCCGGACTGAACGGGAAAATACGGTCATACCAAACAGCGAATCTGGAATACATGGACATGGCGGTCTCCTTTGTTCAGCGTTATTCCACATCCAGTGCATATGTCCGACCCGGCCCGAGGTCCAGTCCGAAGCCGGAACGCTGTGGGCCGGCAAGGCCGTGACCGCAAAAGACTACGGCCACGGACGTCGCCACCCGAAAGCATTCAGCAGGTGGTTGATTTTCAGGAAAACACCTTCTATTCGCTGACCATGCACTTCGGACAGTGCTCAACGCCATTGAGTCACGCGTTAAAAGCACAATAATTCAGACTGTTCCGCCAAAATCATGACCGATCGACGCTCGTCAGGCCTGACTGGTCGCGGCCCCATGCAAAACTCCTGCATGGCAAGGCCTGCGCCGGTCGGCAGGACAACAGGCTCATTCAACCAGAACACAGGAAAACACATGCACGCAACCCAACAGCTCCTGATCAAAAACCTGTTTCAAGCCCCCATTCAGGACCACCCGGAGCAGGAAATCGTCTATGCCGAGTCCTGCCGTTTCACCTATGCCCGGTTCCGCGAACGCGTGGCCCGACTGGCGGCCATGCTGCTGGCCCAGGGCGTAAAAGCGGGCGATACCGTGGCCGTCATGGACTACGACAGCCATCGCTATCTGGAGTGCTATTACGCCGTCCCCATGATCGGAGCGGTGCTGCACACCATCAACATTCGCCTCTCGCCGGAGCAGATGGTCTACACCATCGGCCACGCCGAGGACGACGTCATCCTGGTCAACGCCGACTTCCTGCCCCTGCTGGAGCAGATCAAGGGGCGGCTTGAAACCGTGCGCACCTTTATCCTGCTGACTGACAGCCAGGAGCCTCCCCAGACCGTCCTGCCCCTGGCCGGCGAATACGAAACCCTGCTGGCGGCCAACGCGCCCCTGACCGACTTTCCGGATTTCGACGAGAACACCCGCGCCACCACCTTCTACACCACCGGCACGACAGGGCTGCCCAAAGGGGTCTTTTTCAGCCACCGCCAGCTGGTCCTGCACACCCTGGCGGGTCTGACCGCCCTGGGTTCCAACGCCACCCAGGGCCGCTTCCACCGCGAGGACGTGTACATGCCCATCACGCCCATGTTTCACGTCCACGCCTGGGGCATCCCCTACATGGCGACCCTGCTCGGGGTGAAACAGGTCTATCCGGGCAAGTACATCCCTGAAGTCCTGACCCGGCTGATCAGCACGGAAAAAGTGACCTTCAGCCACTGCGTGCCGACCATCCTGCACATGCTGCTCTCGGACCCCAAATGCCGGCAGCACGACCTCTCGGGCTGGAAAGTGGTCATCGGCGGCGCGGCCATGCCCAAATCCGTGTGCAAGGCGGCCCTGGAACGCGGCATCGACGTCTTTTCCGGGTACGGCATGTCCGAAACCTGCCCCATCCTGACCCTGTCCCACCTGTCCGAGGCCGAACTGCAGCTGGACCAGGAGGAACAGATCCGGTTGCGGACCCGCACCGGCCGCCCCCTGCCCATGGTCCGGTTGCGTCGCCTGGACGATCAAGACCGGCCGGTCGCGGACGACGACAAGACGCCCGGCGCGTTGCAGGTCCGGGCCCCTTGGCTGACCCAGGCCTACCTCAAGGACGATCGCAACACGGAAAAGCTCTGGAACGACGGTTGGATGAACACCGGGGACGTGGCCTGCCGCGACGCCTCGGGCAGCCTGCGCATCACGGATCGGACCAAGGACGTGATCAAGGTTGGCGGAGAATGGCTCAGTTCCCTCGAACTGGAAGACATCATCCTGCGCCATCCGGACGTGGCCGAGGCCGCGGTCATCGGCAAGCCGGACCTGCGCTGGGGTGAAACGCCCCTGGCCCTGGTCGTGCCCAAAAAGAACACGGCGCCCCAGGAAAAAGAGATCACCCATCATGTGAAAAGCTATGTCGACATGGGCGTGCTGGCCAAGGAGGCCGTGCTGGTCAAGGTCCGGCTGGTGGACGCCATCGCCAAGACCAGCGTCGGCAAGACCAACAAGGTGGGGCTGCGCGAAACGTATCTGCAGGATTCGGAATAATGGCGGGAGCGGGCTATTCCCGCTCCTTGTTCCCGGCCAGGGGATGGCAGGCGTCGTAGACGCGCATGACCTGGGCCAGGTCCAGATGGGTGTAGCGCTGGGTGGTGGAAATGCGGGCGTGTCCCAGGAGTTCCTGCACGCTGCGCAGATCCGCTCCGGCCTGGAGCAGATGGCTGGCAAAACTGTGACGCAGGGTGTGGGCGCTGATGTTGGTCGGCACTCCGGTCAGGGCAGCCATGTGCTTGACCATTTCGCCGGCCTGACGTCGCGACAGGCGGCCGCCGCGCTTGCCCAGAAACACGGCCTGTTCCCGAGGCGGCGGATTAAAGGCCCCGCGCTGTTCCAGATAACGCCGCAGGCGCTCCACGGCGGCCGGAGTCAGGGGCACAATCCGTTCCTTGCGGCCTTTGCCCATGACCCTGACCAGGCCCTGCTCCAGGTCCAGATGGACAAAGTCCAGCCCCAGGGCTTCGCTGATCCGCAGTCCCGAACCGTACAGCACCTCAAGCAGGGCCATGTCGCGCAACCCGGCGGGGTCCGGCGGCACCTCGGCGTCAACCAGATGCAGGGCCTGATCCACATTCAGCACCTTGGGATGAATCTTGGGCAGTTTCGGATTGGGCAGCCCTGCGCTCGGATCAATTGCCGCCCGACCCTGCTGACGCAGAAAACGGTACCAGGCGCGAATGGCCGACAGTTTGCGACAAACGCTGGACTTGGCCAGTCCGCGACGGTGCAGATCGGCCAGAAACGCGGTCAGGTCCGCCTTGTGAACCAAGGTCGGAGCGTCAAGCCCTTTGCCCCGACCGGCCAGAAACCGGTGCAACCCTTCCAGGTCCGTCCCGTAGGACGCGACAGTGGCCGGTGAATAGCCGCGCTGCGCCTCCAGATAGAGCAGAAAGACCGCAACCGGCTCAGGCGCTGTGGCGCTTGTCCACGACATAGCAGCTCTTGGGGTTTTTCTTGGCTTCCTTTTTCAGATTCATGGCGATCTGCGACGCCTCGCCAAAATGCTGCAAACGCCCATCCCGGTTCATGACCACGGCAATGGAAATGGCCATGAGCGGGAAGACCTGGGCCTGCCCCTTGCGGTCCACGGAATGAATCGCACCCCGCGCCCGGTCTTCCTGATCGTAGAAATGGGGGACGATGGAGTCGAAATTCTCGATGACCTGCCGGCAGGCGGTGTCGATCTTGTCCGGCGGCACGATAAAGACAAAATCATCGCCGCCGACATGGCCGACAAAGGTATTGGCTCCCATGATGCCCCGGATGGAGTTGACAATGACCCGGGCCGTCATCAGCAAGACCTCGTCCCCACGCGAAAACCCGTATTTGTCGTTGAAGGATTTGAAATGGTCCAGATCGATGTAGGCCAGGGCAAAATCCTCCCGCCGGTCGATGAGATCCTGAATTTTATGGATGATGGACGTATTGCCGGGCAATTTGGTCAGGGGACTGGCGTCCAGTTCGCGGGTGGCGCGGTGGTAGGCCAGGACCAGCCGGCCCCTGGCCATGACCGGGGTCGGCGGCTTGACCAGAAAATCATCGATCTCAAGCGTGCTGAAATCCAGCGTCTCCAACTGACGTTCATTCTCCAGACACAGCACCACCGGCAATTGACGGTAGACATTTTCGCCCTTGATCAGCCGGATCAGATCCCCGCCGGACAGATCGGGCAACTGCTCGTCGACCACCAACAGATCCGGCGGGTCGGCGAACAGGTACTCCAGGGCGGAAACGCCCCGAGTGAAAACCGTCCACTTGATCTCATCCTCGGCCCACAGCCCACGGCAACAGGCTTCGAGATCAGGGTCGGCGGTGACCAGAAAAAAATGCTTGCCCTCTTTCATCGCCATTGTCTTCAGACCAGATCCACGAATTCACGCTCCAAGGCGTCCATGATCTTGAACAGCACCGCCGGGGTGATTTCCAGGGCTTCGAGCACGCCGGCGTCCAAGGGGCTGATCTGATCGTCGCCGCCGTTGCCCACGCCAAAGAGCCGGGCCAGAAAATTGCCGACATGAACCACTTGGGCGATTTTCGGATACAAGGTCGCGGACATGGGCCGATGATGGTACGACAGCCCTTCTTTGAGTCCGGGAGGCAGATTCCAGTAGGTGCACAGCCAGAGGTTGATGCGGTCGTGGGCAAAGCCGAGCACTTCGACTTCAGCCTGACGGTAGGGCAGGTCCTTGTCCCGGACCAGGGCATCGATGGCCTGACGGCTGTCCGGCAACTGAACCGCGGCCACCACCTTGCCGATATCGTGCAGCAAACCGGCCACGGCGTACTCTTCCGGGTCCTTGCAGCCGATGGTCCGGGCCACGGTCGAGCTGGCCAGGGCGCATCCCAGGCTGTGCTCCCAGAGGCCCTTCATGTTCTCGTTCATGACATCAAAGACCGAGGTCGAGATGATGATGCCCTTGATGACGTTGAATCCGAGCAGGACCAGGGCGTGCTGGATGGACCCGATGCGGCCGGGAAAGCCGTAAATGGGCGAATTGACCATGCGCAGCACCTTGGCCGAAAGGACCTGATCGCGGGCAATGACCCGGCTGATCTGATCCGTGGAGGAATCCGGGTTGTCGACCAGGGCCGAAACCTCATGCAACACGCCGGGCAAGGTCGGCAGGTCCTTGACCGCCAGAATCTGACCTTTTTGTTTGGTACGCAGATCGTCGTCCATGGTCACTCTCCACCCTCGATTTTGGCGCCGACGCCCCCGAAAGCGCCCTGCTGCTGATAATACTCGCCGATTATTTTTTTAACCTTGCCCATGTACGGATCATTTTGAAAATTGCGGAACAGACGATCCAGGCGCTCCATTTTCTTGGCCACGGCCTGGCCGCCGCTGCCGTCCAGATCCACGGGATTGCCCTCGACAACGATGGCCGCCACATCCATGTTTTCCAGCCGATTAATGAGCGAATCCGTCAGAACCGTGCCGGCCGCCACCAGGACCATGCCGTTGTCGCGGGCGACGGGTTTGGCCAGGACCATGTCCGGACGTGCGGCCTGCAAAGGTATTTTCTGCATGAATCTTCTCCAGAGAACGCTGACAGTCAGGTTGCAAGCTCATAGTACATGCCGGGAAGCTGTCGCACCAGCCCTTCCAGCTCCATGAAAAGCAAGGTCGCGCTGACCTTTTCCGCCGTAAAACCGGATCGGCGGCCAAGGACGTCGACATGAACCGGCCCACCTTCCTGCAAAACAGTGAACAGCGCCAGATGATCCGGGTCGCGCGGCAGCGGGCGGCCCGGAGCGACCGGTGCAGCCGGTGGGACAAAAGAGCCAAGCCGTGGCTGCAGTTCACGCACGATGTCGTCGCCGCATTGCACCAGACAGGCCCCTTGGCGGATCAACTGGTGACATCCCTGAAAGGTTTTCATCGTGGCCGGCCCGGGCAGGGCAAAGACCTCGCGGTTCTGGGCCAGGGCCAATTCCGCAGTGATCAGGCTGCCGCTGCCCACAGCGCCTTCAACCACCAATACGCCCAGAGACAGGCCGCTGACAATGCGATTTCTATGCGGAAAATTCGTGCCTTCCGGCCGCGTGCCCGGTGCGAATTCGGACACGATCAGCCCCTTCTCGCTCATCAGTCGCCACAAATCCTTGTTGGAGGCCGGATAGATCAGATCAAGCCCCGTGCCCAGAACGGCAATGCTGCCGCCAACCTCCGCTGCCGCGGCCTGATGCGCGGCGCGGTCAATGCCGTGGGCAAACCCGGAAACCACGCACAATCCGGACCGGCTCAGACTGCGGGCGATCTCGTCGGCCATCTGGCGACCGTATCCCGACGACTGCCTGGAGCCGACCACAGCCACGCACGGCCTGGCCATCAACGATACATCGCCTAGATAATACAGAAAAAGGGGCGGATTGGGTATTTCGCGCAAAAGCGCTGGAAAAGACTCGTCCCGAAACAAGACACGGCGCAGTCCCAGAACATCGGCCTGCTTCTTCTCGGCCCCGGCCTTCTCCCGCCACGCGCCGGAGGCAAATTCCCCCTCGACCCGCACCGAGGTCAGCCGCCGCCGGGACCAGTTCTTGTGCTGTTCCACTGCCCGGGCCGCGCTGCCGAAGGCCTCAAGCAAACGCTTCCACGTTCTGGCCCCCAACCCCTTGGTATGCCGCAAGGCAAGACAGGCCTCGAATTCATCCATGAGCCACCGCCAACGAGGGTTGGTCCAGGAAACCCTGCAATTTCGACCGGGCCTGACGGCCGAGCCTGGCGGCGGCGGACCCGGGATAAAGCTGTTCAAGCCGCTCCAGCAGCTGCCGGCCCTCGGCGGTCCGGTCCTGGCGCAAACGGCAATACGCCAGTTTGAGCAGGGCGTCCGGACCCTTGTCGTGATGCGGATAATCCTTCACCACCCGGGCGAAAATCAACGCCGCCTGCTCGTAGCGATGTTCGGCGTACCAGCATTCGGCGGTCCAGTAGAGGGCGTTGGGAGCCAGGGCATGGGTGGGGAAAAGGGTCAGAAAACGGGAAAACGCGTCTCGGGACCCGGCATAACGGCCCTGGCGGTATGCTTCCAGCCCTTTGTCGTAGAGGAGTCTGGGCTGGGCGGGCCGCGCCGTGACCACGGGCAACGGGGTTGCTTTCTGAACCTCTGCGGCCGCTCTTTCCCGCCCGGATGTCGGAATGGCCGCAGGAGCCGTCCCCCCCCCTGTCGGCGCGGCGGGTGGAGCCTCGGAAATCGGCTCGGACCGGACTTCTGCCGACCGAAAGGGCTCTTCGTTCCTGATCATCAGCTGCACTTCGGAACAGACCATGCGCATCCGGGACCGCGCCGGCCAACGCATGGCGGTCATCGGCGTCGATACCGGCTGCGCGAAGCGAGCCCGGAGAACGGCCAGGCCTTCCCCCGCGGTCGGAACAAGAGGCGGTCCGACCCAGGCAAGCAAGAGCCCCACCAGGACGCCGGTCGCAAAACTCAGCATGGTTTTCATATGGTTGATCCAGTCCCCGCATGCATAGCTTTTGTGGCATAGGAGAGATCCCCCTGTTTTTCAAGGGAAAGGCTGTCTTGCCACGTGGGCTCTTTTGGGGCAGAACTCCCCCCATTCGTCCACCCACGTTTGCGCGAGGAACCCATGGCCATTGACCTTCCCTACTGGGCCTTTGCCCTGCTTCCCATGTTCCTGTTTTCAGCCGCCCTGTTCTGGGGCGCTCCGGCCATTGCCCTGGTCAGCGAATTGATCGGCATGGTCGGCGGCAAGCCGTTTCCCGGCCGCAGCGCCCGACAGACTTCCAGGCTGGCCGTCTGGGGCCACCTGCTCTTCTGGCTGCTGATCGCCGCCGGCACCGGTCTGGCCGTGGCCCAAAACCCCCAGACCATGGCCTTCCTGACCAACAATTTCATTCTCCTGGCCCTGGGCATGACCCTGCCCTTTTTCGGCAGTCTGGTGCTGGTCGCCTACGACCTGACCTGGATCAAGGCAAAGGAGCGCCGGACGATGCACTTTCTGCTCGGCTGTCTGGCCAATATCGGCATCAAGTATGGATATTGGGGATTGGTCGCGGTGGCGCTGGTGATCTTCCGGGGTCTGCCCGTCAACCATCCGGCCTTTCTGCCGCCGTGGAACAGCCCCTTCTGGCCCCTGGCCGCCTTGTGGCTGCCTTTATCCCTGGCTCTGGCCGCAGGCCTGGGCCTGATCTATGTGCTGCTGCGCCGCACCCGTGACGACTGGGGACGGGATTACTACCGCTTCGCGCCGCCGTTTCTGGGCAAATGGCAGATGGCCGGAGCCATGACGACCCTGGCGATCATGATCTGGCTTTTTTTCAGTCTGAAAGGAATCTTCAATCTGTTTCTGCCCCAGATCTTTTACGCGGCCGTGGCCGGAGCAGCCGGCCTTGGTCTGACGGTCCTGCTGTCCCTGGTCCTTTGTCTGACCGACAATCCCATGCGGCTCAAAGGGACCATGATCGGCATCTTTTTCTTTTCCTACGTCTCCAGCGGCCTGATTCTGGTGGCCATCCTGGAAACGTTCAACCGCTACGTGCCGGGGTGGTCCATCCCGACCTTCATGCCCGAGGTGCTGCGGCTGCTGCGTTAAACGGACTCGTCCGGACTCAAGCCGGTGGGGATTCTTTCTCGGTTTTGACCAGGACGTGAATGGGCTCCTGCACGCCGAGGATGGTTCCGAAATTGACAAACCGCTCCAGGGCCGCCCGCGTGAGCGCCTGTCCCTTTTCCATCAGCACAACGCCGCGTCCGCTGACCACATTCTCCACCAGCAGCATGCCTTCGCGCAACTCGCTGATGGCCAGGGATCGGACCTCGCTCAGCTCGTGCCGGTTCAGGCTCTCTTCCAGGGCCGCGACAACCCTGGGATCATGCACGGCCGACTGCTCCCGCAAGACGGCCAGGGCCTGCCCGGTGTCCATGCCCTGAGCGATCATGTCCGTATAGTTCAAGGCTGTTTTCAGAATCCTGGCTCCGATACAAGGATTTTTGGCCAACGGCAGTTCCTGGTCAGCGACCATCTCGGCCACGCTCTCCAGTCGAGGAATGTTGCGCAGAAGATTGCCGGCAATGGCCGGATGCATCAGAAATATCTGCGCTTCTTCCGGCGACAGCTCCTCCCCTGAAATTTTGCGCTCCAGGATCTCCTGCGGCAGGGAAATGCAGCCGATCTGGCTGAGCATGGCCGCCAATTCAAACTTCCACTTGCCGCCCAGACCCAGAATCCGGACCATGTCCAGGACCAGGGGCTTGCACTGCTCTCCCCGGCCAAAGGCCTCCGGGCTGACCAACCCCAGCAGTTCGGACATGACCTGGATGCAGCCGCGCAACGTGCCGTGCAGCAACTGCCTTTCGGCCATGACCAGACGGTGCTGAGCCAGACCGTCCTGAACCGCCCTCAGCAGGATGTCGGGCGAGCAGGGCTTGGTCAGAAAACGGAAAATCGCGCCCTGATTCACGGCCCCCATGGCCGCGTCCAGATCGGCCTGACCGGTCAGCATGATGCGCACCGTGTCCGGCCAGCGGTTCCTGACCACTCCCAACAGCTCCACCCCGCTCATGTTGGGCATCTTGAGGTCCGAGACCACCACGGCAAAAGGCCCGTTGTTTTCAAGCTGCTTCAGGGCGGCCATGGGGCCTTCGGCCGTTTCGACCTGAAAATGCCGGTGCAGGTTGCGCCGAAACGTTTCCAGAACAAACTTCTCGTC
>CAZYZA010000099.1:0-12353 GCA_964651415.1 uncultured Desulfovibrionaceae bacterium
TGGCTTTACTTCCAGTCAGGACCCAAGATCAAGGAATGTTTTCAAACGCACACCTTGGCGGACGGGAGAACGCCTTTTGCCGTCGGCTTGGATAACGGCGGGGGTTTTCTCATATCGTAATTGATTGTGTTCATCCGAACTTTTCTTTTTCATGACCATTGGTTTTGTTGACAATGAATTTTAAAAGTAAGAAATTTAATACGCACTGAAAGTAAATCGGAAAGGATGCAATGGGGCATTTTCGAGTGACATGCATTTCAATGCGGAATGCAAGGAGAGAGAAGTCATGAACGTTAAAAGGATGACAGCAGCTTTAGTTTTGTCAGTTTTTTGTTCTGCGGGTTTGGCTGTGGCCGACGATACCATCTCGCTTCAAAAGAGCGTCAGCGACACCCTGATGTATGCCCCACGCCTGGAAATGATCAAGAGTAATCGGGAAGCCGTCGGCCATGACTTGGACAAGGCCAAGGGTCGTTGGTATCCGAGTCTGGATGTTCGTGGCGGTGTTGGGACGGACGCTTATGACCGCGAGAAGTATTCCGGCGACTATGAGTGGGATTATCGGGGCGAGGTCTCAGTCATACTGAGCCAGCGTCTGTATGACGGCGGGGAGGCTTCAAGCCAGATTCGTCTTGACGAGAGAAGGGTGGCCTCGTTGGACCACCGGGTTTTTGACAATGCTGAGTCTTTGGCTTTGGATGCCGTTATTGCCAACCTTGAAGTCTTTCGTCAGCGGGAGTTGCTCTTTCTGGCCGAAGAGAATGCCAAAGCCCACCGCGACATTTTGGATTCTTTGAAGGAACGTGAAAAGGCCGGTGCCGGAAGTGTGGCCGATGTGACCCAGACGCAGGCCCGCTTGGCCATGGCTCAGGCCTCCATTGAAAAGACCCGTGCCGCCCTGCAGGCCGCCTTGCATGAGTATCAGCGCCTGACAGGAGTGCTTCCCGGAAAGATCGGGCTGGCCCCGTATCCCGCAAACCTTCTGCCGGGGTCTCTAGACGACATGACTGCCAAGGCGGTCAGCGGCAATCCGAAAATCAACGCAGCCAATGAAGATGTGAATGCCGAAACCGAGCGGATCAATATCGCCAAATCTGCGTATCATCCGTACGTTTATCTGGAATTGTCCTCGTCCTACAACGATGGGGTGAAGGATCAGGAATATTGGGAGCGCACCGACGCGGCCATGGTGCGTTTCAACTGGAACCTGTTCAATGGCGGTTCCGACGTCGCCAATCATAAAGCCACCAAGGCGCGCAAGCGCCAGGCTGAATCCGACACGTCCGATTTGACTCTGGCGGTGGAAAAAGAAACCAAGACCACATGGGCCCAGTATCAATCCGCCCTCAATGAAGTGAAGGAATACACTGCGGCCGTTCAGTACAATCGAGACACCAAGGAAATATATCTGGAACAGTTTGGCGTGGCGCAGCGCAGCCTGCTTGACGTCCTTGATTCTGAAAACGAGTTGTTCCAGTCCTCCAGCCAGCTCGTGACTTCGACGGTCAATGAACAGATCGCGGCCTACAAGCTGATGGCTCTGTCCGGTCAGCTGATCGCGGCCCTTGACGTGGATCAGTCCCTGTACAAAAAATAGCCGTTCCTGAATTGACGGCAGTTGAGTGCATCTTCAGCCCTTGCCATCCCGGTAAGGGCTTTTTTGCGTCCCCAGCTTGCACCCGGAAAAAACTGCTGTCGAGCTGGCCAAAAGGCAATAAAAAAGCCCTTCATCTGAAGGGCTTGGATATTCTGGCTCCCCGGGACAGATTTGAACTGCCGACAGGGTGGTTAACAGCCACCTGCTCTGCCAACTGAGCTACCGGGGAACGCTCGTGAGGAGCCTCTTTAAGGAAAGGGGTTCCTGTCTGTCAACTGTTTTGCGCAGCGGCACGAATTTTTGTTTGCTCCACTTCAAGATTTTTGCCCTGTTGTTCCAGGGCCGTGATCAGCACCTCCCAGAAGATCGGGGTGTCTGACTTGAGATGGACGCTCTGGCGGGCCAGGGATTCGGCAACCTCAGGGTCATCGCCGCGTTCCAGGTAGATCTTGGCCAGCAAGTGGAAGGACAAGGCGTCTTGAGGGTTGGCAGTGATCGCCTGGTGCAAGAATTCACGGGCCGTGTCGCGGTCGTCGCGACGAAATGCCAGTCTGGCCAGATAGCGAGGAGCCAATCGTTCGCCTTCAGGCAGAGCCCGGACCTGCTCGTAGATGGACCAGGCGCGGTCCAGATCGCCCCGGTCTTCAGCCATGAGCCCCAGGCGAATAAGCGCAAAGACATGGTCCGGGGCAATATCAAGCACCCGGTCAAAGGCTGTTTTGGCCGCCTCCGGGTCGCCGTCTTTAAGGCATGCGCAGCCGAAATTGTACAAAGGCATGACGTGATCGGGGTGACGGTCGGTCAGGTCCTGGAAAATGGCCCTGGCCGTGGCGTACTTGTTCAGACGCGCATAGCAGACCCCAAGGGAGTTTCTGGCCAGAAAATTGGTCTCGTCGGCCGTGAGGGCTTTTTTGTATTCCGCGACTGCGTCGTAGATTTCGCCCTGGGCGAAAAGGCGGTCTGCACTGATGTTCAGGGAGACGGAGTCAAAACAGGCGATTTTCTGCTCCTGCAGCAGCCCGGCGTGATCCAGGGCCTTTCGCGCATTTTCCAGAATGTCGGACCGGGTAAAATCCAGGAAAGGATAACCGGCAATGCCGACACTCATCTCCAGATCGGTAAAACGTTCATCTTCGAGCAGTTCGCGGGCCAGCATTCGGCACCCATCCGGGTTTTGTTCCGGAACATGATAGATGAGGCAGTTCATGCTGTAACGACCAGCCAGGGCCTGCGGGCCGAAGAGAGCGGCGGCGCGATGGGTCAGAACCTGGACGAACTGTTCTTCTTTCATCTGGTCCATGGGGGAACGTTGGCCGTGGGAAGGTTCCAACCGGACCAGGATCAGGCAAAACGTCTTGGGCTGCGACCGCACCGTCTGCCATGCGTGGAGAAAGTCCCGGTATGGATAGAGGCCGGTCAGGAGGTCTTTTTGCGGCAGAGGGCTGGTCGGCAGGGTTTCGCGCTGCTCCACCAAGCCGGCGTGCTCGTCCAGAAGGGTCAGTCTGTCACCTTTTTCCACAGGCCAGTCCGGGTCGCTTTGGACCAGAATTTCAGCAATGCTCATCTCGTCCTGGATTTCCACCAGGGACACCTCGGCTTTGTACATGGGCGGGTAATGGCCGAGGACCATTTCTCCCTGACCGGAGACAATGGCCTCCTTGCCGTTGAACTTTCGGGACCAGATCAGAAAACGTTGTCCTTCCAGGGCATCCACGCTGCGGCCGAGATTGATGATCAGGCGGTTCATGGGCATGACCTCCAGAACAACGCCGCCCTGGGACAAAATCTGACGAAAGGAATACACGTGGCCGCGTCCGGCGGCCTTGGCTGTATTGAGGGCTTTCTCCGCTTTTTCCAAAACCATCCAGGTTTGTTCTTCCGGGGCTTTCTGAAATTGTGCGCCCTGCAGATCCTGGGGGTAATTGATGAAGCCGACACTGGCCGAGACGTTCACATCTTCGCGCAAGGGGGCAAAGCGGGCCGCAATGCGTCCTGTTTCCTGGGAGAGGGTGGCTGCCAGTTCGCTCAGTTTGGTGCGGGAAGCCTGGGGCCAGAGCACGCCGAAACTGTCGCCGTCCAGGCGGCAGACCAGGGTTTGCTTCGGGCAGATCTCTGCCATGCGCGTGGCAACCATGTTCAGGATTGTATCGCCGAAAAGATGACCATAGGTGTCGTTGATATGGCGGAACCGGTCCAGATCAAGCAGGATGAGCCCGAAGCAGGCGCTGTGTCCCTGCAGGGAGTCATCGGCCACGGCGTCCGGCCCCGGCATGATGGATCCCAGAATGCCTCTGATTTCCCGGGTCAGGGCTTGGTGCAGGCAATGGCGATTGGGCAGTCCGGTCAGGGGATCGGTGGTCGCTGTTTTGCGCAGGAGGATCTGTTCCAGGCACAAGGCGCCCATGGATGGCAGGAGGGGCAAAACAGCGGCGACCTGCGCAGGGTCCACACCCTTGGCCACAAAGACGGCCAGCAGGGACTGGTCGCGGGTCAGGGGCAGGTGGACGACATCATTGTCCAGTCTGGCTCGGCCGTGGGGATGTTCGTGGCAGGGGGTCAGATCATCGGGCGGACTGGTTGGAAAGGTCAGGCTGTAGGAGGTAAAATGAAGAAGGGTTTTCAGGGAATGTTTGAGCATGGGCTCGAATTCGATGATGTCCTGCCGGCGTAGGGAGCCGGGTGGAAAGGCGGCCGTTTGCATGATGAACCCCAACGTGTTTTTGATGCCCTTGCCTCATGCGGCAATCCTTGTCCAGAAAGGAGAATTGTGTTTTGACTCAAAGCTGGCTAGGAATCCGGGATACACATTATCGGGAGGACCTTTATGCTCACAGTGGTCACCATGTCGTTGGGCCCTCTGGACACCAATTGCTTTGTCGTACATTCGCCCCGTGAGGCCGTTGTCATTGATCCCGGCGGAGACGCAGGGGAAATCCTGTCTTTTCTGGACGGCAATGCCTTGAAGTTGGACCGGGTGCTGAACACGCATCTTCATTTTGATCATATCCAGGCCAATGCTGATCTGGCCAAAGCCACCGGCGCGGCCATCTGGGCCTCTCCCCGTGACGAATACCTGTTGGAAACCGAACTGGGCGGCGGCGGTATGATGGGCTTTCCCCGCACACCGACCTTCAGCTTCAGCCCTCTTGATGAGGGCGAATTGACCCTGCTTGGTTCGCAATGTCGGGTGCTGGCCACTCCGGGGCACAGTCCGGGCAGTTTGTCTTTTTACTTTCCTGAACTGGAGTCGGTTTTTGTCGGCGATCTCCTTTTTTATCGCTCAGTGGGGCGAACGGATTTTCCCGGCAGTTCCGAAGCTGAATTGATGCGGTCGGTTCGAAACAAGATTTTCACCCTGCCCGCAAACACGGTTGTGCACCCCGGTCACGGTCCCGAAACCACCGTTGGTCAGGAACGCCTGAACAATCCTTTTTTCACGGAATTTGTGCGGTAGGCCGACCATGATCCCGGACGGAGAACACGATTTCACCAATCAGTGCTGACACGTGGGCGTGGATGCCAGTTGGCATCTGCGTTTCAGCCGGATCGACCGGCAGGTTTTCTGGGTGCGTCCTGCGGTGGTGCCGCAGCTGGAAAATGTTGTTTATATTGAAACGGACTGGGTGTTGTCGCTGGCTTCTGTCGGGGAGTTTGTGCGGGCCGAGTTCGTTCGCAAGCCGCGATCATGAACCAACCTCTCATTGTGTCTTTGAGCCCCAGGCCAGGCGGCAACTCCGACCTGGCCGCCGAATGCTTTGCCCGCAGCCTGCGTGGTCCGTCTCGTTTGGAACGCCTGCGCGACTATAGTATCGCGCCGTGCGTTGCCTGCGACGGTTGCCTTGGCCGAGGGGTTTGCGTGCGGCCGGACGGGGCCGACAGGCTGTTTGATCTCATGGATCAGGCGTCCGGGCTGGTGCTGACCGCCCCTGTCTACTTCTACCATCTCCCGGCCCAGGCCAAGGCCTGGATTGACCGGGGGCAGGCCCGCTATCTGGCTCGTCAATCCGGGCTGAGCAAATCCGGCCCGATCCGTCCGGCGTATCTTGTGCTGGTGGCCGGTCGGCCGCAAGGAGACCTCCTTTTCGAAGGGATGCTTCTTTCTCTGCGCTATTTTTTGGAAGTGTTTGATTATTGCATTGCCGGCCAGGTTTTGCTGCGGGGTGTGGATCAGGCTGGAAGTTTTGACCGCATGCCGCATTCGCTTCAGGCTGTCGGTGACTTGGCCGGGGAGAGCGGATGGTAGCTGCCGAGTGGGTGCGGCCTGCGCTGACCAGACTCGGTCACCTGCTTGGCAGACGCTGTCAGCTCTGTGCGTCCGTGGTGACGTGCGACGATGAATTCCCGCTCTGCGGTAAATGTCAGGACATGCTGGCTCCGCGTCGGGGCGGATACTGCCCGCGGTGCGGCATGTGTTACGCCGACCCTGCGACGCCGGTTTATCCTTGCGGACAGTGCCGCACGTCACCGCCGCCGTGGTCAGCCATGGCCTTTCATGGTCCATACCGGGCCGTACTCAAGGATCTTATTCATCAACATAAGTTCAAGCATGACCATGGTCTGGGTCAGGTGTTGCGGCTGCTCATTCGTCAAGCCTGGGAGCAGCATCGGCTGGCTCGCCCGCATTTACTGATACCAGTCCCCATGTTGCCCCGGCGGGTGGCGGCGCGGGGATTCAATCAAAGCCTGGAGCTGGCCAGGATACTGGCCCGGTATCTTGATGTTGCCGTGTCGGTTGATGCCGTGCGCAAGACTCGGGACACCTTCCCGCAGTCGTCGCTTGGCCGTGCGGCACGGCTGCGCAATCTGGACGGCGCGTTCGAGGCCTCCGACGTTGTCGCCGGGTGTCATGTGCTGTTGGTGGATGATGTCGTGACCACCGGCGCCACGCTGCGCGCCGGTGCTGAGGCCTGTTTGAAAGCCGGGGCTGTGCGGGTGGATGTTTTTGTGCTGGGCAGGGCGCTGTGAACGGGCCGGCCTGTTTTCGGACGCCGCTCGGGACTGCGGTGTGCGGCCTGGGAGGGTGTCTGCTTCTCGGTATCGTGCTTTTGGTGTCTGTTGAGATCTATCGCCAAAAGGTCAGCCGGGATTGGCGTGATGCGTCCATTTTGAATCAGGTGCATCTTGAGCTGGTCGAGACCTTGCGCCTGGATATGGCCGTGGCCCGCTATACGTCACACGCCATTGTTCGGGCCGGAGATGAAGGGAGCTTGTCTCGGCTGGAAGCGCGTCTCGACGCATCGTTGATCAGGGCCCGGGACAATCTTGTCCTACTGCATCAGGGCGGACGTTACGAGGCAGGGGATGGGGTTGCGGCAATAGCGCTGCCGGCGCCGCTGCCATCGCCACGGTTGGAGCAGGCGTCGCTGCTGGTCCCTTTAATCCAGGGGCTGCATGATCAGGCCGCGTTGTTGCTGGGCGCCATGATCAGCCAATTGCGTCCCGGCCAGGATCGTTTTGGCGATCGCGATCCGCAACAGGCCCTGGGTCGCATGGATGTCCTGTTTGATCAGGCCGAAAGCGTTGCCGCCCAGGTTGCCCGGGATCTCAGGCTTCAAATCATGGACCACCACCGTACGCACGATTTTGCTCTTTGGTGGGTGCCGGTTCTGGCCGGCTTGCTGGGCGCGATGTTGTTGGCGGCCATGTTTGCTCTGGGCTTTTTCGCCCTGCGGAAAGCGGCCCGCTTGGCCGAGGAGCGTGAGCGAGAACAGGTTTTTGCCGCCGAGGTTGCTGCCGGCATGGACCGGTTGCTGGAGGCGATGCCGGTTGGCATCGCCCTGCTTGATCATCAGCGGATCGTTCGGCGGGTCAACCTGGCCGCGACCAATCTGCTCGACATTGAGCCGAGTTGGTCGCGGGAAGAGCGGATTTCCTGGGACATGTTCTGTCCGCAAGCAAAGAGTCCGGACATGCTGCCGTATCCGCGGGCCAGGTTTGAACTTGAAACCACGATGCACACCCTTGATGACCGCGTTCTGGACGTGCTCAAAAGTTCCATCCCTCTGGTTTTGCATAGCGAGTCCCTGACGCTTGAGGTTTTTCTGGATATTACCCGGCGCAAACGGGCCGAACAGGCCCTGTTGCGTGAAAAGAACCGCCTGGAAGCCCTGCTTGCAGGCATCGACGAAGGCGTGGCCCTGACCGACAGGGACGGTGTCGTGCTGGAGGTCAACGCCAACCTGACCCGAATTCTGGGAAGAAGCCAGGCAGAGCTGGTCGGAACGCTGGTTCAGGATCTGTTTTCCGACAATCTTTTGTCTGTCGAACTGGGCGCTGGGCTGGATCAACTGCGCCGCGATCCGCAAGTGCGCATCCGGGAAATCCAGCTGGAGGCTTTTCGCGATCTGGCGCTGGTAGTCCGCCTGCAGGCCATGGTCGATGGCGGGCAGTTCGAAGGCATGATCGTCAGCGTGATCGAGGTCACGCAGATCGTGGAGGCCAAGCGAAGGGCCGAGGCCGCATCCCAGGCCAAGAGCATGTTTCTGGCCAACATGAGCCATGAAATCCGCACCCCTCTGAATTCCATTGTCGGACACGGGGAATTGCTCGCGGGCATGACATTGACCGCGCAGCAGTCTGAATGCGTCCAGGGCATCCGGGTCTGCGCCGACAGCCTGCTGCTGATCATCAATGACATTCTTGATTTTTCCAAGATTGAGGCCGGAATGATGCGTATTGTTGTCGAACCGGTTGATCTTGAGGATCTTTTGTCCCGCATTGAAACCATGTTCGGAGATCAGGCCAGATCCAAGGGCCTGGCCCTGCGACTGGTAACCCATGGACTGCCGCAGATGGTTCAAACGGACTCCGGTCGACTTGGGCAGGTTTTGATCAATCTGGTCGGCAACGCTGTGAAGTTCACGCATCAAGGACACGTGGAAGTGATGGTTCAGGCAGAACAGTCGTCGCCCGGGCGTTATGCGGTGAGGTTTGACGTCCATGATACGGGCATCGGTATTTCTCCCGATCGTCAGGTGTCGATTTTTGATTCGTTTGAACAGGCCGACGGCTCGTTGACCCGTCAGTACGGCGGCACCGGCCTGGGGTTGACCATTGCCGACAGCCTGGTCCGGTTGCTGGGTGGTTCAGGCGTGGAAGTGCGCAGCGCCCAGGGGGTGGGCAGCACCTTTTCGTTTGCCTTGACCTTGGATGTTGCCCCTGGTCGTGGCCAGCCTCCTCGGCGTCAGGACTCGCGGACGGGCGACGTCCGGTCTTTTGCCCATGTGCGCGTTTTGGCCGTGGAGGACAATGCGTTTAATCGCACCCTGCTGGCCAAGATGCTGGAGGTCCTGGGCGTGCGGGAGGTGACCATGGTAGAAAATGGCCAGGAAGCCGTGGATCTGCTGCAGGTCAATGGTGATTTTGATTTGGTGCTGATGGACATCCAGATGCCGGTGCTTGACGGTCTGGAGGCAACCCGTCGCATCAGGGCCTTGGGACTGACGCTGCCCATTGTCGCTTTGACCGCGCATGCGCTGGAGGCTGACCAGCACAAGAGCTTTGAGGCCGGCATGAATGGGCATTTGTCCAAGCCCTATCGGCCGCAGGAGTTGGCGCAGACATTAACGAAATGGTGTTGCTGAAATTTCGGTTGACGGATGCAGGGGATCGTTTTACTTGCTCCTTCCCTCTCGACAGCCGCCTTGCTCCGGGCGGCATGGCTGTTGGATGTAAGTCTTGACGGGGCATCTCGGAAGAGGTAGTCACGTCGTTCAATATTTTGGAGGTCGCAAGATGTTTGCAATCGTTGAAACGGGCGGAAAGCAGTTTCGTGTGGAAGAAGGCCGCAGCCTGAAGGTAGCCAAAATGGACGTACCGGCCGGTTCAGAGGTCACTTTGGATCAGATTCTGCTTGTCGGCGCCGGCGCTGACGTGAAGATAGGTCAACCAGTGGTTGCCGGTGCGTCCGTGCAGTGCGAAGTGGTTGATCACGGCCGCGACAAGAAGATCATTGTCTTCAAGAAGAAGCGCCGTAAAGATTATCGTAGAACCCAAGGACACCGTCAGGACTTTACCCTCCTGAAAGTGAAGTCCATTCAGGCCTAGTGGCGGGAGGAAAATATGGCTCATAAAAAAGCAGGTGGTAGTTCCCGCAACGGACGCGACAGCGCCGGACAGCGGCTTGGCGTGAAAAAGTTCGGCGGACAGACCGTTCTGGCCGGCAACATTTTGGTGCGTCAGCACGGCACTAAAGTCCACCCCGGCCAGAACGTAGGCGTCGGCAAGGATTTCACCCTGTTCGCGTTGATGGACGGCGTCGTGAAATTTGAAAAATACACTCGCAAGAACAAGGTCAAGACCAGGGTCAGCATCGTCCCCGCTGTCTAGGCATTGTTTTTCAGAGGCCTTTTCCAAGCCGCTGCAAGAGATTTCTCTTGAGCGGCTTTTTTTGCTGTCCCGGGCCATGACCCGGGACTGGAGAGCGTATGAGATTTGTTGATGAGGCCAGGATCATTATCCGGTCCGGCAGTGGTGGACATGGTTGTGTATCTTTCCGCCGCGAAAAGTATGTGCCCAGAGGCGGCCCGGATGGCGGGGACGGAGGAAAAGGCGGCGATGTCATCTTTCGCGCCACGAGCAAGCTGTTGACGTTGTACGACTATCGTCACGCGTCCATCCAGGAGGCCGAGAGTGGTCGGCCCGGAGCCGGACGGTTGTGCTATGGCCGGGCCGGAGCCGACCGGGTCATCGAGGTTCCGGTGGGTACACAGGTCTTTGAGGAAGGCGAAGATGGCGAGCAGCTTATTGCCGACTTCACCCGTGATGGTCAGGAAATGGTCGTGGCTCTTGGTGGGCGGGGCGGAAAGGGCAATGCCCATTTCAAATCCTCCACCATGCAGGTACCCAGGTTCGCCCAGCCCGGCGAGCCGGGCGTGGAAAAGTACGTCCGGCTGGAGTTGAAGGTTTTTGCCGATGTGGGGCTGCTCGGTCTGCCCAATGCGGGCAAGTCCACTTTTATTTCGTGCATCTCTGCGGCCCGGCCAAAAATTGCGGCCTATCCCTTCACCACGTTGTCGCCCAATCTGGGCGTGGTCATGGACGAACAGGAACGCAAGCTCGTGGTTGCCGACATCCCCGGGCTGATCGAAGGCGCGCATACCGGCCTTGGATTGGGTCACACTTTTTTACGCCACGTGGAGCGGTCGCGTTTTCTGGTTCACATCCTGAGCATTGAGGATATTCAGGCCGAAGATCCTCTGGCCGGGTTCCATATTCTGGACGACGAGTTGCGTCAGTTTGATCCGGCCCTGGCCGAAAAGCCGCAGTTGCGGGTGGTCAACAAGATTGATCTGGCTTCCGAGGAACGGCTGACAGAGGTGCGTTCCGCCTTTGACCGGCTGGGACTGAAGGTGTACTTCATGTCCGCACTGGATGAAACCGGCGTGGCCGAGGTCCTGGAGGCCATGTGGATGCTGCATTTGCAGACTGTGAAGGATGAGGGCGGAACCGACCATGGAACAGACGACTGACTGGCGCGATCAGCGCCGACGGGTGCTGGAAAAGGCCAAGCGGGTCATTGTCAAGGTAGGCAGCGCGGTGCTGACCACGGAAAAAGGCCTGGACTTGCGGGTGGTCAATCGGCTGGCCGATCAGATTGCCGGCCTGCATGACCGGGGCATGGAGCTGGTGCTGGTGACCTCGGGAGCCGTGGCCGCCGGTCGCTGCGTGCTTGGACCGGACGCCCTGGCCGGATGCATGGTCCATAAGCAGGCCGCCTCGGCAGTGGGCCAGAGCCGACTGATGCACAGTTATGACGAAGCGTTTGAGCGGTATGGCAAGGTTACGGCCCAGGTTCTCCTGACCAAGGACGACCTGCGCAGTCGGGAGCGGTTTTTGAACGCCCGCAACACGGTCAGCCGGCTTCTGGATTGGCGGGTGATTCCCATTGTCAACGAAAACGACACCGTGGCCGTGCAGGAGCTCAAATTCGGCGACAATGACGCGCTTGCGGCCATGGTCGCCAATTTGGTCGGCGCGGACGTGATCATCAACCTGACCTCGGCCCAGGGCGTGTTCGACGACAATCCCCTGGAAAACCCCGATGCCCGGTTTCTGGCCTGCATCGAAAATATTGCCGACATGAATCTGCAGTCCATGTGTCGGGGCAAGACCGGCATGGGCACCGGCGGAATGCTCAGCAAGATGATGGCAGCTCGACGGGCCGCGCGCATCGGCGTGCCGACCTTGATTGTCTCCGGCCAGGAAAAATTTGTCCTGGAGCGGATTTTCAATCAGGAAGAACTGGGGACCTGGGTCGCGCCGACGCAGAAAATGCTGTCCGGTCGAAAGTTCTGGCTGGCCTACCATCTGGATCCGTCCGGGACCATCACGGTCGATCATGGAGCTGTCTGCGCGCTGAAAACCAAGGGCAAGAGCCTTCTGGCCGCCGGCATCAAGGGGGTGGACGGTAATTTCGGCATGGGCGCCCTGGTGCGTATCGTCAGCCCGGAAAACGAGACTGTCGGTGTGGGCCTGAGCAACTTCAAGGCCGTGGAGCTGCGCAAAATTCAGGGCCTGACCAGCGCTGAAATCGAAGGCGTCCTCGGACCCTGTCCGCACCAGGAGGTTGTGCACCGGGACAATCTGGTGCTCGACAGCACACTGTGAGGGGGGCTTCGGCATGTGTCCTTTCCTGACGAGTGCGCAGAGCTTCCCGTCTGTTCGCGGGGTGCCTTCCTCACGCCGAAGACCCTTGCCTTAGCCTGTCGCCACGCCGGGCCCGGCCGTGGTCAGAGGGAATCCAATACTATTTTAG
>CAZYZA010000100.1:0-11909 GCA_964651415.1 uncultured Desulfovibrionaceae bacterium
TGCCGATTCGCGCATCCGCAAGGAGACCATCGCCGCCGAGGACATCCTGCACGACCTGGGCGCGTTCTCCATGATTTCGTCCGATTCCCAGGCCATGGGCCGGGTGGGCGAAGTCATCTGCCGCACCTGGCAGACCGCGCACAAGATGAAGGTCCAGCGCGGGCTGCTGCCCGAGGACCAGCGGCTGGGGTGCGACAATTTCCGGGTCAAGCGCTATATCGCCAAGTACACCATCAATCCGGCCCTGACCCACGGCATCAGCCATGAGGTCGGATCCGTGGAAGCGGGCAAGCTGGCCGATCTGGTGCTGTGGAACCCGGCCTTTTTCGGCATCAAACCGGCCCTGATCATCAAAGGGGGATTCATCGCCGCCGCCCCCATGGGCGACCCGAACGCGTCCATTCCCACCCCCCAACCCGTGCATTACCGGACCATGTTCGGCGGCTTCGGATCAGCCGCTGCCGCCGTAAGCGTGAGTTTTGTCTCCAAGGCTGCCCTGGACAACGACATTGGCGCACAGCTCGGCCTCCGACGCCGTCTGAGCGCCTGCCGCAATGTCCGCAACGTGCGCAAATGCGACATGATCCACAACAACGCCACGCCCACGGTGGAGGTGGACCCGCAGACCTACGAGGTCCGCGCCGACGGCGCGCTGATCACCTGCGAACCGGCGGAAGTGCTGCCGCTGGCGCAGCGCTACATGCTGTTCTGAAATGCGCTCACCCAGCCCCGGCACAGAAGAATGCCCGGTCCATGCAAAACATTGCTGGACCGGAAAACTCACAACCAATGCAATCCTAACCCGAAGAACAATTTTATGCTCAAACTGATCGAAAACCTCGGCCACACCCACCCTGCCGTGGCCGACACATTGACCCTGACCCTGGAAGATCGCGTACGCGGCCGTTTCAAGGCCGTGACCGACTCCGGCCGGGAAGCCGGCATCTTTCTCGAACGCGGCCGCTGCCTGCTGCACGGCGATGTGCTCCGGTCCGAAGACGGTGAGCTGGTCCGCATTCAGGCCGCGGCCGAAGACGTGATCGAGGCCACCAGCTCCGATTGGTTGGCTTTTGCCCGGGCGGTCTATCACCTCGGCAACCGTCACGCGTCCATGGAAATCGGCGTGCTGTGGTGCCGGTTCAAACCAGACCATGTGCTCGAAGACCTGGCCCGGCATCTGGGGCTGACCACGCGCCCCGTGACGGCCCCTTTTCAACCCGAAACCGGAGCCTATCATGGCGGCCACGCCCACTGACCCGTCCCTGCTCGGGCTTTTGTACCTGGCCAGCCCGGCCCTGCCCATCGGCGCCTTTGCCTACTCCGGCGGACTGGCTGCAGCCATCGACCAGGGTTGGGTCTCGGACCGGAACAGCCTGGGCTGTTGGATGGACGGAGTCCTGACGCACGGTCTGGCCCGCCTGGACCTGCCTCTGCTCTATCGTCTGCACGCGGCCTCTCTGCAGAAGGACGCCGCTCTCTTTGCCCATTGGAACGATACGGGGCTGGCCAGCCGGGAGACAGCGGAACTGCTGAACGAAGAACTGCATCTGGGCAAGGCCCTGTGGCGTCTGCTGCGCGACCAGGCCATGTTGTCCGAGATGCCTCTGCCCAAGGAGCCCGGCTACGTGGCCATGTTCGCCCTGGCGGCAACAATCCTGAAGGTGGATGCTTTGACGGCCGTTCATGGCTATGCTTGGTCCTGGGCCGAAAATCAGGTTGCCGTGGCCTGCAAGACCATCCCCTTGGGCCAGACCGCCGGACAAAGCGTCCTCATTGGCCTGATGCCCGCTATCGGGCGTCTGGCCGTCACGGCTGCGAAGATTGAGGACCACGACCTTGGCGGCTCCCTGCCGGGACTGGCCCTGGCGTCCTGTCGGCATGAAACCCAATACTCACGACTTTTCAGGAGCTGATATGAGCACACACTGTCTGCGCGTGGGCGTCGGCGGACCCGTCGGGTCCGGCAAGACCGCCTTACTGCGCCAACTCTGCCTGCGGCTGCGCGGTATTTACAACATGGCCGTTGTCACCAACGACATCTATACCCGCGAAGATGCACAATTTCTGCTGCGCCACGCGGCTCTGCCCACAGACCGCATCGTGGGAGTGGAAACGGGTGGATGTCCGCACACGGCCATCCGCGAGGATGCCAGCCTGAATCTGGCCGCCATCGAGGATCTGCAGGACCGTCACCCCGGGCTGGAACTGGTCTTGGTGGAAAGCGGCGGGGACAATCTCTCAGCGACGTTCAGTCCGGAACTGGCCGATCTGACCATCTATGTCATTGATGTCTGCGCCGGGGACAAAATTCCTCGCAAGGGCGGCCCGGGCATCACCAAATCCGATCTGCTGGTCATCAACAAGACTGAGCTGGCCCCCATGGTCGGCGCCTCCCTGGAAGTCATGGCCCGTGACAGCCGCACCATGCGCGGCGAAAAACCGTTTGTCTTTGCCAATTTCGAAAAGGGGGAAGGATTGGACGAAATTATCGCCTTTCTCATCGACAAAGGCATGCTGACTCCACGCCTGGCGACAAACTGACGCACCAATAATTATCCGGCATCCCTTGCAACCTGGCCGATCTTGATGCTAAAAGCGCGCACGGCCGCATTGTGCGGTCACAATCCCGCAAAACGGAACGGTCCATGCGCGTTTTTCTTTTTGTTGTCCTTCTTGTCCTGTACATCGCACCCGCCTGGGCCAAGCTGCATCAGTTGTCGCCCGAGGAACAGGCGTGGCTCAAGGAAAACGGTCAGAGTCTCGTCCTGTCTTTTGACCGCAATTTTCCGCCGGTCGAATTCCTGGACGAGAACGGCTCATTCAGCGGCCTGTCCGCAGACCTGATTGAACAAATCGAAAAACGTCTGGCCGTCACCTTTGTCAAAGAGGCCCGGGAGTGGGTGGACGTGCTGCAAGCCCTTAAGGCCGGCACCACGGCCATTGCCCCGGCCATTGTCGCCACGGAGAGTCGCGCCGAGTACATTTTTTTCACCACGCCCTATATCCGCATTCCCCAGGTCATTGTCACCTCCCGCGACATCAAAGGCACCTTGACTCTGGACGATCTCGAAGGGTTGCGAGTCGGCGTGGTCCGTGGCTACGCCTCGGCCGAGCAAGTCCGGATTGCCGGCCGGGGGCGCTTCGAAGTAGTCGAGGTCGACAGCATCCTGGAAGGGCTGCGCGACGTATCCTTCGGCGTGACAGACGCCTTTATTGAAAGCCTGGCCGTGGCCGCCTGGTACATTGATCGGGAAGCACTGCCCAATCTGCGCGTCGCCGGCGATATCGGCGTGACCCAGGATCTGTCCATCGGCGTCAGCAGGCACTACCCGCTCCTGGCCAGCGCCGTGTCCAAGAGTCTTGATTCCCTGCCGGAGCGCGGCAAAAAAGCCATCATCAACCGCTGGATTCATCTCCCGGCCACTTTTTTCGACGCCCAGACCCTGGGAGCCCTGAAGCTGGCCGCGATTTTCACCGGCGTCATCCTGCTGGTCGCCACCTCGCTGGCGCTGCTTTTCTGGCGTCGGTTGCAGGACAAAATCCGCACACTCAACCAAACAGAACAAGAACTCAGGCAGCAGATCGAACGCTTTCGCCTGGCCCTGGAAGCGACCAAAGCCGGATTCTGGGAATATTTCCCGCAGGAAGGGCGTGAGGAACACAGCAGCGAGTGGTACACCATGCTCGGCTACAAGCCGCAGTTCGGCTCACGCGCGCTGAGCGACTGGAGTGATATGGTCCACCCCCTGGAGCGGGACAAAGTTGTCGATACCTTTACCGCCTATCTCCAATCGGACGGAGCCGGCTTTTACGAGTCCGAATTCCGGATGCGCTCCGAAAGCGGACAGTGGCGCTGGGTACTGGGCAAAGGCCGGGCCGTGGCCTGGGACCACGAAGGACGGCCCAGTCGGGTCATCGGCCTCAATCTGAATATTCACGAGATGAAGACGGCCCAGGACGAGGCCCAGCGCGCCCAGCATTTCATCCGCGCGTTGCTGGAGCAGAGTACGCAGTTCATCGGCCTCCTCGACCCCAAGGGAGTTCTGCGCATGGCCAATCAAACCTCCGTGCGCTGGGCCAACGCCTCGGAATCCTCCGTGATCGGAAAAGCCTTTTGGTCCGGTCCATGGTGGCCGGACAAAAATGCGGCCAAAGCTCTGCTGCTGGACTGCATCAAGCAGGCACTGGAAGGAAACGTCGTCCGCCAGGAAGTGACACACCTCTCGCCCCAGGGAAGCCTGGTCCCGTTTGACTTCACGGCCTCCCCCTTCCGCGACGAGACCGGCGAGATTGTGGCCATCATCATCGAAGGCCGGGATATATCCGCACAAAAGGAGAATGAACGCATCCTGGCCGAAAGCGAACAGCGCTTCCGGACCATCTTTGACAACGCCCCCTATGCCATCGTCATCAATCGTCTGTCCGACTATCAATACGTGGACGCCAACAAGACTTTCCTGGATTCTCAGGGCTTGACCAGTAACGACCTGGCCAATTTAACACCCGCGCAAGTCGGCCGCATTCCTGATGAACAGAAGCATTTTATCCTGAGCGCCCTGCAAAGCGGACATACGGTCCACAACCTGGAAACCACAATGGAACAGGCAAACGGCGAGAGCAATTATATCCTGTATTCGGGAGCAGTTGTCACGTTGGACGGCGAACCTTGCATCCTGTCTATGCTGACCAACATCACCGAGCTCAAAAAAGCCCAGGAGAGCCTGCGCAGGTCCCAGACCATGTTTTCCCGGCTGTTCCAGCTTTCTCCGGACATGATCGCCCTGGCCAGGCAGGAAGACGGCACCCTGCTTGAAGTCAACGAAGCTTTCACCCGTTTCACGGGATATTCCAAAGCAGAAGCCGTGGGACGGAGCACTCTGGAGCTGGGCATCTTTGTCAACCCGGCCAGACGCGCCCTGTTCGCCGGCATTCTGCTCCAGGAAAAACGGGTCGAGAATTTCGAATTCGACATCAGGCATCGAGACGGCCATATCCTGCACTGCTCAGCTTCGGCCCGGCTGATCGATATGGACGGCAGACCGTGCATCCTATCCGTAACCCGCGACATCACGCAATTGCGCACCATGCAGGAAACCATGGTCCAATCGGAAAAAATGCTGTCCCTGGGCGGCATCGCCGCCGGTATCGCGCACGAAATCAACAACCCGTTGGGAATTGTCCTGCAGGCGGCTCAGACCATCGCGCTTCGGACCAAGCCCGATTTTCCCAAGAATATTGAATCCGCGGCCAGAATCGGCGTCGATCTTGAGCATGTTTTGCTCTACATGAAGGAGCGCAAAATCGACGTTTTTATCCAGGACATTGAAAGCGCCGCCAGCCGCGCGGCCGGTATCATCCGCCACATGCTCGACTTCAGCCGCCGCAGCGAATCCCGCCGGACGGTCTGCGACCTGCGGGCGATCATTGCCAATGCCGTGGACCTGGCGTCCAAGGACTATGACCTGAAAAAGAACTACGACTTCAAGTCCACGCAGATTGTCCAGCATATCCCCGACGATCTGCCGGGCTTTGAGTGCACGGAAACCGAGATTGAGCAGGTTCTGCTCAACCTGCTGCGCAATGCGGCCCAGGCCATGGCCGAAGCCGCCACGCCCGAGCCGTGCATCACCATTACGGTCACCCGGAGCGCAAACAACCTGCGCATTGAGATCGCCGACAACGGCCCCGGCGTTTCGCCGGAACACCTCAAACGCATTTTCGAACCATTCTTCACCACCAAGAAAGCCGGATCAGGCACCGGATTGGGCCTGTCCGTATCGTATTTCATCATCACCAAGGGTCATGGAGGACGCTTCCACGCCCACTGTCCACCCCAGGGCGGCACGGTGTTCACCATTGAACTGCCTTTGTGCTGTGCCGTTGAGGATGGCAAGCCATGACCCTGGACGAAAAGGAATCTTCGGCATATCGTCGCCTTAAATGGCTTACATTTTTGAGAGTCCGCAATCACGGGGATATAGAGATTCATTCAGCGCATCACTGTTTCAACTGTCCTACAGTTTCGGGACTGCACGATCACGGGAATCATCATGAAAATTCTGATCATTGACGACGAGGACGGCCTGCGACGCTCCCTGAGCGCCTATCTGAAAGATCTGGGCTACGACACGCTGGACGGCGCCAACGGACAGGTCGGACTTGAACTCATGCGCGACAATCTGGACGGTCTTTGCGCCGTGGTCGTCGATCTCAACATGCCGGTCATGGACGGCTACGGCTTTCTGGAGCACGCCAAGGCCGAAGCGCCTGATCTGCCGGTCATCGTCCTGTCCGGAGTCGGCGTGGTCGAGGATGCCTTGCGGGCCGTGCGGCTGGGCGCCTGGGATTTTCTGACCAAACCCCTGCTCAACCTGAGCGTGCTGGGGCATACCCTGGACAAGGCGCTGGAAAAGGCCCGTCTGATCCGGGAGAACCGCGAATACCAGACCAATCTGGAAGAACTGGTCCGCCAGCGCACGGCCGAACTGGAGCGGACCCGTCGCCAGATCATGCACCGCCTGAGTCGGGCCGCCGAATACAAGGACAACGAAACCGGCCACCATGTCATCCGGGTCGGCGAAATTGCGGCCGTGTTGGCCCAGGCCTTGGGACTGGACGAAACCGCATGTCAGAACCTTCGCGACTGCGCGCCTCTGCATGATATCGGCAAAATTGGCATTCCGGACCAGGTGTTGCTCAAACCGGGCAAGCTCGATCCCGAAGAATGGAAGATCATGCAAAATCACTGCATCTTCGGTTGTGAAATCCTCGGCCCCCTGACCAGCAAGGAAGAGGCCCACCGCAGTTGCCAGCTGTGGAATGTGCCCAGCGGCGAAGGCAACGAGCTGCTCGACCTGGCCCGCATGCTGGCTCTGCTGCATCACGAACGCTGGGACGGCAGCGGTTACCCCATGGGACTCAAGGGGACGGACATCCCGTTGGAAGCGCGGATCGTGGCCGTGGTCGACACCTATGACGCCCTGGCCAGCGAGCGTCCGTACAAAAAAGCCTTTCCGGAAGAAAAATGCCTCCAGATCATCGGCGAGGAAGCAGGCAGCCATTTCGATCCGGATGTTGTGCGGGCTTTTTTCAACAACATCGACCAGATCCGATCCATCCGCCTGAAATGGAGCGACTAGCGGGACACAGCGAAAGGGAACAGGCATGCACATTCAACAGACGACCTTGCCGGTGCAGGGCAGCCACGACGCAGCGCTTGAAGCGCCTCGTGATTCCGACCGGGACATGAGCCCCGGCCCTTTTTTTCCGCACGAATACTCCTTCGGGCCCGCCCATCCGGCCCACGGCTCCAACCACCTCCTGACGAGAGGATAAGCGCTCATGCATCGCCTCTTGCAGCGACAACTCAAACGCCTTCAGCTGGAGCCCGCGGACCTGCCTCCGGAAACGGACACGCTGCTGGAGCTGGTCAATCAGGCCTACGAACAATTCGACGCCGACAAAAAATCCCTGGCGAAATCCCTGGAGATCAGCTCCTCGGAACTGATCCAGCGCAACGCCCTGATGCGGGCCGTGTTCCAGGCCCTGCCCGACGTGTTCCTGTGGATCGACCAGGATGGAGTGATCAAGGACTGCAAAGGCGGCGTGGAACAGCTTTTCGGTCTCAAATCCACCAGCCTGATCAACGCCAAGGCGCACAGAATACCGGAAGTGCTCGACCCCGGCACGTACGTCCAGGCCAGTCAGATATTGCTCCAGGAACCGTTTTTCCAGACCACGTACTCCAGGGCCCGCGAATCGCAAATCCTGCACTTTGAAGTTCGGTTCGCCCGGCTCAATACGGACATGATTCTGGCCCTGATCCGCGACATCTCGGATCGTGTCCGGGCTGAAGAGTCTTTTTCCCTGGCCTCGGAGCGACTGAGCAACATCATCGAGCATCTGCCCGACCCCACCATGGTCGTGGACAGCGAGCACCGGCTCATCGCCTGGAACAAAGCCATCGAGGACATGACCGGCATCCCCAAGGACCGGATACTGGGCCAGGGCGACTACGCCTACGCTCTGCCCTTTTACGGATTCCGGCGTCCGGTGCTGCTCGACTTCATCGACAAGGACCCCTCGGATCACTACCCCGTCTGGTCCCACAGCAAGGAAGAGAACATCCTGGTGGCCGAAGTGTTCGTGCCCGCGCTTTACAACGGCCAGGGCGCTTTTGTCTGGGCCAAGGCCACGCCGCTGCACGATCGCCATGGCCAGGTGACCGGGGCCATTCAGACCATCCGCGACATCACCGCCAAAAAAAGAACCGAAGTCACCACCAGCATCCTGTTCCAGATTTCGACAGCGGCCGGCCAGACCATCTCCGACAGCGACCTGTTCGCCACAGTCTTTGACATCGTGGTCTCGCACCTTGAGGCCGTAATCCTTTTCGTCTCCATCAATCAGCAGACCGAATCAGCCCTGACCTACCCTTATTTCGCCCGAACCGACGACGCCACGCCTGCCGTGCTCAAGCGGCTGCACACCCTGGCCGCCCAGGCCGAGAAATCTCCCGAACCGGAACTCATGGAACTCGCCGCGCTGGACAGCCAAAAGACGCCGCGACTGTGCTGGCACAGCGCAAGCCTGCGCTACGGCCAGACGGTCCTGGGCTCGGTGGTCATGGTCCTGCCTGCCGGCATGCGTCATATTTCGGGAGGGGACCCGCCGGTCCTGGCCGCCATTTCGGACCTGCTGTCCCAGGCCATCACCCGCAAGGCCACGGAAAATCTGTTGCGGCGCAGCGAAGAAAAGCATCGCTCCATTTTTGAAAACGCCCGCGAAGGTATTTTCCAGATCACCCTGGATCACGACCTGTTGAGCGCCAACCCGGCCATGGCCAGAATTCTTGGCCATGCCGACCTGCCCGCACTCATGGCCGAGTCCCGAGATTTTCTACACCGCCTGCTGCCTGCCGGGGAAAAAGTCCGCATTCTGGATCAGGTCTTGCGCGACGGCGGCGCGGAAAATTTTGAAATCGAATACCGCACCCCGGCCGGCCATATTGTTTGGCTGTCCATCAACATGTGGGCCGTCCGCCGCCCGGACGGCTCCATCCGATTCCTGGAAGGATCCGCCCGCGACGTGACCCGCCAACGGGAAGCCGAACGAAAACTGGCCGTGCAGAAAAGCCTCTTTGCCCAGCTTTTCGACAACTCGCCCCAGGGCATTCTGCTGCTCGGCCAGGACGGCACCCCGGTCGATCTCAACCCGAGTTTCACCCGGATGTTCGGCTTCGCCCGCAACGAGCTGAATTCCCTGTTCGAGATCCTGCTTCCTCCGGACAACCTGGAAGAAAGCTACGCCCTGGTCGCGACGGTGTTACGCGGCACGTCGATCAGCCAGGAGACGCAGCGCCGGACCAAGGACGGCAAGATCATCCCCGTGTCCATGGTCGGCTATCCCTACGTGCTGGAAGGGCGCATCGCCGGGGCGTTCTTTATTTTCGGCGACATCTCCGAACGCAAGCATTACGAAACCCAGCTGACCCGCCAGGCACTGCACGACAGCCTGACCGGACTGCCCAACAGGGTTCTGTTCATGGACCGGCTGACCCAGGCCATGGCCCGCCAGAAGCGCAGGCCGGATTTCCGCTTTGCCGTCCTGATGATCGACCTGGACAGCTTCAAACGGGTCAACGACACCCAGGGACACCAGGCCGGTGACCAACTGCTGGTGGAGGTGGCCAAACGGCTGTCCGGGGCCCTGCGTTCCATGGACACAGTGGCCCGCATGGGCGGCGATGAATTCGCGGTCCTGCTGGAGGATTTTCAATCCAACCAGGAAGCCATCATCATCACCCGCCGCCTGCTGCACGATGTCCGGCAACCCATGCTGTTGCAGGGCCGGGAAACCCAGGTCAGCGCCTCGGTGGGCGTTGTCCTGCAAACGTCCCGCTACGTATCGCCCGACGATCTGCTGCGCGATGCCGACATCAGCATGTACCGATCCAAGGAGCTCGGCAGAAACCAGTTCAAGATTTTCAGCAAAAGCATGTACGAACAGGTCATCCAGGCCGTGCAGTTGGAGAACGATCTGAGAAAGGCCATGGTCGACAACGAGCTGGAGCTCTTTTTTCAACCCATCTACGCCATGAATGGCCGGGTGCTGACGGGATTTGAAGCGCTTTTGCGCTGGAACCACCCCGAACAGGGGATGATCGGGCCAGACACCTTCATCCCTGTGGCCGAAGAGTCCGGACTGATTTCCGAGCTGGCCGGTTGGGTCATGCTCCACGGCTTCCAAACCATGGCCCGCTGGATCGTCATGTACCCTGACCGGGAGATCAGTCTGGCGCTCAACCTCTCGCCCAAGGACCTTGTTCATCCCGGACTGGTCGGCCAGTTGACAGATCTGTTGCGCGAGACCGGCGTCGAGGCCCGGCATTTCAAACTGGAAATCACGGAAACTGCGGTCATGAACAATCCGGATCTGGCCACGGCCAAACTGGAACGCCTGCAGGCCATGGGTTTTCAGATCGCCATGGACGATTTCGGCACCGGTTACTCGTCGTTGTCCTATCTGCAGCGCCTGCCCATCGACATTTTAAAAATTGACCGCTCCTTTGTGCAGACCATGCTCGAAAACCCCAACAACCTGGAAATCATCAAAGCCATCATCGGGCTGGGCAAGATTCTGGACCTGCACATCGTGGCCGAAGGCGTGGAGACCAGCGACCAGTTGCAGACACTGACCGAGCTGGGCTGCGACCTGGGGCAGGGCTTTTTCCTCGGCAAACCCATGCCTCTGGCCACAGCCGAAGCTCTGCTGCACCAAAGTGATCCGGGCCTAGCGTCCCCCCAGCTGTAACGCGATGCACAACAACGGCACCACCGTGCACCGTTCCCCTTTCCGGGCCTACCGCGCCGAACAGCAACCCGACCTGAACGTTTTTCAGCTGACGATCGAAGAAACCGATCTCTGGGTTGCAGGCCGCACCGATCTGTCCCTTCTCATGGCCGATCATGTCCGACTGCTGCGCGGCCAGATCAAGACCTATGCGGCCATTCATCCCGAATTCCTGACCGCCCTCACCCCCCTGGACCATGACCGGCGAGCGCCGGACATTATTCGCCGCATGTGCCGGGCATCGCGGCTGACCGGGGTCGGACCTATGGCCGCCGTGGCGGGAACCGTGGCCCAGATGGTGGCGGAAGAATTTCAGCATCTGTCTGCGGACCTGTTGGTGGAAAACGGCGGCGACACCTATCTCTTTTCCACCCGGGATCGCCATATCGGCATCCTGACCATGCCGGAGCAGGGCTTGCGTTTGGGGGTAACGGTCCTGGCCGCGGAATTTCCGTGCTCTTTGTGCGCGTCCTCGGCCAAAATCGGCCATTCATTAAGTTTCGGCAACGCCGACCTGACCGTTGTCCGCTCCCGCGACGCGGCCCTGGCCGATGCCGCAGCCACGGCTCTGGCCAACATGCTGCATGATGCAACGCACCTGTCCGCAGTACTGGCCCGGGCCCAGGCCTGGCAGGAGATCGGGGTGGACGGCGTCTTCGCCCAGTGCGACGGCAAGATCGGGGTCTGGGGCAAAATGGAACTGACGGTACTCTGATCCTCACGCCCTCCTGCAGGACGCCCTGGCCTCCCAAGTTTGACAGCAAAATCGAGACTATTCTTTTAAAATTAGCACATTAGCTATTCAGAAATACCTAGAGTTTACACTACATTCACCTTTTCCCCATGTGTCGGTATCGGCGGGACTCCCAGGGAACGCAGGATTTTTTTCTGTGCATCTGTTGGACGACTGGGAGTCATCAGCTTCTGCTCTCCCACCATGATCTCCCCTATTTTGATCTGACGCAGAAGACGGATGGCTGCCGGAACAGTCACGGCTATTTCTTTGAGCTTGCTCCGCATCCAGCGCTCCAGTTGCAATGCAATCACGCAGACAAACA
>CAZYZA010000101.1:0-2494 GCA_964651415.1 uncultured Desulfovibrionaceae bacterium
CTTCAACCTTGGCAAGGTTGCACTCTACCACTGAGTTACTCCCGCTCAACGAGGAGTCGTGTTTATAAAGGGTCCTGCCGGCTGTCAACCAAAAAAAATGAGGAAGGAAAACACCTCTGTCCGGGCGTCCTTTTTGCTGTCAGACCGTGCTCATCCGGCCAGGGGCTTTACTTTTGCACAGGCAATGACTAAGAACTCTCTCCCTAAGTAACAGGCCAGCAGGAGGAAGCATCATGGAAGCCAAAGACCTTGAGTTCTTCAGAGAATATTTGACCAAAATGATTGATGATATCCAGCGGCAGGGCGAGGCGACCATAGAGGATATGTCGGAAAACGTGGAATACTATTCCGATCCGGCCGACAGGGCATCCGCTGAATCCGACCGGACCTTCACCCTGCGTCTGCGCGATCGGGATCGCAAGCTGATCAAGAAAATCAACGAGGCATTGGATCGGATCGACGATGGCAGCTTCGGCGTTTGCGAGGATTGCGGCGAGGACATCGGCATACCCCGACTCAAAGCCCGCCCCGTGACCACCTTGTGCATCGAGTGCAAGAGTCTGCGGGAGGACGAAGAGCGTCTGCGGGGCGACTAGCCTTGCCGTGTATGTGGTGAGATCAAAGCGCGTGCCTTTGCGGGACGCGCTTTTTTTATGGGGCCAAGAACACCGCTAATCGTGCCGCTTCATCGTCATCGCGAGAAGCCAGGCTCTGCGTGGGCGTCATCGCGAGGCGTCTTCGCCGTGGCGATCCATGCCTTGCCGGCCTTCGCCCATTTAAGACCTGGATTGCTTCGTCGAAGACTCCTCGCAATGACAGTCTCACCCGGACTGGATCTGTTCCGATTCATAAAATGATGGACGCTAAAATCGGATGAATCTTTTTTTACGGAGACTTGGATGGATGCCACGGTTTTTTGTTTTGTTGTTCAGGAGCTGGCCTCTCGCATTCGTGGCCTGCGGCTGGAAAAGGTTTTTTGTCCCCTGCCTGAAACCTGGACATTCGAACTGGGCCGGGCCGGCTATCTGCTCGTCGGCATCGCCAAGCCCGAGCCGTTTCTTTTTCTTTCGGCCCACAAGCCCGACAATCCGCCAAACCCGTCCGGTCAGGCCATGTGGCTGCGCAAGCGGTTGCGGAGTCGCAAGGTGCTGGACGTGGTGTCGGACTGGCCGCGCCGCAGACTGGCCTTGGAACTGTCGACCGGTGAGGGGCGCTGGCTGCTTCTTGATCTGACCGCTGCTCCCCGTCTGGTGGGCGAACTACCGCCGCAGTTCGGCGCCATGCCGGTCTGGCCGGAGATGGAACGCATCGTTGCTGACCGGGAGCTGTGGCGTGAATTACCGCATCTGACGCCGCCTTTGCGCCGATTTCTGGCCGTGGCCGGGGCTGAGCAAGGGCGGGCCGTGCTGGACGGCCTCCAGCGCGGTCAGTGGTCGCAGTTTCATCACGGCCTGGATGAGCGCGGCCGTGGTCAGGCCCGGCTTTGGCCTTTTCCCGGCTCCACGTCGTGCTCCAGCGCCCTGGAGGCCGCGCAACAGGTCTGTGGCCGGGCCCTGGCCGGGATGATTCGGCGCGAAGCGGGTGTTGATTCGCGGGTCGTGCGGGCCAGGAAACGTCTTGTCCGCGCCCTGGCTCGTCTGGAAGAGGATCGGATCAGGCTGACGGCCATGGTTGAACTGCGCCGGGTCGCCTTGTGGTTGCAGGGTCATCTTCACCAGCTGGACAAGCACGGGCATCTTGCCCGCATCGCCGTGGCCGATGCGGCGGGAGAGGAGACGCTCGTTCAACTCGATCCCAGGTTGAGTCTGGTCGGCAACATGGCCCGGTTTTTTGACCGGGCCGCCAAAGGCGAGCGGGGGTTGGGGGTGGTCGCGGCCCGCATGACGGCCTTGCGGCGGGAACTGGCCAATCTGGACGGAGGTCGGACCGTGCCGGGCTCACCCACGGGTCCTTCGGGGCCGGAACCGGCGTCCGTCTCTCTCCTGCCGGCCAGGTATCGCCAGCTGAAGGTCGCGGCCTTCAGGTCAAGCGACGGTTTTTTGCTGCTGCGCGGTCGCAATGCCCAGGCCAATCACCAGCTGCTGACCCGGGCCGCCAGCCCTTTTGATTACTGGCTGCACGCCCAGGACGGTCCGGGAGCCCACGTCATCCTCAAACGCGATTTCGCCACCCAGGCCGTGCCGGAACAGACCCTGCTCGAAGCGGCCTGTCTGGCCGCCCTGGCCAGTCATCTCAAAATGTCGGACCGGGGTGATGTGCTGGTCTGCCTGGTCCGCGATGTCCGGACCATCAAGGGCGCGGCCGTGGGCATGGTCGAGGTCGGCAAGGTTTTGCAGGTCATGCGGCCGACAATCGATCCGGCCATGGAGGAACGCCTGGCAATTCGCCCCTGACTTTACATCCTGTCCGGGACGACATACGACGTGCCAGCCGCATTGTTCCGGGAGGTTGAAATGCTTGTTGATCATCACGGCCGCAAGGTCAGCTATCTGCG
>CAZYZA010000101.1:2594-11428 GCA_964651415.1 uncultured Desulfovibrionaceae bacterium
CTGATGCAGGACAAGGCCCGGGCCCTGCGTGAGGCCGGGGTGACCTGTCTGAACATTTCCCTGGACACCCTGCGCCGGGACAGGTTCCGGGAGATCACCGGCGTGGACGGCTACGACCTGGTCCGTTCCGGCATTGACGCCTGTCTGGAGGCCGGGCTGCGGGTCAAGATGAACGTGGTCGCCCTCAAGGGCATCAATGACGACGAGTTGCCCGGCTTTGTCGATTTCGCCCGCGCTCACGGTCTGGACGTGCGTTTCATCGAATTCATGCCCATCGGCTATCAGTCCCGCTGGAACCGGGACAACTACTGGCCGGCCGAGGACATCATCGCGGCCGTGGAGCAGCTGGTTCCGCTGGACGAGGTGCGCGGTGCGTCGCGCAACAGCGGCCCGGCGCGCATGTACCGCATTGCCGGCGGGCCGGGGCGCATCGGTGTCATTTCGGCGGTCAGCCATCATTTCTGCGACAGCTGCAACCGCTTCCGGGTCACGTCCGACGGCAAGCTGCGGACCTGTCTTTTTTCAGACACGGAGTACGATGTGCGGGCCATTTTGCGCGATCCCGCCCAGGGGGCGGAGGATCTGCTGGCCCTGTTCCGGCGGGCCAACCGGGAGAAACCCATGGGGTACCGGTTGTTGCAGGAGCGCAGGGCCAATCAGGTCTGCGACAGGGCCATGACGGCCATTGGCGGTTAGGCTATTTTTTGACGATCAGGTCGTCCACGGCCTCGGGCGTGGACGGAATGGACAGGGTAGGCTTGCCCTCTTCCAGGACCCGGTCCAGATCCAGGGTTTTGATCCGGATGTCCGAGCCAAAGGCGTCCTCCTGCAGGGCCAGATAGGCGGTTTTGCTGAAAGCGCGGGTCTTGGCCCAGAAGGCGCTGCCCTTGCGTTCCCAGAATCGTTGTCCCGCGCGGTAGGCATAGAGCCCGGAAACGGCCAGAAAGGCAAGATTGGTCTTGATCGCTGTCACGATAGCCTTCCCCATCATGCTTTTTGCTTCCTGGAAAGCAAGCTGCGTCTCCGGCCTGACGGCCGGCAGATTGTCGTTTTTTTTTGTTTTCGTGCTCATAAAATGAAACCCGGAAGCCGGGAAAATCTTTGGCCGTTGCCTTTCGGGTGCGGCGGAAGCAATCCCTTACGAAAGAGCGGGGGGATTTGCAAATCAAGGTCTGGCCGACAAGGGCCGGACAAACGTTGACGAGGACGCATGGAGCAGCAGGAAATCGTTTTTGACAACACGGATCTGGCCCGCGAGGTCTTTGGTCCGGGCAACGCGCATCTGGACACGATCGCGACACTCACCGGTCTGAACCTGACCAATCGCGGCAACGCCCTGACCATTGGCGGCGAGGACCGGATCATGGTCGGTCTGGTCAGCCGGTATTTCGCCCAGATTTACGACCTGGTCCGGGGCGGACAACGCCTCTTTGACCGCGACATCGAACAGAGCCTGCGCATCATGCTGCGCGACCCGTCGGCCTCGCTCAAGGCATATTACCAGGAGGCCATGTTCACGGTCTCCGGCCGCAAGACCATTTGCCCCAAGACCACCGTCCAGCGCGAATACCTGCAGGCTCTGCGCGAGGTGGATCTGACCCTGGGCGTGGGTCCGGCCGGCACGGGCAAGACCTATCTGGCCGTGGCTGTCGGCGTGTCCATGTTTCTGCAGAAGCGGGTCAAGCGTCTGATCCTGACCCGGCCGGCGGTGGAAGCCGGGGAAAAGCTCGGATTCCTGCCCGGCGACATGGTCGAGAAGATCAACCCCTATCTGCGTCCGCTCTACGACGCCCTGCACGACATGCTCGACCTGACCAAGGTGCAGGAGATGATCGCGGCCGGAGCCATTGAGATCGCCCCCCTGGCCTTTATGCGCGGCCGGACTCTGAACAACGCCTTTGTCATTCTCGACGAGGCTCAGAACACCTCGCCGGAGCAGATGAAGATGTTCCTGACCCGTCTGGGCTACGGCTCCCGGGCCGTGGTCACGGGCGACGTGACCCAGATCGACCTGCCGGCCCATGTCGGGTCCGGTCTGGTTCAGGCTCTGGAGGTGCTGAAGGACGTGCAGGGTATCGCCACCGTGCATTTTACCGAGGCCGACGTCATCCGCCACCCGCTGGTCGGCCGCATCGTCAGCGCCTACGACCGCCACCGGCAGGCGATTGCGGCCGGGAGCAAGGATACGGAGAAACGCTGATGCTGCATCTGGACCGCAGCGCCGTGGCCGATCCCCGTTTTCCCCTTTCCGGGCCGGAGCTGATGGAGATTTTTGACGGTCTGGCCGGGGTCTTTGGTCTGGAGCATTGGGATCTGTCCCTGCGCCTGGTCCATGACCGGGAAATGGCCGAACTCAACCAGACCTTCATGGGCTGCCTCGGCCCGACCAACGTGCTCAGTTTTCCGGCCGAAGACGCGGACTGGCTGGGGGATCTTGTTTTGTCCGTGGACACTCTGGCCCGCGAAGCCTTTCTCTACAATCAGGACCGGCGCGAATACACGGTGCGGCTGCTGGCCCACGGCCTGCTCCATCTCATGGGTCATGATCACGGGCCGGAAATGGACGCTCTGACCGAACTGGCCGTGGCCTCCCTGACCGTGGATCAGGATCCGCTCAGGCTTTTTTCCTCGCTCTGATTCTCTCTGCCAGCCTGGGGCTGATCCGGGTGAAGCGGTCAAAGTCCGACGCGATTTCCAGGCCGGGCACCATGGCCCGGTACACGGGCAGTCGCACCTCCTTTTTGGTCAGATCGACATAGAGCGGATGCAGACCGTGCTCGGCCAGGATGGCCTCCAGCAGCATAAGGTCACCCGTTGCCGAACCCGTCCCGTAATCGGGCATGTCTTCCAGTGCGCGCAGGGGCAGGTCTCCCGGCCAGACCGCGGAAGGTGGGCCGGCGGGAAAAGGAAAAGGCGTTTCGGTCAGGGCCGAGAGCACGGCCCGCTGGCCGGACAGGGCCGCGCCCGTGGCCTTGGCCAAGGTTCCGTCCTGGTGGCGCAGAAAACATTTGCAGCAGGGCACGCCCAGTTCCGTGGTCAGGTCCTGAAAGACGACGTCCAGGCCCTGGTCCCGGTAGCGGGTCAGCAGAGTGTCGATTTCCGGGTCTGAGCTGCTGATGCGGAAGCAGGCGGCCGGATCAAAGACATGTACGGCCTCGCTGTCGCGTTCGATGACTTCCAGCAGCCCGCTGACCTTGGCCTCTTCCGGCGTGTTGCCCGATGCCAGGCCCGTGGACCCCAGCCCGCTGAACAGGCGGATCTCATCCAGATTGCAGAACAGATAGACGCACTGGACCGGCACCAGCCAGGGGCGGCCCCGGGCGTCCGTGGCATCCATCCAGTAGAGCGGTTGGTTGCGATACGGCACTTCCAGGCGCAGCTGATTCGGGTCCAGGGCCGGCCGGGCCAGATCGCCATGCGAGGCCAGGGTCAGCTCTGTGTCTGTGCGGTTGCCGGTGACGCGCATCTCCCGGATGTCGGCAAAGGAGCTGTAGCGCTCGACCATCTCCATGGCCAGGGAGGCGCGGGCGTCCTCCAGGCGCAGGCCCCGTCCGTAACTGGTCAGGACTCCGTCCAGGCGGTGGTTGAAGGCTCCGCAGCGCACGGTCCGGTCCAGTCGCCAGCGCCGCAGCAGGCCCCACGGGGCCAGGGAGGCCTGATGGCGCATTTCCGGGCCTTCGACGATGCCCAGGCCGTAGAGGCGCTCCATGGCCAGCTGATGGGTTTCGCGGGCCGGGCGGCGCGGGCAGGGTGGCAGGTCGGTCAGGGCCGGGCCAAGTTTGGCCGCAACAGCGGCCGGGTTGATGCTCTGCGCCGGGCCGGGTGTCGGCAGGTCCGTCAGGGTGAAGTCTTCCGGCAGCGGGACGTGCTCGAAAATATTGGCGGACAGCATCCGGCTGGCCAGGGCGTGCTGACTGTGGTCGGGCCGCAGGCTGCTGGCCAGGAAAATCTGCGGGGTGGAATCGACAAGCTCGGCGGTCCGACCGCCCAGTTGCTCAGCCAGAGATGCCAGGTCCGGGGTCAGCAGGGCGGTTTCGAGGATCAGCCCCTGGATGACGGTGTCGGCGGCGTCAAACATGCGGGTCAGCTCCTCCTGACTCAGGAGGGCCAGTCTGGGGCGGACATGCTGGCGCATGAATTCGTCGTTCGGCAGCCTCTGCAGATGGTCCAGGCAGGCTTCCAGGGTCAGCTCTCCGACCGGTTGCGGCGAGAAATAACCGACACCGAGTTGGGTTTCCTGATGGGCCAGGTGATAGCGGATGGGTTGGGTCACGGAAACTGCTCCTGATGGAGGTTGATGCGGTGGCCGACGCATGCCGGGCGAGACGGGTCCTGGTATCTATCTTGCTTTAATTTCGCTGCCAAGGAGATGCTGCCATGAAGAATTGGATGCTGTGTGTGATGATGTTGGGACTTTTGGGGTGTGCCACCGATCCGGTCGATATCAATCTGTACGGGCTGACCTACAAGGAGGATGCCCCGGTGATCCTCAGTCCGCCGGTCGAGGCGGTCACCCCCCTGTCCATGCCCGCGTCCAATCTGCGGGCCTTGATCCTGCCTTTTGCCGTGCGCCAGGAATTGCCGGTGCGCAAGGATATCGCCAGGGAAATGACGGATATTTTCCGATTGACCTGGCTGGAGCATCGGGTTTTCGACGTGCTGGAGTACGACTCGTCCCGATCCTGGCCCGGTCTGGCCGAAGCCCTGGCCCTGGCCCGCGCCAAGGGAGCCAATCTGCTGGTCAGCGGCAACCTGTCCGAATTTTACGAAGGCGGCCGCACCGGCAACACCTCCATCGGCCTGACCGTGGAAGTGCACTGGGTCGCCGACGGCACCCTGTTGTGGTCTGCGGCCCAGGCCGCCACCCTGGAGTCCGGTCCGGACAAGGATTTCGTGCTGGTGCGTTCCAGCCGCCGCCTGCCGGCCCAACCGACCTACGCCGTGATGCGGACCCTGGCCGTGAGCCTGGCCCAGACGTTCTCGGCCCACCGGAATTGAAGAACCGCCAAGGCAGCCTGCCCCAACGGGCTGTTGAAAACGCAACACTCGCAGGCCGTTTTGGGGCTCCCTGTCAAGCCGGTTCGTTCCGGCTTTTTTTGCGTCCGCAGACCGGGCCGGGCGCTTTACAAACCATGGACAAGGCTTGTAGCAATCTTGTTTTTCGCGCAAGCCGCAACACACAACCCGGATTTCCGGACGAGTCGGGCAGACATCATGAAACATTTTTTATCCATAATGGACTTGAAGGCCACCGAGGCCATGGATCTGGTCCTGCGGGCCAAGGCCATGAAGGATCAGGATTTCCGTTCCACCCTGCTGGGAGGCAAGACCCTGGCCCTTATTTTTGAAAAGGCGTCGACCCGGACCCGGGTGTCCTTTGAGGTGGGCATCCGCCATCTGGGCGGCGCTACCATTTTCATGACCCCGGCCGATTCCCAGTTGGGCCGCAGCGAGCCCCTGGCCGACACGGCCCGCGTCCTGTCGCGCTATGTCCAGGGCATGGTCGTGCGAACCTTTGCCCAGAAGAACGTCGAGGAACTGGCCCGTTACGGGTCCATTCCGGTGGTCAACGCTTTGACGGACATGTACCATCCCTGCCAGGTCATGAGCGACATGCTGACCGTCTACGAACAGGCCGGGACCTGGAAAGATGTGGTCATCGCCTGGGTCGGCGACGGCAACAACATGGCCCATTCCTGGATCAACGCCTGCGCCTTTTTCGGTTTTCAGCTCAACGTGGCCTGCCCCGACGGGTACATGCCGAACACGGCCGTGCTGGAGCGGGCGCTGAAAATGGGCGCCAAGGTCTATGTGACCGATGATCCCAAGGCCGCCGTGGCCGGGGCGCATTTCGTCAACACCGATGTCTGGGCGTCCATGGGTCAGGAAGCGGAGCAGAAAAAGCGTGAAAAGGCCTTTGCCGGATTCTGCGTGGACGATGATCTGCTGGCTCTGGCCGATCCTGCGGTCAAGGTCCTGCACTGCCTGCCGGCCCATCGCGGCGAGGAAATCACCGAGGCCGTGTTCGAGGGCGAACGGTCCATTGTTTTTGATCAGGCCGAAAACCGGCTGCACATGCAAAAAGCCATTCTCGAATGGATCTATTCATAACGTATTGCATTCATAACGACGCTATCCTCTGGGAAGATGCGTGTTGTGACCTGCAACGGGAAGTACACCGTCCATAACCATACACCATCAGGCTGCCCGCCAACGGTTGGGGCGCAGCCTGCCCGGCGGCCGGGGCCGCTGACGAGGGAGAGATATATGTCCAAGATTGAAAAAGTGGTGCTGGCCTATTCCGGCGGGCTTGATACGTCGGCCATTCTCGCGTGGATCAGGAAAGTCTACCAGTGCGAAGTCATCACCATGACCGCCGACCTGGGGCAGGGCGAGGAGTTGGACGGTCTGGAGGACAAGGCGCTCAGGACCGGGGCCAGCAAGGCCTTTGTCGTTGACCTGCAGGAAGAATTCGTGGCCGACTACGTCTATCCCATGTTCCGCGCCAACGCGGTCTACGAGGGCGGTTATCTGCTGGGCACGTCCATTGCCCGTCCGCTCATCGCCAAGAAGATGGTCGAGATCGCCCTGGCCGAGGGAGCCCAGGCCGTGGCCCACGGCGCGACGGGCAAGGGCAATGACCAGGTCCGCTTCGAACTTTCGACCCTGGCCCTGGCCCCGCAGCTGAAGACCATTGCCCCCTGGCGCGAATGGGACCTGAATTCCCGCACCCAGCTCATCGCCTTTTGCGAGGAAAACGGCATTTCCGTGCCCGTGACCAAGGAAAAGCCCTATTCCTGCGACCGCAACCTCCTGCACCTGAGCTTTGAGGGCGGCGAACTGGAAGATCCGTGGGCCGAGCCCGGTCCGGGCACCTATCTGATGAGCGTTGATCCGGAGCAGGCTCCGGACCAGGCCGAAGTCATTGTGCTTGATTTCGAACAGGGCAATCCCGTGGCCCTGGACGGCGAAAAGCTGTCCCCGGCCAAAATGCTGGCCAAGCTGAACGAGCTGGGTGGTCGGCACGGCATTGGTCGGCTGGACATGGTCGAGAACCGTTTTGTCGGCATGAAGTCCCGTGGCGTCTACGAGACTCCGGGCGGGGCCATCCTGCAGCGCGCCCACCGCGACCTGGAAGGCGTGTGCATGGACCGGGAACTGCTGCATCTGCGCGACACCCTGATCCCGCGCTACGCCGAAATGGTCTACAACGGCTACTGGTTCGCCCCGGAGCGCGAGGCCCTGCAGGCTTTCATGGACAAGGCCCAGGAAACGGTCACCGGCTCGGTGCGCCTCAAACTGTACAAGGGCGGTGTCTATCCTCTGGGCCGCAAGTCGCCGTATTCGCTCTACAACCCCGAGCTGGCCACCTTTGAGAAGGACGAGGTCTACAATCAGGCCGACGCCGCCGGTTTCATCAAGCTTCACGGCTTGCGCCTGCAGGCCCGTCAGCCCTTTCTGAACAAAATCAAAGGCTAGGTCAGACGCATTATGTCCAAGGAAAAGAAATTGTGGGGCGGTCGCTTTGCCGGCGACACGGCCCCGTTGGTCGAGCGCTACACCTGTTCCGTGGATTTCGATGCCCGGCTCTGGCAGCAGGACATTGACGGGTCCAAGGCCCACGCGGCCATGCTGGCCCGGCAGGGGATTATTTCCGACGAGGACTGCCGGGCCATACATCACGGCCTGGAGCAGATCCGGGAGGAAATCCGCTCCGGTGCCTTTGTCTGGCGGCAGGATCTGGAAGACGTGCACATGAATATCGAGCAGCGGCTGACAGAGCTTGTCGGCGCGCCGGGCCAGAAGCTGCACACCGGCCGGTCCCGCAATGATCAGGTCGCCCTGGATTTCCGCCTTTTTGTCGGCTCCTGCCTGGATCAATGGTCCGGGAGCCTGCGCGGGCTGGTCGAGGTGCTGACGGCCAGGGCCGGGGAGCATCAGGACACGCTTCTGCCCGGCTGCACCCATTTCCAGCCGGCCCAGCCCGTCAGTCTGGCCCAGCATCTGCTGGCCTATGCCCAGATGTTTCGCCGCGACCACGAGCGTTTGGCTGATGCCCTTCGGCGGGTCCGGGTCTCGCCCCTGGGCGCGGCCGCCCTGGCCGGGACCACCCACGCCCTGGCTCCGGATCAGGTCGCGCAGACCCTGGGTCTGGACGCCACTTTTGCCAACAGCATGGACGCGGTTTCGGACCGGGACTTTGTCCTGGAGGCCGTGTTCTGCGGCAGTCTGGTCATGATGCATCTGTCCCGCCTGTGCGAGGAGATCATCATCTGGGCCAATCCGCGCTTCGGCTTTGTGCGCCTGCCCGACGCCTATTCCACGGGATCGTCCATCATGCCCCAGAAAAAGAATCCGGATGTGGCCGAGCTGATGCGCGGCAAGACCGGCCGGGTTTACGGCGATCTGGTCTCCCTGCTGACCCTGATGAAGGGTCTGCCCCTGGCCTACAACCGGGACATGCAGGAGGACAAGGAGCCGTTTCTGGACACCCACGACACCGTGGCTCCGTCCCTGTCCATTATGGCCGGCATGCTGGCCGAACTGGAGTTTCGGCCCGAGACCATGGCCGAAGCCCTCAAGGCCGGGTTCCTGAACGCCACGGAGTTGGCCGATTACCTGGCCGCCAAGGGCCTGCCCTTTCGTCAGGCCCATCATGTCACGGGCGCGGCCGTGGCCCATGCCGAACAGAGCGGTCGCGGCTTGGAGGACCTGACTCTGGATGAGCTGCGGGAGTTCTCGGAGCTGATCGAGGCCGATGTCTTTGCCGTGCTCGATTACCGGGCGGCCGTGGCCCGGCGGCACGTGCCCGGCGGCACCGGGCCGGATGCCGT
>CAZYZA010000102.1:0-11129 GCA_964651415.1 uncultured Desulfovibrionaceae bacterium
ACAGCGCAACATTAAGAAATATAAAAGTATTTTTTCATACGTGATAAACATGGGTCAAGCCTCCGAGCCGTTTGGCGATGGCGTCGGCAATGCCGGTCTTCACGATCAGATCCAGCAGGGGCATGTTCTCGAACGGCGAAATGACGCGCGAGGAATCCGCCTCGATGTACGTGTCGATGAGGTGGCGCATGTCCGCCTCGTAGGGCTTGAGGTCCAGGGTTTCGCCGCTGGCGTTGCGGATGATTTCGCGCAGGTCGGTGTAGTTTTTCACGTCCCACTTGATGCGCCCGGTCTCCCTGGCCGAGTAGCCGGCCGCTTCCAGCTCGTCGGCTACTCCGGCGTAGGCCCGGATCAGGCCCACCGTGGCCTTGTACAGGGCGACCCGTTGCGGCTCGCGCTCCTGAAGGTCTGCCGGATTTTCGGAATTGCCGCAAAAATAGCGGATGTACTCAAGCTCTCCCTGGGGCGGTTCGACCGGTTCGCACAGGAGCCTCATGTTCTCCAACGCCTGATCCAACCGCTCACGCCCTGCCGTGAGGCGGTCCCGCAACAGGATCTGCGGGTCGGCCTCGCCGGGGGCGCTGTGCAGTTCCGACGTGTACACGGCGATGGCGTTTTCGACCTTCTTGAAGAGATCCTTGTAATCGACGATATAGCCGAAATCCTTGTCATCCCCGTCCAGGCGGTTGGTGCGGCAGATGGCCTGGAACAGGCGTCGACCTTGTCCTGCGAACTGAGTCGCTGGTCGATGTCGCGGGCCTCGTAGACCAGATCAAGCACCACCCCGTCCTCCACGGCCTCGCCGAACTTGTAGGTGTGAATATAGCCGCCGAAGACCTCCAGGCTGGTCTGGCTGTCCTGCTTGAGCAGCGGGGTGCCGGTGAATCCGATGAACACGGCGTTGGGCAGCATGGCCTTCATGACCCGGTGCAGCTTGCCGCTCTGGGTGCGGTGACACTCGTCCACAAAGACGAAAATCTCGCCCACGGTCCGGCGGGGGCTTCTCTCCAGATCGGCGATGAATTGGTCGAAATCATCCACGTCCCGGCGTCCGAACTTGTGCACCAGCGAGCAGAGCAGGCGCGGCCGGGGCTGGCTAAGCTGCGTCAACAGGTCCCGTCCGCTGGAGGCCCTTGTGATCGGCTCCCCGCTGTCCGTGAAGACCCGCTCGATCTGCTTGTCCAGTTCGTCGCGGTCGGTGATGATGGCCACGCGGGCGTGCGGGTTGTTTTCCAGAATCCAGCGCGCCAGCAGGACCATGACAATGCTTTTGCCGCTGCCCTGGGTGTGCCAGATGATGCCGCCTCTATAGGCCCGCACGTGCTCTTGGGCGGCCTTGATGCTGAAATACTGGTGCACGCGGGGCAGCTTTTTCACGCCGCCGTCAAAAAGGACGAAATCGTGCAGGAGTTCGATGAGGCGGTCCTTGCGGCACATCTTGAGCAGATACTTGTCCAGCAGCAGACGGCTGGTCTCGTCTTCGTCCTCTTTCCAGCGGAGGAAATATTTTTCCCCCGTGCCGATGGCGCCGTAGCGCAGTCCTTCGGAATCGCTCCCGGCAAATACGATCTGGACCGTGGAAAAGAACCAGGCGTTGAATTCCGGACGTTGGTTGGACAGGAGCTGCCGGATGCCGTCCCCGACCGACACGCGGCTGTTCTTGAGTTCGATGACGCCCACGGCGATGCCGTTGACGTACAGGACAAGATCAGGACGGCGTTCGTGCCTGCCCCTGAGGGTCACTTCCTCGGCCAGGGCGAAGTCGTTCTTTTCCGGTTTATCCCAGTTGATGAGCCGCACCGTTTCCGTGACCTTTCCGGCCTCGGTTTTGACCGGCACGCCGTAGCGCAGCAGCCCGTAAACGATCTTGTTGTTCTCATAAAGGCTGCGATTGGAATTGGATGCCTCGGTGCGCAGGATGTGGAGAGCCCGGCTGATTTGGGCTTGTGTGCAGCCGGACTTGATCAGCCAGGCGGCGAGCATGCCTTCCTCAATGTTGCTGTTCTCGCGGTCGGTCCAGTCACCCAGGAAACGGTAGCCCAGTTCCTGGCGGAAAAGGGCGATGACGCGGTTCTGAGTGTGCCGTTCGGGCTGGCCGATGGTGGTCATTGCCCGTCACCCGATGCGGGCTGTGGTCTTGCCGGGTTGGTGGAATGCGTCAATTTGGCCTCCAAATGTCTCGATAGGGTGGAGACAGTTTTGTGGAACGTGGGCGGAGGAAGTCATACGAGGTATCCGCTCAGGTAATCGTAGCAGAACCAGTTGGGCCGGGCTTGGTCCGTGAACACGGCGATAACGCGGTTCCGGGTCGTGAGCTCGAAGCAGGATTGTTCAGACATGTTTGCATCCACGTGCAGAGGGTTTGTCGCTACGCAGCGGCGATTCGAGGTTATGATGGAGGAAATACCGCCATGGCTCGACGCATGAATTGGTCAAACAGAGGTACTGTAAACGCGATTTCACCATAAGATGGACTGTAGATCATGCCCTTTTTTATCAACCCGGCCCTCCGAGGCCCAATCTTGCCAATCTGCACGCCGAGCTTTTCCGCCACATCACTGGTTCGGTAAGGGCCACTGCCCAGTTCGCTCATTGCCCGCAGAAACAGTTTTTCCGCAGGGGTCAGACGATCAAAACGCACCCTGAAAAAATTTTCATCCAGTCTTTCAGCTACAAGCGCATTGGCCTCAAGCACTACCTGCAAACTGATGGGGGTTGCTGTTGCCTGATTCCAGGCCTGATAGCCCCATTCCTGGAGAAAATACGGGTAGCCCTGCGTCATCCGGAAAATTTCCTGAAGGGCAGCAACTTCGAACTCCACCCCGGCTGCCCTGACCGGTTCCTGCAGTGCCCTGAAGGCATCTTGTTCCGGCAGTGGACCGACCTCTGGGAAATTGAACAGACGCTCCGCGTAGGACTTGGATTCTCCAGCCAAGGCGGGCAAGATCGGCAAACCTGCGCCTATCATCACCACAGGCAACTGGCGTTGCTGCACCTTGTGCATGGCCATAATCAGGGCGCTCAGTTCCATGGTGTTGGCATACTGTATTTCATCAATCAGCAGCGCTATGGGCGTCCTTCGTTCCCTGGCTGCTTCGCCCAAGGCCACAAATACTTCGGGAAGATCGACTTCAAGGTCACCGCTGTCAGCCGTGCCTCGCTCCGGTTCGATATCCAGTCCAATGTCGACATCGCCGACGCTTATTCTGATGGCGCTGACAAAGCTTCGCAACACGGCAAGACCGCGTCGGACCCGGTCACCGGCAAAAGCAATCCGGTCCAAGTCAAACAACAGACGCCGCAGATGCGGAGCAAGCAACAGAGCCAGAGACTTGCCTTCGTGGGCTTCCACCAGGGTGGTGCGGTAGTCGTCGTCCAAGGCCATGCGTTCCAATTCGTTGAGCAGAACGGTCTTGCCGACGCCCCGCAAACCGGTCAGCAACATGTTTTTTTCCGGCCGGCCTGCTTGGACCCTTCGCAACAGTATCCTGGCCTGCTCAAGAATGCCTTCACGACCCGCCAACTCTGGCGGCGGTGTCCCCGCTCCGGGAGAAAACGGGTTTTGTATCCGGTCCATGCGTCCTCTCTTATATCAAGTTATACCAGCTTATACCTAGTTATATCAAAAATCGAGTATAAGTTGGTATAACTTCATAGAACTTGTCGTGATTCAACCGACGGGGCTCCTTGTCCGACAGGTTCGCATGGTTTGCCCAGCCGTGTCTTCCCGATCAAGAGTTCCCGCATCATGCCCCGCCTGATGTGTCGGCTCTTGGTCAGCTTGGTTCGTCAGTTTGTTTCTGAGAGCGCGAAGAAGGGAATCTTCATGCGCCGAGTCCTTGCATTCACGATTTGTCGTCCTTCCTGCTCTGCATTTGTGCAACCATATCCTCGCCGAGAACGGATAGCCGGTATTTCTGCAAACTGCTTCTGGGCTTTTCCGGAATGGTCATGACAATGAACCCCAGTTCCAAGGCGGGATTGAGGTAGCGTTCGCGCAGGTGCGTGCGATCTTTGAGGTCCAGAGCGTTTCGAATTTCCGCATTGCCCAGGGGGCCAGTCGTGTTCAACAGTCTAAGCAACGCCAGTACAGAAGGATCCACTGGTGGGGTGACTGGTGGGGTGACTGGTGGGGTCTGCTCGGAGGGACTCAGCGGGCCTTCCCCGAGAAGGTTCAGATAGGCCTCCGCAAAGGGAAATTCCAGACGCAGACCGTTGGCTTCAATCCGCAGCACGGGATCGGGTGTGTCTTCATCCCGGCAAGCCTGGAAGATGCGTTCGATGCCACGGCCCCAGGCCTCGATTTCGCCGGCACGGAAAAAGACATTGGCGATTTCCGGATTGAAGGGATGGGAAACATGGCTAGCCAGGAGTGTCTGATCGGTCCATCCTTCCGGCAGCACTGCAGGGTTCCAGATCACCAGACGGTCATAATAGACACGAATTTGAATAGGGGCGGCCACGGCGTAATCCCGATGCACCAGAGCATTGAGCACCGCTTCTCGCAGAGCCCCGCGCGGCACGGGAAAACGCTCCACGCGCAGGATATCTTCGTAGGTCACAGCCGCCTTGAGATATTTGGTCTGGAGCAGGTCCAGGGTTTGCCTGGTCTGGCTGAACAGATCGCCTCTGACTTCATCATGGTAGGCCAGATCCGAGGGCGAGCGGAAAAAGCCGATCTTTACGAACGCCCCGGTCACGTAAGCCTGTGGCTCCGGGTGGAACAGCAACACGGCGGCGCGTTTCAAATACGCGCCTTCGATCAGCTTCAGCTTGAGGAGTAATCCGGCATCTTCTTCCTCCAGATCCGCCATATCCAGACGGCCGCTGCGAGTGGCGAGTTGGCGGAATCGGGAGAACGCGGCAGCAGAGAGGTCATTCGATTGGATTCCTGGCACGGGCGCGCCGTCCCATGTTCGTCCGAAGCGACGCAGAAGGAAGCGATCCAGGGCAGGCCCTTTGAGCTCTTGCAAGGTGCTGCCGCTACGTTGATAGTAGTGTCCTTTGTAGCTGATGGGGGCTGGGTGCGCGGAGGTGACAATTTCCAGATATTCCTTGCCGGCTTCCTCGTGCAGAAGGACACCAACCACGATGCCCAGCAGGTCGCGCGTCTTGTTGGGCAGGTCCTCCAGCAGTTTGCGGGCATCGGCCAATCCGAGCACCTCGCCCCGGTCATTGCGTCCGATATGCAGCACGCCACCATCGGCATTGGCAAAGCCGCAGATCCACTTCAGATACTCGTCCCGCCAGGATTCCTTCCATTCCATGTGCTGGTTTTCTTTCACAGCAGACGTATCCTCCCGGTCAACAGTTCCTGCATCATGCCCTGCTTGAGCAAGCGGGTCTTTTCCCGCCGCTGCTCCAGGGCGGCAAGTTCGGCGTCCATGTCCGAGAGGACGGCGGCGATGGCGGTTTGTTCGGCTTTAGTTGGGGGCAGTGGAATAAGCATCTTCGCAATCATATCTCTGCGAACTGAATCAACGGACGACTTCGCAGTCATCTGCATGATGCGATTGAAAAAGTAATTTGAAAAATAGAGATAAAAATAATAGCCGTCCACTCCCTCATCGAATTGCGAAATACGATAGACGCGCTGGTGAACGTCAAATCTGCTGCGCGCCTTCGGAGGTCAATTGGTCCGACAGTGTCGGACCAATCCTGCGCAGATGCCCATCCACGCGGACCGCCAGCGCTTCCACCTCGATTTGTTTGCACCTTTTCGGGCATACAGATCCCGGCTTTACTTCCCCGTTCATGCCTCGCTCTCCTGCCCCAGTCCGCGTGACAACGCTTCCTCCAACTCTTCAATGCTTGGTAGGCAGGTATCCAGCGGCTCCGGCAGCGCCTTGACCAACTGGTATTCGGCCACGCCCATCGGTTTATCGATCCCGGACAGGGCGTATTCCGCCACCAGACGTTTCTTGGTCTTGCACAGGAGCAGGCCGATGGTGGGGTTGTCGCCGGAATCCTTGACCTGGGCATCCATGGCCGCGAGGTAAAAATTGAGCTGACCGGCATGTTCGGGGCGGAAGGCCGTGGCCTTCAATTCCACCACCACATAGCATTTGAGCCTCGTGTGGTAGAACAGCAGATCAATGAAATACTCCTCGCCTTCCACTTCAAGGCGGTACTGCCGCCCGACAAAGGCGAACCCGGCACCGAGTTCCAGAAGAAAGTGAGTGATATGGCGGACAAGCGCGTTCTCGATGTCGCGCTCGTGCGCCTCGTCGCCAAGGCCGAGAAAGTCGAAATGGTAGGGATCCTTAAGAATCTGCGCGGCAATCCCGGCCTGTGCGGCCGGAAGACGACGGTCGAAATTGGTGAGCGCCGCCCCCTGACGCAGATGCAACCGACCGCGGATCTGGCTGATCAGCGTATCGCGGGACCAACCCTGCTCCACAGCCTGACTCGCATACCAAGATCGCTCTTCGGTGTCGTGCACTTGCGTCAGCAGGGTCACGATATGGAACCACGGTAATTGGGCAGCAGACTGCTGCCCAAAATGACCGTCCGGGCACAGCTCTGCAAAGTACTTCATATATTTGAGATTGCGGCTGGACAGTCCCTTCATGTCCGGAAAGGCGCTACGCAAATCGACGGAGAGACGGTCGATGACCTTGGCCCCCCAGCCTTCCTGGGCCTGACGCGCAAGAATGTCGCGGCCGAGTTCGTGATAAAGCTGAATCTGCTGGGCATTGGCCGCCAGCACGACGCGCTGCCGGGCTCCGACAATGCGACGTTTGAGGTCGGCCAGCCACTGTGCATAGTCTGCGGGAAGCGTGGGTGAATTTGTCTTCATGCTACCCCCATGCGCCGGAGGTGCTCATCGACGCGGGCCGTCAGTGCTTCCACCTCGTCCGTCAGCTGCGGCAGCGGTTTGGCGTAGCGTTCGGCCAGCACCCGCACGCGCTGGGTCAGGGCCTGGCTGATGCGATCCATCTCGCCGTGGATGGCGGTCTCCAGGCCGGCCAGCCATTTGTCTTCCACCACCAGGGTCTTGATCTCGGCCTCGGTCAGTTTCGGGTAATGCCGGTACGCCGCGGCATCGAGGTCGGCTTCGGCCTCCTTGACCTTTTTTTTGAGGTCCGTTTCCTGCTGACAGAGTTTGAGCCATGTGTTCAGGATGGCGGCTTCTTCCTTGGCCGTGGCGTCGAAGCGGATCTCCTTGAGCCGGGCGCTGACACTGGCCTTGTTGACCTTGTCCAGTTCGGCAAACGCGCCTTCGTCTCCACCGTGTTCCTCTTCCAGTTCGGCCATGCGGCCGGAAACGGTTTCCAAATCCGCCGTCATTGCCTCCAGCGCGGCCTGTTCCCCGGCAAAGTAGCGGGCCACGATCAGGGGTTTGGGCACGAGGTCGCAGGTCCAGCCCTTATCCTTTGATTTGCCCTTCTTGTCCGTCTCGATGATGCGGCAGGTTTTGGCGATCCAGCCGTCGGCCGTGATGAGGTAGCAGTCGTCCTGCATGGTCGTGGCCCAGTAGTCCATGAAGTGCTGGTACACGTTGTAGTGCTTGATGAGCGGGCGGCCCCTGTAATGGGCAAGCAGTTCTTCGGACAGGCGCGCGGCCAGGTCCTTGGGCGCGAAACCGGGCGTGAGGCTCTTGAGGGTGGCGCTGGCCGCGTCACGCCACAGTGTGAAGTGGGCCTGCATGCCGGACATGAAAGTCTTGAATTCCGGGTGCTCGAAGATGGCCGCCTTGATGCCGGCCTTGTCCACCGTGAGGTCGAGGTAGCCGGGCCGATTTGGGGTGAACAGGGCGGATTTGAGGCCGGGGCAGACATCCCAGTAGCGGGCCAGGGCGTCCACGTCGGCCTGGGGGATGCCGCCTTGCAGATGGCCTTCGATGTCCTGCCGGTCCTCGGGCTCCTGGCTGTCGATGTAGCGCGGCAGGTTCAGGTTGAAGTCGTTCTTCTCGATCTCCTCCAGGCTGACCAGGCGCGAGTATTTGGAGAACTCCAAACCCTTGGAGAACACGTCCACGATCTTGTGGATGTCCTGGGCGCGCAGGCGGTTTTTGGGGCCGTCCTTCATGAATCCGGCGCTGGCGTCGATCATGAAGATGCCCTTGCGGGCGGCGGCCTCGGACTTGTCGATGACGATGATGCAGGCCGGGATGCCCGTGCCGTAGAAAAGGTTGGCGGGCAGGCCGATGATAGCCCGTATGTAGCCCTTGCGGATCAGGTTGCGGCGGATCTCGGCCTCGGCGTTGCCCCGGAAGAGTACGCCGTGGGGCAGGATGCACGCGCCCTTGCCGGTGCTTTTGAGGGATCTGACGATGTGCAGCAGGTAGGCGTAATCTCCCTGCTTGGCCGGGGGCACGCCAAAGGACTGGAAGCGGCCGTGGGCGTCGTTTTCCGGGTCGAGCCCGCTGGTCCAGCGCTTGTCGGAGAACGGCGGATTGGCGACCACGTAGTCGAAGGTCTTGAGGACGCCGTTGTCCGTGAACTTCGGGTCGGCCAGGGTGTTGCCCTGCACGATGAGGGCGTTGGGGTTGTCGTGCAGGATCATGTTCATGCGCGCCAGGCTGCTGGTGGCGGCGTCCTTTTCCTGGCCGTAGAGGGTCACGGGGGTAGGCGCTTCGTGGGCCACCTTGAGCAGCAGTGAGCCCGAACCGCAGGTCGGGTCATAGACCGAGGTGCTGGCGGACGTCCGGGCCTCGCGGATGCCCAGGATCTGGGCGATGACCATGCTGACCTCGGCGGGCGTGTAGAACTGCCCCTTGCTCTTGCCGCTCTCGGTGGCGAAGTGGCGCATGAGGTATTCGTAGGCGTCGCCCAGGATATCGTCGCCGTCGGCCCGGTTCTTGGAAAAATCCAGGGCCGGGTTCTCGAAGATGGCGATGAGGTTGGTCAGGCGGTCGACCATCTCCTTGCCGGTGCCGAGCTTGGTGGCGTCGTTGAAATCCGGAAAATCCGAGAGTTTGTTGGCTGCGGCCAGGGGCGCGAGAATCTTTTTGTTGATCTGGTCGCCGATGTCGGACGTGCCCTTCATGGCGCTCATGTCCGCAAAGCCGGCTCCGGCGGGAATGGTGATGGGCGCGTACGGCTGGCCCGCGTATTTGTCGGAGATATATTTGATGAACAAAAGGACCAGGACATAGTCCTTGTACTGGCTGGCATCCATGCCGCCGCGCAGTTCGTCGCAGGAGGCCCAGAGAGATGAGTAGAGTTCGGATTTCTTGAGTGCCACGATATTGTCTTGGGTTTGGGTGAACTGGTCGGTCCCGGTCCGGGGAAGCCCTTTTTGTTGCAAGCTGTGACCTAAGCCCGATCAACTCGGGGGTGTCAAGAATGGGAGGAGATACCGCTGATTTGAAATGATGTCCGGACCTTGGCTGTCGTCTCAAAATTGTCGCAAATCCGAGTTGCCGAGCCCGGCAATGAGGCCCGTGAGTTGAGGTCGATTTTGTTTCATTATTCTGTTAGCTGTACGCTTTGCGCAGAGGGCGTCGAAGCAGAACCGATGATTTTTTGGTTTCAAAGTTGTCCGGTTATCGTACCATGGCTCTTTTTTATGCTGAGACTCTGCCAAGTTCGGCGAATTGGAAACCGCTTTGAACAACAGTGAAAAGCCGGTTCCCGGCCTTAGAGTCCGGCATGCGTTGGGTCAAAGGTTGGGACATAAAAAACAATACTATCAAAATAGATTTACGAATGTCTGATTCAAAGACCTCAAAAACAGCCACCAAGCGTTTTGATCTGGCCTATTCGGTCCGTTGGAATCTTTTCCTGATCACCAGCGGGGCCCTTTTGTGCGCCTTTGCCATGAAAAGCATCGCCGTGCCCCAGCAGTTCATTCCCGGGGGATTTTTCGGTGTCGGCGCGCTCATATATTACAAAACGGGTTGGCTGACGCCCGGTATTCTCTTTTTTCTGATCAACCTCCCGGCCTTTGTTCTGGGCTGGTACAAGCTCAGTCCCCGCTTCGTGCTCTACAGCCTTTACGGCATGGTGGCCATGACCGTTGCTTTCGAGGTCATGGACATTGCCGTCGAAATCCACGATCAATTTTACGCGGCCGTGGCTTGCGGAGTGCTCAACGGTCTGGGCGGCGGGCTCATTTTGCGTTCCCTGGGGTCGGGCGGCGGGCTCGACATCATCGCGGTCTATCTTTTCCAGAACTACAACATCGGCGTGGGCAAGGTCTATTTCGGGTTCAATCTTGTGCTGTTTCTGCTGTGCCTGACGATCATGCCCGTTGATCTGGTCATCGTCTCCCTCATCCTGGTCTTCATCTCCTCGGCCATGGTCGAGGAAACCCTGGCCCTCTTTTCCAAGCGCAAGGTTGTCTTCATCATCTCCGATCATTCCGAAGCCATCAGTCGGACCATCCTTGACTCCATGAAGCAGAGCGCCACCTTTCTGAAGGGCATGGGCGCTTTCAGCAAGCGCGAGAAGAACGTGCTGATGACTGTGGTCAACAACATCCAGCTCAAAAAGCTCGAAGAGATCACCTTCACTCATGATCCCCAGGCCTTGTTCATTGTCGAGAACACCTTCTCGGTGCTGGGTTCGAGCTTTTCCAAGCGCAAAATCTACTGAGCTTCCGGCCAAGGTTGCGCGTCCACTGCAAGGGTTGGGATCGCCACGCCACGAGTTGGCGCTCTCCACGCGTTGATTCCGGGCCCGAGTCGGCTGTTTTCAATCCCAACTTTCTCAAACCGCAACCGTGGTCCGGTTTTGCGTTGCTCCGGATTCCGACGCCGGCAATACCTCGCACAGCCTCGCGATCCGGCCGTTTCCGCGCCATGCGAAAATCGCTATCCATGAATTATTTCGATGTGTTCTACGTTCAGAAACAGCCGCAGGTATCGGTTGCGAGGTGTGGATGAAATCCAAAGCGGATGACCACATTCGCAGCAAAAAATATTTGCTGTGATGGTTGAGTTGCCAGTCAAGCTGTGACAGAGGAAGTGCAGGATTTTTTCGGGCCTTGCTGTGGACTGGAAAATGGCGTTGCGGGCATTTTCCGTTGTTTCCCATTGCATCTTGCTTACATTCACTCAATCAGGAGGATGAGATATGGAACACAAGCGTAAACAAATTACGGCGTTGTTGGCGGTAGTGCTGTTGATGCTCGGGTTTTGCCTAGTGACCGGCGGCGGGGCTTCGGCCCAGGGCCAGGCCGAC
>CAZYZA010000103.1:0-11065 GCA_964651415.1 uncultured Desulfovibrionaceae bacterium
AACGACGAGAGAAAGAGCTTGAGAAATATGGCTAAATATCGTTGTAGGGTTAATGTCCCTGGGAGTATTCTGCGGTTTCTCGACCGGAATGGCCAGGCAGATGGTCGTGCCCTCTCCCGGAGTGGAGTCGATGGCCAGGGTGCCGCCCATGAGCAGGACCAAGCGGCGGACAATGGACAGCCCCAGCCCTGCTCCCTGGTGGTTGCGGACGTAAGAGCCGTCGGCCTGGACAAAGGGTTCGAAAATTTCACCGAGCTTGTCCTCGGGAACGCCGGGGCCGGTGTCGCTGACGCACAGCAGTATCTGCAGGCGGTCACCGCAGGGGGAAGGCAGGGGGCTCAGGTCAACGTTGACACGGCCACTGGACGAGAATTTGATGGCATTGCCGACGAGATTGAACAGGATCTGGCGCAGTCGGACGTCATCGCCGACCACAAGGGGCGGAAAGCCGGGATGGACCTGGAAATCAAACGAGAGGGATTTTTCACGGGCCGCCAGCACAAACAAGTCCAGGACCGCCTCCTTCAGTTCGGCCGGATTGAATTCAACGTTGTGCACGGTCATTTTGCCGGCTTCGATGCGCGAGAGGTCCAGGATGTCCGACAGCAGCGTGGTCAGCCGGTCTGAAGACTTGAGCGCCATGGTCACGTACTGGAATTGTTCGTCATTCAGGGGCGTTGTCTGCAGCAGTTGCAACATGCCCTGGACACCGTTCAAAGGGGTGCGGATCTCGTGGCTCATGTTGGCCAGGAATTCGCTCTTGGCCTTGCTCGCGGCCTGGCTTTGCTCGGCCAGGTCCTGGGCGCGCAGGGTGGTGAGGTGAAGCCTGTCCAATGTTTTTTTCTGCTCGGTCACGTCCTGAAAGATGACCGCAAAGCGGCCGGGCTGGGGGCAATAGGCCGCAACCTCATAATGGCGGTCCAGGGCTGCGGAATACTCCGTGAACCTCGCCGGTTCTCCACTCAGCGCGACTCGTGCGTAACGCTCGATCCACGAATGTTCCGTGTCCGGCAGGACCTCGCGCACGGTGCGGCCGACAATGTCTGACGCCCGCAGACCGGTCAGGCGTTCAAAAGCCGGGTTGACGCTCAGGAATCGGTAGTCGCACGGTGCGCCGTTTTCGTCGGTGATGATTTCGTGCAGGGCGAAGCCGGCAGGCATGACGTCAAACAACTGCCGGTAGTTGTGTTCGGCCTCTTGCTGCCTGACCGCTTTCCAGGCCGAGTCCATCAGCAGTTGCAGTTGCAGGATGTCGGCCTCGACGTAGTCCGTATCCTTGTTGCCGACGCCGACCACGGCGACGATGATCTTGTCGACAATGACCGGGACGGACAGAAAACGGGTCAGGGCGACATGACCTTCGGGGTATCCTTTGGCCAAAGGATGTCCGGCGGCATAGTCGTTGGCCACGATGGGCCTGCGCTGCCGTACGACTTCGCCCCAGAGGCCGGTGCCGGCCAGGGCGTAGCAGGACTGGGGTTTGGCCACCCGGCACTGGGTCATCACTCCCTTGGACCAGCTGTTGAGGATGAATTCCTGTTTGGTTTCGTTGTAGTGATAAATAAAGCCGATCTGGCTACCCGTGAGCAGAATGGCTTCATCCAGGGCCGCATCCAGAAATGATTGCAGGTTTTCCGTCGGGCGTTGCAGCAGCCGGACCATGCTGGCCAGGCGCTGGGTGTTGCGATGCACGTCTTCTTCGGCCAGCTTGCGCCGGGTGATGTCCTGCATGAATCCGTTGATGACTAGGCCGTCCGCCCCCGGACTGCCGGCCAGTCGGGCTGTTTCCGACAGCCAGATGATCTCGCCGGTTTTTGTTCTGGCCTGAAATTCAAAGTCCTCGACAAGGCCATGTTCGGTCAGATTTTCAAGAAAAAAGTGGCGTTGGGACGGGTTGACATAGAGCTGGGCGCCCAGGTCGGTGTAGTGGTCCAGGGCTTCCCGGGTGGAATCGAATCCGAGCATGCGGGCCATGGCCGGATTCATGGACAGAAAAACGCCTTCCGGGCTGCTCATGTACACGCCCAGGGGTGAATGCTCGAAGCGATAGCGGTATCTGGCTTCGCTGGCGGTCAGCGCGGCTTGGGTTGCCCGCAGCTCTTTGTCCAGGCGGTGGCGGTGCAGGGCCATTTCGATGGTCGCGGCCAGTTCCCGCTCCGGCACCGGCTTGATCAGGTAGCCGTAGGGTGCGGCGATTTTGGCTTCCTGCAGGAGCGGGTCCTGGGAGAAACCCGTGACGAAAACCACCGGGATGTCGTGCTGTCGGCTGATGTGGCGCGCCGCGTCAATGCCGTTCATGGGTCCGGCCAGTTCAATGTCCATAAGGATCAGGTCCACGGGCATGGCCGCCACCGCCTTCAGGGCGTCATGGCCCGTGGCCACGGGAGGAAGGGCGGTGTAGCCCATGCGGGTCAGCATCTCGGCGATATGCAGGGCCAGGATGCCGTCGTCCTCGACAATCAGAATGGATGCCTGGGTCATGCTGTCCTCCGGGCAGGATCGGGAAAAGAAAGGGTGAAGGAAGCGCCCTGACCGGCGTCAACCGAATACGCTCCGCCCAGCTGGTGTTCGCCGAGCATGCGCACCAGGGTCAGACCGAGGGTTTTGGTCTGTCGCCAATCCAGGTCCAGGGGCAGGCCCCGGCCGTTGTCGGCCACGGTCAGGACAAAGGCGTCCGTTTCGCGACTCAGGGCGATGCGTATCCGGGGAGAAGCCGTGCTTATTCCGTCAGCTCCGGGCCGGAAAGCGTGCTTGAGGGCGTTGGTGACCAGTTCGTTGATGATCATGCCGCACGGCACGGCCAAGTCCAAAGGCAGGGTTGCCTCCTGGGCCTGGACATCAAAGACGACCAGCGGTGATCCGAACGATGTCCGCAGATGCGAGACCAGGCTTTGGATGTAGCTTTGAAAGTCGACCTCGGACAAGGATTCGGACCGGTAGAGTTTTTCGTGGATCAGGCTCATGGTCCGGATGCGGGAACTGAGTTCAATCAACACTTCGTGCGCTTCGTCCGAGCGCATGGCATCGCGCTGCAGGTCAAGCAGGCCGATGATGGCGGCCAGATTGTTTTTGACCCGGTGATGGACCTCGCGCAGCAAGGCGTTCTTTTCCTCCAGCGAGGTGCGCAGGCCGTCCTCGGCCTGTTTGCGCCGCACGAGATCCCAGGCCATGTCGCCCAGGATCGAGAGGCTGTCCACGTCGGCCTGGTCGTAGTCTCCGGTCTTGTTGCCGACTCCGAACACGGCGACAATGCGCTCCCTGCGGAAGATGGGGACAACCATTTCGCGCCACACCGGCGCATGGCCCGGCGGCAGACCCCGGCGACCGGGCAGATTCGGGTAGTCGTTGTGGATGATCGGGCGCCTTTCCCGGACGGCGTCGGCCCAGACTCCGGCCTGCTCCACGGGATAGTGCTCGCTTTGAACGTCGACGGAACACATGTTCTTCATGGTGTTGACGGACCAGGTTTTCAGTTGGATGGACTGCTGGTCCTCGGTCAGGAAAAGGAAAAAACCGATGGAACTGCCGGTCAGCCGTTCGGCCTCGTCAAGCACATTCTGCAGGAGCTGATCCATTTCCAGCGAAGAGGACAGCAGGCTCAGGCGCAGTCTGGCTTGCAGCAGCATTTCCGTGCGCTTGCGTTCGGTGATGTCCATGATGTTGCCGACCACTTTGCTTACCCGGCCATTTTCCATGTCGGCCCTGGCCGCGGTCCTGATCCAGACCGACCGGCCGCTGACGGTAGTCAGGGGGAATTCCAGGTCGTAGGGCCTTCCTGATTCACAACACTGCTCAAAGGCGTCAAGAATCTTGGGGCGATCGTCCGGATGATAGCAGGCAATGCTTTGCTCGATGAGCATCCGGTCGCCCTGGAGTCGATCATTTTCCGCGATGTCATGAATGGCAAAGGTCTGGTCGGTCCAGTACATCTCCTTTTTGGCCGGATCCCATTCCCAGCCGCCGGTCCGCGACAGTTCCTGGCTGGTGCTCAGGATGGACCGGCTTTTGCGCAGCTCGTCCTCCAGGGCCTTGCGATCGGTGATATTGGTGGCCACGCCGCACATGCCGACAGGGGTTCCCTCTTCGTCACGGATCAGGGTCGTGCGGCAGTGCATGGTGAACGGTTGGCCGTCGGCGTCGAAATTGACCACGTCGCCCTGCCAGTGACCGTTGGTCAGGGTTTGGTCGATGATTTCCTGCTGCGTGGCCCCTTTGGTCGGATCATGCCCGAACGTTTCCACGGAATTGCTCGTCAGGTCTTGGTGGGTCCGTCCGAAAAGTTTGGTTTGGGCCTGGTTGACATAGGTGATGACGCCCTGGAGGTCGGTGATGGTCACTGCGTCCTGAATCTGGTCCAGGACCATGGAGTGCAGGCGAAGCTGGGACGCGGTCTGCCGCAGGGCTTCTTCGGATTGTATCCGGGCTGTGGCGTCCAGGGCAAAAACGGCGATCTTTGTCGGGCCGCCCTGTTCGTCGGGCAGGGGAAAAAGGTGATGGGTGATGCTGCGCCCGTCCCGTTGGTCATCAAACACGAGCGGCAGGCCGGTCGCAACGACCTTCTCGACCTGTTGACGGCGCGCGGAGGCAAGGTCCGCCGGCAGATACTCGTAGATGTTTGTGCCGAGCAGGGAGCCGTCGGTCACGTTCAACCGGCGGTGCAGGCCGCTGTTGGCCGCGAGTACCGTGCCGTCATGGGCCATGAGAAAAAATGCTTCGGGCGAGGCGTTGATCATGGCCTGCAAAATACTATCGCGTTCCCGCATCTCCCGGTCGCGCAGGCGGCGCAGGCCCAGGAGGTCCCTTCTGATTTTCAAGGAGAAACCGATACAGGCCGCAAGGGCCAGAAGACTCAGCACAAGTTCGGGATGGGACCAGGGGGAGGGGTCGTGGGATTGCCCGGCCGAAAAACCGGGTGTGGGCAACAGCATCAGCCAGCCGCAGAGGAGAGTCAAATTTCGTTTGAGGCTGATCATGAGCGCTTCCCGTAATTTTCGTGAAACACTGGTTTTTTTGAAGAGGGCCTTGTCGTATGACTCTGAAATGCTGGATTAAAAAGTCTATTTTTTAAACCTGTTGGCGAAGAGGACTCCCGTAAAACGTTCTGGTTGTGACCATGTCATACATAACATTGTCTGTCAATGAGCCTGGTTGAGCGAAAATCAAATCCGCACGTACGTGGCCGGAGCCAGCTGTCGGAGTGGGAGGCCGGTTCCGGACAGGCTTTCGGAATGGCCGATGAAGAGATGTCCGCCCGGTTCGAGATGGTTGCAAAATTTGCCGACCAGTTCGTGCTGCGTTTTCTTGTCGAAATAGATCATGACATTGCGGCAGAAAATCAGGTCCATTTTTTCCCGGAACTGAAAATTGTCCATGAAGTTGAGCCGCCGGAAGCTGACCTTTTCGCGCAGTTCCGGAACAATGCGGACCAGGCGTTTGGCTTTGTCCTTGCTGCGCAGGAGATATTTGCGCCGGAACTCCACCGGGATGGTCGCGATTTTTTCCTCTTCGTACACGGCCCGGGCCGCCTTGTGCAGGATGTCGGTGGAGATGTCCGTGGCGACGATGCTGAATTTGAGGGGGCTGATCCGCTCATGGTGGTCCATGAGGACCATGGCCGTGGTGTAGGGTTCCTCCCCGGACGAACACCCGGCGTTCCAGACGGAAAAAGTGCGGTGTCCGTATTTTTTCTGCCAGGTCGGCAGGATGTTGCGGGCCAGGAATTCAAAGTGTTTGGGTTCGCGGAAAAAGCTGGTGGTGTTGGTGGTCACGGCGTCGACCATCTGCGGCAGCTCGACCTCCAGGCCTTTGAGCGATTGCAGGTAGTCGAGGTAGTCGGCGTAGGACTTCAGGTTCAGGGTGCGCAGCCGGCGTTGCAGGCGGGCCTGGAGCATGGTCTTTTTGGTCGGGGTGATCTTGATGCCCAGTTCGGAATAGATGAACTCGCTGAACTGCTTCAGTTCGCGGTCCGTCATCAACGGGGCGTTCTGCGTGGCGGCGTTCATGGTTCAGCCCACCAGGGTCGCGATATCGAGGATCAGGGCCATGCTGCCGTCGCCTTTGATCGTGGCTCCGGAAATGCCGCGCACGTCCTGATAAACCTTGCCCAGACTTTTGATCACGGTCTGGTGTTCGCCGATGACCTTGTCGACGACAATGCCGACCCGGTTGCCCTGGGAATTGCAGACCACGACCTGCTCGATTTCCGGGCATTGTCCGGGAACGTCAAAGCCGGCCCGCAGGCTGACATAGGGGACCATCTGGCCGCGCAGGTTGATGAAGGCCGAGCGGTCGCTCTTGTCCGTTCCCCGGAGTTCGACGCATTCCTCCACGGCCGAAAGCGGCATGATGAAAAAGCTGTCTCCGACCTGGACCTGCAAGCCGTCGATGATGGCCAGGGTCAGGGGGATGCGGACCGAGACCGTGGTGCCCTGGCCGGGGGTGCTGTCCAGGGAAACACGTCCGCGCAGGGCGTCGATGTTGCGTTTGACCACGTCCATGCCCACGCCCCGTCCCGAGACATTGGTCACTTTTTCCGCCGTGGAAAATCCCGGCGCGAAAATGAGCATCAGCGCGTCCTTGTCCGGAAGGATGGCGTCCTGGGAGATGAGCCCTTTCTCCACGGCCTTGGCCCGAATGCGCTCGGGGTCGATGCCGGCTCCGTCGTCGATGATGCGGATCAGGACTTCGCCGCCGGAATGCTCGGCCAGAAGCTGAATCCGGCCTTCCGGGTTTTTGCCCCGGGCTTCGCGCTCCTCGGGGCGTTCGATGCCGTGATCGATGCTGTTTCGTAGCAGATGGACCAGGGGATCGCTCAGGCGTTCGATGACGGTCTTGTCCAGCTCCGTGTCCTCGCCCTGGGTTTCGAGCACGATGCGCTTGCCGAGTTCCTGCGACAGGTCGCGGACCAGGCGCTTGAAGCGGCTGAAGGTGGTGCCGATGGGCAGCATGCGGATGCCCAGGGTGTTGTCGCGCAGTTCGTCGGACAGGCGTTCGATCTCTTCGGAAATGGCCTGCAACCGGGGGTCGCTGTGCTCGCTGGCGTATTGGGTCAGGCGGGCCTGGGTCGTGACCAGTTCGCCGACCAGATCGACCAGAAAGTCGAGCTTGTGGGCCGGGACGCGAATGCTTGATGATTGGAGTTCCTGGCTTGAAGCCTGGCGCAGGCGTTTGACTTCCTGCTGTTCGGCCAGGGCCGCCTCGACCTGGCTGTGACTGACCAGACCGGCTTCGGACAGGAGCTGGCCGATGGGTTTGCGTTCGGTCAGGATGCGTTCCAGGGCGTCCTTGGTGATGTCGTTCTTGTCCACCAGAATCTGGCCGATGAGCTTGTAGGAGTCATCGTCAATAGTCTGGCAACAACCGACCTTCTGAATGGAAACCTCGCTGTCTTCCTCGACGAAAATAAAGACGTCGCGGATTTCATCCTCGCTGCGGCTCGTGGTCAGAATGACATCCCACCAGACCATGCATTGCTCAGGGTCCAGAGACGCCAAATCCGGAATGTCGCGACTGTGCATGACCACGTGGTGTTCGCCCATTTCGCACAGTTCCTCCAGCAGGGCGGCCGGGTTGGTTCCGGTCAGGAAGATGTTGCGGGGCGGGACGAAACGGATGCGCCAGGTGCACAGGTCCGGGTTCACGGCGCAGGACCTGTCTTCGGACCGGACCGGCTCCGGCTCGGTCGGCGCAGCTGTGGTCGGGGTCAGGGCTTTGAGGCCGAGAATGACCTCTTTGGCTCTCGATTCAAGCCCGTGGTGATCCTCGCCTTCAAGCATGGCCAGGATGTGGTCGCGGGCCAGCAGGGTCAGGTTGAGCAGGTCCTTGGACACGGCGATCTGGCCGTTGCGGGCCAGGTCGAAAACCGTTTCCACTTCGTGGGTGAAGGAGGCGATGTCCTCGAAGCCGAACATGGCCCCCGAGCCCTTGATGGTGTGCATGGCCCGGAAAACCCGGTTGATGACTTCCCCGTCCGCCGGGTCTTCTTCCAGTTCGAGCAGGGAAGATTCCAGTTCGCCCAGCAGTTCGAGCGCTTCTTCCTTGAAGGCCTGTCGGTTCAGTTCTTCGCGGGACATGGCGGTATCCTTGGGATGGGGTTAGCGGAGCAGTTTTTTTGCCACGGCCAGGAGTTGATCCGGTTTGAAGGGTTTGACGATCCATCCCGTGGCCCCGGCGGATTTGCCTTCTTCCTTTTTGGATGCCTGAGATTCGGTGGTCAGCATGACCACGGGGGTGAATTTGTATTGGGCCGTGGCGCGCACGGCCTTGATCAGCTCAATGCCGTCCATGTTGGGCATGTTCAGGTCGGTGATGATCAGGTCGATCTGGCCGCTCAGCTTGGCCACGGCGTCCTTGCCGTCGCAGGCCTCGATGACCGTGTACCCGGCGTCCTTCAAGGTCAGGCTGACCATCTGGCGGACGCTGGCTGAGTCGTCGACCGTCATTATGGTTTTGCTCATGCTCTATCCTTAGTTACGATTCAGTGTTCGAGATTTGTTTGATCAGATCTCCCGCGCCGACCATGGCCGCCGTTTCGAACAGGTGGGTCGGCAGGGGGGCGAAGCTGACCTGCTTGTCGGAGATTTTTGCCACGGAGGCCAGGATCTGGATGAACGACAGGTCCGAAGACGTGGTGTCGGCCAGATCAATGGACGCCGCCGTGGCCAGGGCCAGATGTTCGCGCAGGACGGTCAGGATTTGCCGGCAGTTTTCCAAGGTCAGGTCGCCGTGAAGGGCGATGACCGGGTTGGTGGGTGTGCCGTGAACGGTGCAATCGAACATGTTCAAACTCCGGGGTTCAAAAAAGTTCCACGTTATCGCCCAGGTCGTCATCCGGGTCTCCGGACGAGCTTTCCGCGGGCGGTCCTGCGGCTGCGTCGGCAGTCTCGGACTGGTCAAAGAGTTCGACGTTGTCATCGCCGAACAGCTCGACATTATCGTCGCCGAAAAGTTCAACGTCGTCAAAGAGATCAACGGAATCGTCACCTGCTCCGTGTCCGTCCTGGGCCGCGTGGCCGAGCACGGCCAGATGGACGAGGCGCTCGCTGTCCATGGTGTAGCGGGCCAGCTGGTCGCGCAGTTTTTCCGGCTGGCGGGCCTGGTCAAGCTCGGCGGCATGGGGGGCGAACCGGCTCTCAAGATTGTGGATCATGGTTTCCAGGTCCTGCAATTCGCGGGAGACCTGATGATGAAAATCAATGGACCGGCTGGTGGCGCGGATTTCTCCGACCAGCACCGAGCCGAGTTGCGAGAGATGACTGGTATTGTCCCGCAATTCCTGATCCAGTTCGGCCAGACGGGTCAGCACGGCTTCAAAACCGCTTTGAATTTCCGAGGCCATTTCAGCCACGTCGCAGGACCCGGCCAGGCGGGTCATGTCGTCGGCAACCCGTGAAATGCGTTGCAGGGTGTCCGAAACCTTGCCGGTATGGGAGCGGGCGGCCATGGACAGATGCTGGATTTCCACGGCCAGCACGCCCAGAGCCCGGCCCTGTTCGCCGGTATGGGCCGCCTTGACGCTGGCATTGAGGGCGATGAGTTCGATTTCCGTGCCGATGTCCTCAATGTCGTCGACAAAGGTGCTGACCTTGGCGATGGTCTCGGCCATGTGTGACATGGCCCGGGACGCTTCGGCCACCTGGTCGCTGGTGGCCTGCATGGCCTGGACCACACCCCGGATGTGCGCGCGGATGGCGTCCAGGACCGACGCCCCTCTGCCGTCGTCGGCGTAGGCCACGGAGGATATTTTTTGATCCAGCCCGGCCACGTTGTCGGCGATGGAATCCAGGCTGGCGATGAGATCGTCCACGGCCCGGCAGAACATTTCCCGGGCCTGGCCCAGCTGCGGGGCCTGCAGGCGCAGCACGTCCCGGACCCAGGACGCCATGCCGGCCGGGTCTGTGTCTGCCGCCGAGGATGTTTCGGTCATGGCCTGTTCCAGAATTTCCTCGACGTGTTCCACCTGCTGCCGGGTGATGTCGTGAAACTGGACCGAGGCAATGACCTGGCCCATGCTTTCGGTCACCTGTCGCGAGCCGTCGGCCAATTCCCGGACCAGTCCTGCCGAATGGGCGCGCATGCCCTCCAGGTCGCTGATGCCGGAATAGAGTTCGGCAAACATGCCCTGCAGCAGTTCTTCCTGTCGGCGAAGCTGCTTTTGCCCCTGCTCCCGGGCCGAGCCGACCTGCCGCTCCAGCAGAAAGGTGTGGTCGCGGATTTTATCCGTGTTCTGGATGATCTTGGCGGCCAGGGATTTGACGTCGTCGGCCAGGGTGGTGAAGCCCGTGCCGAGGTTGCCGAGGCGGGCGCTTTCGATGCGGGTGGTGATTTCCAGCACCTTCAGTGTGCGGACCATGGTTCCGAACTGTTGCATGGCCTGCTCCAGGCCTTTGATCAGGAGCAGCACCTCGGCCATGCCGGTCAGCTGTTGTTCGGTCGAAACCGTGGCGAAAACAGCCTTGGCCTCATCGGCCCGCCGACCCAGTTCGGCAATGGCTTCGCGCAGGGCCCCCTCGCCCGCGGACTGCGCCATGGCCGAAGCCTTGCCCGAAAAGGCGCCGGCCTTGGAATTGATTTCAAAAACCGTGGCGCCCAGATGCAGGAACCTGTCTTCCCTTTCCTTGATCACCTTGTCCAGGAGCGGCAGAATCGGGGCGATGTCCCGGGCGCATTGGTCCAGGATGGAAACGAGGTTCTGTGGGTGCTGGTCCGTGGTCATGTGCCTTCCTTGGTCCTGGTTTCAGACGGTGTCGGCATCTTCGGAACTCTGGATCATGACCAGTTCCTCCGGTGAAAAGACCTTGGCGATGTCGAGGATCATGATGAATTCTTCGGTCTGCTTGCCCATGCCCTTGATGAAGTCGGCCCGGATGGACGTGCCCATGCGCGGCGGCGGGTTGATCTGATCGCTGGTCATTTCAAAGACCTCGCGCACGGAATCGACAATGGCGCCCATAGAGCAGCTTTCGCCCTCCACCTCCACATCGACGATGATGATGCAGGTGTTGACCGTGTCCTGGACCCTGGGCATGTCGAATTTGACCCGCAGGTCGACCACGGGCACGGCGTG